>NZ_NPEA01000002.1:300000-501070 GCF_002812205.1 Leptospira neocaledonica
AGAAACAGAATTTATTCTTAGCAGTTTTATTTATTTGTTCGGTTTTCTATCTTTTAGATTGTTCTGCCGGCCAAGGCCAGGGAGATCATTCGGTATTTGGAAGAAAAGCTTCTTTAACTAGAGAAGGTTTACAACTTTCGGCAATCGATACACCTCCGGCAGATCGTCATCTTCATGCGGAACATTACCCTTCTTCCAATGAAAGAAGATTGGACCTGTTTAAATCTAGAGTAGTAGGTTTAGGCGGCGGTTATATGGGAGTAGGGACAGATCAGAATTTAACTTTGATCGCTTGGGCAAGAAGTGAATTCGCATATCTTTTCGATTTTGATCCTGTAACGGTTTCCATCAATCGACTCCATCTTTATTTTATAGAAATTTCTCCTACTTATCCGGAATACGAAAAACTTTGGGATCCTAAGAATAAAAGTGATGTTCTTTCTATTATCGAAAAGAGATTTTCTAATGATCCGGAATATCAAGTAATTCTAAAGTCCTATCAGATTGCCCTCAGAAAAGGAGCAGTTCCTCAGCGTTTAGGGGATTTACATAAGATCTCTAAAGTATATCCTCAATTTACCTCTTTTCATAATGACACAAAGGACTATGAGTTCTTGAGAAATCTTGTCTTAGATGGGAAAATAATCGCGATCGATGGGAATTTATTAGGCGATAAGACCATAAACTCTATTTCCGAAAAAGCCAAAGAATTGGAGATTCCGATCCGTATTTTATATACTTCTAATGCAGAAGAATATTTCAGATATCCGGAAGGGATGAGAAAGAATTTCCTGAATTTGTATGGGGATTCCAAAAGTATAGTGATCCGCACCGTTACAAAAGGTGCTAAGGTATACGGATTCCCGGATGGGGAAATGTTCCCAAGAGAGTTTCCTTTTCACTATAATGTCCAATCTTTGGATAACTTGAAAGCTTGGCTGAACAAACAAAATGTTCTATATACAACCATCCTTCTTCGCAATCGTAAACCGATCGAAAAGGGATTCTCTTTGATAGAAGCTTTACCTCCGGAACCTAAACAATGATCCGAAGCTGTATCTTTTGTTTGGGGATTGCATTTTTTGTAGTCCCTTGTTCTTCTCAGAACGTTAAGACTAATTCTTCCGCTGATGCAGTTCGAATTGTAGCCGTGGGAGACATCATGTCTCATCAAACTCAGATAGATACAGCTTATGATAAAGAATGTGACTGCTGGAAATTTGACGAGGTATTCCAAGAAGTATCTTCCATGATCTCGGAAGCAGATCTTGCCGTTGGGAATTTAGAAACCACTCTCCCGGGAGATCCGAAACAATATACTGGATATCCTCAGTTCGGCGCACCGGACTCCCTTGCAAAAGCGATTAAAGATCTCGGATTCGATGTACTTTCGACTGCAAATAATCATTCCTGTGATAAGGGAAAATTGGGAGTTGTGCGAACTCTTTCTGTTTTGGATCAATTGGGTCTGAAACACTTAGGGACTTACAAGGACAAAGAAGAATATGAGAAAAATAGAATATTGTTTGTACCTGTAGGAAGTTTGAATCTTGCATTTTTAGAGTATACATATGGAACCAACGGTTTGGAAATTCCTGCAGGCACCGTAGTTAATCTGATAGATAAGGAACAAATCGCTTCCGATATCGCTTTGGCGAAAAAATCCAACCCGGATGCAATTATCGTAATGTACCATTACGGAACGGAATATTTACATCATCCGGATCCTTCTCAAGTGGAAATGGTGGATCATGCTTTTTCTTCCGGAGCGGATATCGTCTTGGGAGGACATCCTCACACTCTTCAAAAGTTCGGTAAAAAGACGATAAAGGATAAATTCGGAATCTCAAAAGAAAGATTTTATATTTATTCTTTGGGTAACTTTATATCGGGTCAGGATAGACGTTACGTAGATGGAGGGATTGTTCTAAAATTCTCTTTGTCTAAAGAAAATGATAAATTAAATATTTTTGATATAGGTTACGAGCCTGTTTGGGTTTATATAGATAGAACAGGATCCAAGGCCCAATTTAGATTATTGCCTGTTAAAAAATATCTGAACAACGACCAAGAAAGAAAGCTTACCGATACTGCTTACCAAAGAATGAAACAATTCTACAAAGATACTGTAGATCTACTAGGTCCTTAATAGACTTTCCTTCTCCGTTGCCTGAACCTAGGTCGGCGGAAAATCCTGCACATTCTTCATATCTTTTCATTATCACTTTATATAAAAAAGGTTCACTCATAAAGTATTCCCCCGTCTAAGATCCGAGGAAAGAAATGAACCTATTATTTACCGAATATACATTAGGAAAGAATAAGCTAAAAAACAGAGCCGTTATGGCTCCTATGACTAGATCCAGAGCAATCGGAAATATTCCGAATGATTTGATGGCGGAATACTATGCCCAAAGAGCGAGTGCCGGTCTACAAATTACGGAAGGTGTTTCTCCTTCTCCCAATGGTTTAGGATACGCAAGGATCCCAGGGATTTTTTCGGAAGAGCAAGTCCAGGGTTGGAAGAAGGTAACGGATGCGGTTCATGCAAAGCAAGGAAGAATATTCGTGCAGCTTATGCATTCCGGAAGAGTAGGGAATCATCTCAACCTTCCTAAGGGAGCAGAGTTGGTAGGACCTTCTGCTATCGGATTAAAAGGAACTACTTGGACGGATGCTGAAGGAAGCCAACCTTATTCTTCTCCAAGAGAAATGAATTTAAAAGATATCCAAGCTGCTATCCTCGAATACGCGAAGGCTGCAGAAAACGCTATTAAGGCAGGCTTTGATGGAATTGAACTTCACGGCGCTAACGGATATTTGATCGAACAATTTTTACATCCAAGCGCAAATCATCGAAATGATGAATATGGCGGAGATTGGAAAAAAAGAAATAGATTCGCTGTGGAAGTTGCTACTGCAGTGGTAGAAGCGATCGGCGCGGACAAAGTCGGAATCAGACTTTCTCCTTATGGTGTATTCAATGATTTAGAAATTCATGATGAAATAGAAGAACAATACAAGGACCTCGCAATATCTTTAGGAAAATTGGGGCTTGTTTATATCCATATAGTAAACCATTCTTCTATGGGAGCTCCCGCGCCTAAGGATTCCACAGTTGCAGAAATCCGAGAATTATATAAATCTCAAAATCCAAATGGAGCATATATACTTTCGGGCGGTTATGATCCGGAACGTGCCGATTCGGATTTAAAAGAAAAAAATGCAGATCTAATCGCATTCGGTCGTAACTTTATTTCGAATCCGGATTTAGTGGAAAGATTAGAGAAAGGGATCCCTCTTGCGGAGGCGGATGCTTCTCTCTTCTATACTCCGGGAGAAAAAGGATATACTGATTATCCTGTGGCTGCGCTTTCTAAGGTTTAAGAAAAATCGGACTCCCGCCGTTTGTATTAGCGGCGGGAACTGCGGAACATCAACAAGCGTCGCCTGCGCCTCTCAATAATAACTGCAGGGTACCGTTCTTTAATTCATATAAAGATTTAATAGAAGAGTCATATCCTATATCAGTAAATAATAATATAGGGACCGGATCTTCTTCTCTATAAATGACTCCGATCAAATGATATGAACCGCCGTAAAATCCTAATTCTTCCGTAAGTTTTTCGGATTTTTCGTAAGAGACCAAAACTCTGTCTGTTCCGAATTTCCGTCCGAGTAGGTAAAGATATCTTCTTTCTGCACCCTTTTTGTGGTAAGCAATCCTACCCGAAAGAAAGGTTTCCTTTTTATTATTTTTGAAGGAATATACTTCTTCTAATGTGGAATGAAGCCATTCTGTTTCGGGATAGCCTCTAGCCTTCCAAGTTGTCTCCGCCAAGTTTTTGAAAAGAGTATAATCTGTATCTGTCTTTGATAATTCTTGTAGTGGAATAGATTGTAGTCCTAGATCCGGAGAGTATACCAACCAATCTTTTTTGGCCTTAATATCTCCTGCGGGTTTTACTTTTAACGCGGGGAATTCTTGGCAGCCATACGTAGTGGGTGAGGACGCAGAAAAAGAGGGACCTTTGTCCCCTTCTAATAATGAAAAAGAAGGAAGAGAAGTATTTACTCCACTTCTGAATTTATAATCGAATTCGTATTCGTCTTTTGCTTCTTGCCAACCTTTTGGACCGAAGAATGCTAAAGGAACGAAGACAGGAAGATCCTTTGGATCGTATCCAGACCAAACGAATCCAATCAATTTGTATTCGTCCAAAGTGTCCGGTGGTGTGAGTCCTAAATATTTTCTGGAAACAAAACCTGTTCTACCATCTTCTGATTTGATCTTAGCCCAATCAATCGGACCTTTTGTTTCGTCGGGAAGGATCTTAACCTTATTTCCCCTGTTTAATGTGAAGACAATCTTTCCGTTTTCAGGAGTTTCTCTGACGTTTAACACACCTGAGGTGATCAATATATAGTGATACGGATCTGAGGTCTGAGCGACCAAAGAAAGATACAATGGAGGCAGTAGTAAGAGTAGTAAGATCCGAAATTTAAACGCCATTGCAGCCACAGAATCGTTTTAAGATCCGGGTCCGCAAGCTTTTTAATCTTGGATCAATCTTTCTATAGTTTTCTCGGACAGCTGCTTCATCTGAATATCTTTGCCGGAAAGGTTTTCGATCGATTTCCGGAAATTTTCAGGGTTCTTAAGCATTCCGACGGAGAGCACGTTCTCGGATTCCACTTCGTATTTGCGGATAGAATCCATTAGTTGGTCCTTCTTTACTTGGACCTGTTCTCTCAATTGGTTTAGATCCTGATTTGGATTTTCTACCAATTCTCTGAACAAAGGAGTTTCTCCAAAAAGAACATTGATCAGTTCCTCTTTAGGTGTACTCTTAGCTTCGCTCAATACTCCGAGTTTCATTTGTTCTTTAGAAAGTTGTTCTTGGAGATTCCCCAAGGTTTCTTGAACTTTCAAGTATCTAGAAGTCAAGCTGCTAGAAAACTCGGTTTTGTCGGCTGCGTTCTGGGCTTCCGAGGGCACTCCCGTTCTTCCTGGAACGGAAGATCTCTTGTCGCGGAGAAGTTTCTCTGCTGATGAGACTAGATTCGTAAGTTGAACGTCCATGTTCTTTACCCTCCTTTCGGTGTAATCCTGCGATCTCTGGAAAATCGGTAGATAAACCCGATTCTTCATTTTCCAGAGAGTTTATGTCGCATGTAAGCGGTTACTCCCTAGGCATATCTGTACTAAGTATCGGACAAACTTTAGAGAACCAATGAATTTTTTTTCAAAATATTCAGTTTTTTCATAAAAAAATCCGAATAGGTAAGTTGGGCTCTTTCTTATTAAAACGGCCTGTTTGCCTTCTTCCCTTCTATTCTAACTGTTTTGGAAACGTTGACATTCCCAATATGAAATAAATTATTCACAATTTGTCTCGAAGAAGGTTTTTCGGGATAAAAATTGAATAGGTTTCACATGGAGTTGAACGATGAAAAAAAGAACCGATATCTTCAAGGCGGTATCCATCTTTGCCTTGTATTTAAGTTTATTTTCGACTGGGGTGTTTGCAGAAGAAGATGAACATTATATCCAACCGGACGACTATTTTGTTTCGAGAGAAGAATATAACGACCAGACTTATATTAACGTATATATCGCTAAGGAAATGACTCCTGCCTCTCCTACCAAAACAAAAGGGGAAGGAGAATTTTTGCAAGTGACTGACGGTAAGAAGTATTGGACCAAAAACTTTTATATGACCCGACTTGCTACGGACAAGGACTTAAAACTGGGAGTAAAAGTAATCATGTTCGATATGGGAACAGAAGATGGATATAGAGCTCCTGAATCCAAGGAAGAAGCTAGAACCGGAAGTTGGTTTATGGCAAAAATTACGGATACTTCCGATCTGTTCAAAGGGATCGTTACTGTTTCCGGAGGATATAAGATTCAAAAGAATAATATAAGAGTGATTGTTCCTAAAGCGACCGTTACACCTAAAGGTGGAAAATAATATTAAAAAAACAGAATTCTCTTTTTTGTAAGATTATTCAAAAAGCCTCCGAGTTCGGGGGCTTTTCTATTTGAGGTTAGGCTTTTAGACTTTTATAAACTACGTACAGTCCGGACAAAAAGAGCATTGGAGTGATCCAACTTGCGACCCATATAGGGATAACCTCGTTTTCTCCCAATGATTTGAAAGAAGGGTCCATGATCATATACAGAAGGGCCACACCGATACTTACTCCCAAAGAAGAAACGATCGCCATTCTTTTGGTAAAAAATCCACTGGCGCACCCAACCAGGGTTAATACTACGATGAGTAAAGGTTCCGCAAACAATGTATGTTTTGCTATATCCACATCTCCGTAAGACAATCCTTTTCGGATCCGGTTCTCTTTTTCTTCGGAAAGTTCGAAGAAGTTCATCTCTTCTACAGAACCTTTTAATTTTTTAAAATATTCGGGTTTTTCAGGAAGAGTGTATTCCTTCTCCGCAAATTTTTGTACGGAGACTACTTGCAAATCGTCGTCAAACTTGGTTTCTTCTACACCTTTTAAGATCCAAACTCCTTTTTGGTAATCGAACTTTGCTTTTTGGGCCACCAAAAGATAATCAGGAGTTTGTTCCCGGGTTAGGCAGATATAATTGAATCCACCTTTGATCTCTTCTTCTTTAGTATCGTAATAATAAATATAATAAAAACCTTCTTGGCCTTTGAAATGTTTTTGGTAGACCACTCCGACTAAGGTGTTTTGGTCACCTTCTTTCAACATTTTATGTTCTTCGTTGGCTCTTGCGTTTAAGGGAGCCACAACCGTTTGTTTTAAGAAGAAGGCTGCAAACCAAAGTACACAACTGAATGCCACTATCGGAGTCACTATTCTTCTGAAAGAGATCCCAGCAGCCATCATCGCCACCAATTCTTTGTTTGCCGAGAATTGTCCTACGGTGAAAGAAACGGAGAAGAGTATGGCGATGTTCATGATGTATTGGATGAGCATCTGAGGAAGCCGGAATAGGATAAAAAGCCAGCCGTGTATCTTTCCTCCTTTGGAGGAAGCCATGTCCCCCTTGATATCGCTATACGAAGACATAAGGGCCAAAAATCCCAAAGTGACAAGGGCCCCGATAAATATTTTTACAAACTCGAAGAATACATACTTATCCAAGATTTTAGGAGGGAAAAATTCCTCCTTTATTCTGCGGATCCATTCTTTGGGACGGATTTCGGGAAGACTGAATTGCATTCCGAGTCCATTTTCAAAAGGCCGAGCGATTCCTACGAACCATTTATTTGGGTTGACGATCTTGGCTCCCGAGAGAAGATTCCTCGGTTACCAGGAGGAGATCATGAAAAAAAGCGCCATTTCGCTCGCAATACTCGCCACTCTTATTTTTACAGTTTCGGTTTCTGCCGAAAAAAGTACGGAAGATCATATTAAGGCACTCTCCAGCGGATCCGATCAGGAAAAAATCGAAGCTTCCCTTTATTTGGGAGATAAAAAAGAAAAGTCCGCAGTCCCGGAATTGATCAATCTTCTGAACCGTTCCAATGATCCTAAAATTGCAGTTCCTGCAGGAATAGCTTTGGGTCAAATCGGAGAAGCGGGTGATTCCACTATCGCTTTGAAAAACAAAGTGATCAGCTCTGATAACGGGGATATCGTTTATACTGCTCTTGTTTCTATCCTGAACATCGTGATCAAAAATGAGAAGGCGGAAGACGCTGCGAAAGAAGCTCTTGAATTTGCGGATAAAAACCGTAGATCCGACGAGTTTGTTTCCGATTTCTTGAACGTTCTTACTAAAAAACTGAAGGGTTAATTTTCTTTCGGATGTTGAGTCCGGAAGAACTGAGCCGCTATTCTAGGAATATTCTTCTAAACGAAGTTAAGCGTGCAGGTCAGGAAAAACTCAAAAATTCCGTAGTTACGGTAATTGGAGCCGGGGGTCTTGGATCTCCGGCTTTGTTATATTTAGGGGCTGCCGGAGTGGGAAGTATTCGGATCATAGACTCCGATATCCTAGATACTACCAACCTACAAAGACAAATCATATTCAAACATTCTGATATAGGAAGATTCAAGTCGGAAGCTTCTTCCGAAAACCTTAGATCTTTAAATCCTTATATAAGGGTAGAAGGTATACAGGCCAGGCTTACTACAGAGAATGCAAAAGAATTACTCAAAGGATCCGATCTGGTTTTAGAAGGTTCCGATAATTTCGACACCAAGTTTTTGACTAATGATATATGTGTAGAAGAGAGAATCCCTTTTATCACCGCAGGTGTACTTCGTTTTGAAGGAATGGTGATGGGAGTTCGTCCCGGAATGGATGCATGCTTTAGATGTGTTTATGAAAATCCTCCACCCCCGGAACATGTACCTTCTTGCGCAGATGCGGGAGTCATAGGTAGTATGGCGGGAATGATCGGTACCATTCAGGTCACGGAAAGTATCCAATTTTTATTAAATGATTCCGAAAGAGATTCAGGTTTATTCGGTAGAATTTTACAAGTAGATTCCAGGTCTATGGAGTTTAGGACTATCTCTGCTGTCAGACGTAAGGATTGTATTGTTTGCGGCGCACTTCACTGAGTTTCTTTTTTAGATAAGTCTAAAGAATATCCAGCTCCGATATAAATCGCCTTTGCAACGGAATTTCCTGCAAGCCCTTGGGTTAAAGATTGGATTAATTCCGTAGTTACATAAGCTCCTAAAGGGCTGCCGCCTAAATCTAAATCTCCTCCAAAATGTTCCATCTTATAAGTAAGTTTAGAATATTGGAAACCTGTCCAAAAGAAGACTGAATCTTTCCAATGGTATATCAACTTTCCTGAAATAGATTGGGAGTTTACTTTCCATTGGTTATTCAACGCTGCTCTTTCTTCGAAAAAACTTCCTACAAGGTAAGCGATCTGGTCTCGTGTATAGATTGAATTTCCATGTAAGAATTGTTTTTGGAATTCCCATCTGGTCTCCCATTTTTCCTTCCATTTATATTCTAAGGCCGCCCCAACGGAAGGTCCGCTCAAATAATCACTAAAACTAGTTCCATACTTTATAGTCCAATCCACCGCATCAGTATTTGCAGGATTTTTTGGAGAAAGTTCGTAAGTAGAATCATCTTTTCCTTTTTGCCATACTTTATAATAACCTAATATAGGCCTGATTTCTAATCCGGATTTAGAATATGCTGTGTAGGAAATTTGAGCATTTATTTGTTTATAGCTGATTGTATGATAGGGAACGCCCGGTGTAAATGCTGCTTGGGTAACTGTTGTTGATCCAGAAAGATCCGGGTATACAATAGTACCGAAATTATTCACCGATTCTAAAGAGTTTAGGTGAGATCCGCCGAGTTCCGCGATAACACGTTTCCAAGTATATCTTAGGTTTATAGTTTTTGCATCTGAATCTTTTCGATCCGGAGAATTATAAAAAAATCCACCATTGCCACCTAAAATCGAACCATATTGTTCCACATTTCTATGAAAATTTGCGACCTGGCTTTCGTAGCTGCTTCTTCCTATACCTCCTAAAATTTCGAAACTATGGCGATCTGAAAGAATAGATTTAGTTTTTTGTTCAGTAACTTTGGCTTCTTTTACTTTTTTGAGATTTTCCTCTTCTTCTACTTTTAATTTTGCCTCGAGCACTGGATCGGGCTTTTCGATCTTTTCCTGTTTGGGAGGTTCCTTTGTTTCAGGATTTTTGAACGTAATTCTGCGGATCGCGGATTTTAGTATTTCTTCTTCCTTTCCGTCAGCACTTCTGAATCTTATTTTGAATGCACTTTGATGGAGTACTTCTCCTTTCAAGATTCGCCCATCTTTCATGTAAACATATTGGATTTCGGCGAAAATATTTATTGGAATGAGTACAAGTAAGGTCAAAACGAAAATTCGTTTCAGATAAAACATATCAGAATGTTTAGACGTGTTTATTTGTTAAAGTCGTACGAGTAGGTAGCACCAATTTGGATCGTAGTGGCTTTTGTTTCTTTGAGTGCGCCGGGACCGATGAGAGATTCGAATAATAATTTTCCTAGTATGTAACTTTGTGGATCTACTCCTGAATCCTCATTGCCCACGCTCAACGCGGTTTCAGACATTGTATAAGTCCAGCTCATACTATTTAACCCCATCCAGAAGCTTACTCCGTATTTCCAAGGGTATAAAAATTTCAAATCTATGATCGCTCCTTTTGCGACCCATTTATTGTATACGTCTATAGTTTCAGCTTGGGTTTGGGCGCTTACGGGAGCATAGGCATTCAGTTGTCGATCGTAAGTTCCGAATCCTTTCATTTGTAAAATATGTAATCCTGTGCGGATCTCGAATTTTTCAAATTTTATATCGTATTGGATTCCGTAGGAAAAACCTTTTAAACCTTCTGCAACGGAAGTAGGATCGGTTCCGAAATATTGATCGTTAAACAAAGGAGCCACTCCCGCTCCGAATACTAACGAATTTGAATTATCCGTCTTTGTCCAAAATTGGTGATAACCGATTACTGGACGGACATCGTATTTAGGATGAGGAAATACTGAATACGAAAAATTTCCATAAACATGTTTCATGGAAACATCGTAGTTACCGTGAATTAATTTCGGGAAGGTTCCGCTGCTCGGACCATCTACTCCGATAATACTTTGGGTCGCAGAAGATGTTATGGAACTTGCACCTAATTCTCCTACGAATCGATTCAAAGAGTATCTAACTTCGAAAGAGGTTGCCTTTCCGCTTTTAGGTTTTGGTTCTATCGGGTATTCGAATTTACCACTGTCTTGGCCAAGGGAGCTTCCGATTGCGACCACAGTGTCGTAATAATTTGCACCTTGGAAGTTTACCGTTCCGGATCCTGTTCCTAAAAATATATCTATACGATTTCTTTTTGCTTCTTCGATCTGTTTTTTTCTTCTTTCTGCTTTCTCGTCTAAGATGGCTTGTTTTTTGGAATCTTCTTCTTGTTTTGCAATTTCTTCCGGACTAGGTGCGGGAGGTTCCGCAGGAGTTTTGTCTTTAGGTTCCGGGGTCTTGGCTTCTTTAAATGCGACCCTTTTGATATCTTGTTTTGCGATTTCTTTCGTGGAACCATCAGGTAATTTGATCACCATTTTGAATGCAGTTTGGGAAATAATTTCCGCGGTGATTACTCTACCGTCCTTCATGTAGATGACCTGATCGTTTGGATGTATAGAAGTTAGGGAGAAGATCATACATCCGAAGAAGATTGCCGCTCTTATTTTATTTTTCAGTCTTCGCATTCCAGATCCGATCCCATTCAGTTTTGAATTCTGGGTAAGAATCCTTGGAATGAAAACAAGATTCAAGCAATAAATTGACATGCTAAAGAGCTAAGACTTGTTATCTTATAACAAATACTACAGCTAGTAAAAAGTACTTCGGTTAATAATTTTCCTCTGGCCCGAAGTTCAAGGTTTTGGAAACCCCGAATTGTATCGATGTCGCCCTACTTGTGGCATTCATGGTTTGGGCTAGGAGTCTCTGGCTGAAATTCCAGCTTGTGAGTTCAGATAAAGTGGGAGGATCATCGTCCAAAGAAAGTGTGATCGGGAAACTTCCGTCTTGCAGGGAGTATTTCCACTGATAAGAATCATATTTAATAAAAAATCCGATTCCCATTTTCCAAAAATAGCTCAGCCTTATTGACGTATGGGTTCCTTTTGCCTTCCAATCAAAACTGTAATCTGCCGGTAACACAAATAAGGTGTAAGGTGGAGCTAAAAATATAGCAGTATAATCTTGGTGAATCGATTGGGAGCCTTTCAAAGTTAAAGATTCGAATTCTGGTCTTATTTCGAATTTGGATCCGAATAAATAGGCGAAGCCTAATCCAACGGAAGTCCCGCTCATACTTTCAGAGGCCTGGAAGTTGGATTTTCCGCCTACATTGCCAGCCTGAAATACTTGTGAATGAGAGTCCTTTGTCGTATTCCAAGTGCGAATATAACCTACACTCGGATACAGTTCAAAATTAGATTTTGAAAGTGCTGAATAAGATCCTTTAAAGAAAGCCGCTTTCATTTGTTCCGGATATGAGCCGTAAACCACTATCGCCTCTGCCTCTGGACCGATATTTTTAGAACTTGTAGATGTATTGGTTTCCAATCCTCCTGCCTCTAAGGAGAATTTTTTGAACTTATAATTAATCCCTGCTGAGACTGATGTGCCTGCGCTACGATTCGGATTCCCGGCTAAATAAAAAGGAGTCGCTCCTATCAATAAACTTCTGATGTTTTGGTATTTGTAATAAAAGTCTATAGTTTGAGGGGAGAAGGTTCCATTCCCCACTCCTAAATAGAAATCTATATAATGCCTTTCTAATGGATTTCTGACTACTCTTTTGGCCTGTTTTTGAACGGGAGGAGGAGATACAATTTCAGGTTCTTGTTTTTTGGGTCCCTGTGTATCTGTCGGGGTTACGGGAAGTTCTGTCTTTTTAGGGTCTTCTTTTTGGGGTTCTCGATAGGCGATCCTTTGGATATTTTCTTTTTGGATACGCCTTGTTTCTCCATTCTGTAATTTTATATCGATATGGGTCGCTGTTTGGTTTGTGACATCTCCATGCAATACTTGGCCGTTACGTAGATATACGGTTTGTGGCTCCGCAAACAGAATTACCGGTAGGAATAATAAGAATAGAAATAGAATTTTGGATTTCATTCAACCCTCTTCGAGACTGTTTAATATTTTAGTAAAAAATTTATTTCCATTCACTATATTCCTACTTAAATAAAAGAAGGAGTAAAGAATCATACTATTTTTTAAGGAAAGGGAAAGTCTTTTTATTCGGTTAGATGAAGCTACGAACAGAGCTGATTAGCTCGGATTCGTTTTCCAGAACAGTTTCTAATTTAAGATAAAACCATTTAGAAAAATTTTTATCGGCATCTACGAGAGAAGTAATTTTTACTCCATCTTTTTCTGTGCAGATAATATAGTTTTGATCGGAGGCTTTCTCGGAGATCTGGGATAGATCTTCTTTTGTATAAGAATAATGATCCGGGTAGGATTTAGTTTTTAGCTCAGAGGGATTTTGTTCTTTTAAGGAAGAATAAAACGAATCCGGATTTCCTAAGCCGGCAAAACCGAATATTGATTTTCCAGTTAATTCTTTAACGGATCTTTCAAGTGATCCGGAAGAGAGTGGAACTAAAATTTTAGGAGAAAATCTAAATCTTGCGGTTTGAGAAGGTTTGAATTTCTGGATCCATTTAGAAAGTGGATTTTCCCATTCTTCAGAAAACTTGGAAGCGATTAAAAAATTTGCCCTGGATACTGAACTATAAGATTCTCTTAATAAACCTAAAGGAAGAACAAATTCTGTTTTAGATAGTTTTGTACAATCTAATAAAACTAAATCCAAATCTCTGTTCAAAGCATGGTGTTGGAATCCATCATCCAGCAATGTAAAAACTTTTTGATTGGTTGATAATTGGTTCTCTGATCTGAATTGTAGATAGGATTCGTATCTATTACTTCCGACATACACTTCCGCAAAAGGAAGATTCTTTTTTAAAAGAAGAGGTTCGTCTCCTACTTCGGCAGGAGGAGAATTTTCTGTCACCCTTCTTATGCCTGTTCCGGAAGAACCATACCCTCTACTTAAGATTACGATCGGAATATTTGGAAAATTAGAATGAAGTAATTTTGCTAAATGGAGAGTGAAAGGTGTTTTGCCAGTTCCACCTACGCTAAAATTCCCAATACTGATTGTTATGGAAGAAGGCAGGGTCCGCTTTTTCTTAAAACTCTTATCTAAAAAAAATAAGATCCTATAAACCAAACTGAGTAAAAATAAGATCGGAAAAAAGAGGATCTTTCCAAAAGAAATCATATTCTTTTTTCTTAAACCGGAGATTCTGCGAATTGCATCTCGTATAATTTCTTATACTTTCCATCCAGGCGAATTAGCTCTGAATGGGATCCGGATTCTACTACCTTTCCACCTTCCATAGTAAAGATAGTATCTGCAATCTGAACTGTGGAAAGTCTGTGTGCGATAATGATAACTGTTCTATTTTTGTATAAGGACTCGAGTGCTTGTTGGACTACTCTTTCTGATTCGGTGTCTAATGCAGAAGTGGCTTCGTCTAAGATCAGGATTTCCGGATTGTTTAATAATGCTCTTGCGATGGAGATCCTTTGTCTTTGTCCTCCGGATAGCATCACTCCTCTTTCTCCGACTATCGTATCGAAGCCATCTTCGAAAGATAGAATAAAGTCAGTCGCGAATGCGAGTTCTGAAACTTCTCTCATTCTTTCCTCGGAAACGTTTTCAGTTCCATAACAAATATTCTCTCGGATACTTCCGTTGAATAGGAATACTTGTTGGTTCACGATCGAGATCTTTTTCCGTAAAGAAGCCAGATCTAAGTTTCTGAGATCTGTTCCGTCCCAAGTAATAGAACCCTCGCTTGGATCGATAAGTCTTGGCACAAGATCCACCAATGTGGATTTTCCGGCCCCGGAAGAACCGACTAACGCAATCGTGGATCCTTTTTGTATGGAAAGATTCAGATCCGATAATGCAGAACTTTTTGCTCCGGGGTAAGTGTATCCAACTGAATCGAATTTTAATTCTTTAGAAAGTCTTTTGGGATAGATAGGGTTTGGAGGATTTTTAACATCCGTTTCACTATCCAACATTTCAAAAACTCTGGTCCCCGCAGCTACTGCACTTTGGATAGAGTTGGACAACATTCCCATCTGTTTGAAAGGCCTCGTCAAAAATACCAAAGTTAAGAAGAAGATCATAAAATGACCTAAGGTTAATTTTTGGAGTTCGATCAAATAAGCACCGAAGGCCAAAAATATTACTGCGACAATTGAACTGGAAAGTTCGACTAAAGAAGGACCGATCTGATGATAAAAATGTCCTTTGAATGTTTTTTCGGAAAGATCATTATTGATCTCCCAAAATCTTCCTGCTTCCGTTTTTTCCATAGAGAAGGCACGAATGACTCGGATACCTGAGATCACTTCTTGCAAATGACCGTTTAACGCGGACAATCTTTCTTGTTGGTTGCGGGTTGCTTTTCGGATCCGGTCCGCAAAAGAAGTTACAGGACCCATGATCAATGGAACCACAATCAAAACCGCAATAAACATCTCCCAACTTAAGATCAGAAGAATGAGTAGATGTGTGAGTATATAGAAAAAATCTACGATTGCATCTTTCAGATCCGAGCTGATTAGTTTTGCTAGGACTTCCACATCGTTTACGATGCGGCTCATAAATATTCCTGTCTTCTCTTGTACGAAATGATTGAGCGGGAGTTCTTGCGCCTTAGAATAAAGTTCTAAACGTAGATCTCTGACGGCTAGATAACCACCCGAGTTGATACAATACACCGCACCCGTTAAGAATAAAAGTTTTGCGAGATAGATTGGAAAAATGAATAAACAAAAGAGCAAAACGAGCTGATCTTTAGGAAGAGTCGTCAGATAAAAGTTCGTCTTGATCTTTATATCCGCACTTAGAGCTTCTATCTTTTGGAGAGCTTCGAGTTCTTTGCCTTCTTCCCTATCTTTTAATGCGATACCTTCTTTTTTGGTGAGCGTAATTTGAAAGTCAGCCTTTCCGCCCTTTCCGATCGCATTGAAAATTGGAATAACGCTAGTAAGAGAAGCTCCATTGAGTATGGATACAAAAAAGGATAGTACGACCCCGGTGATTAATCTGTATTTATACTTGAAGGAATACCCCAAGAGGCGTCTATAGACGTTCATAGGTCCGGAATGTTTTATCCTAGATTTCTAGACTCGGTCTCGTCCCAGTTTCAAGCCGGACCGAAACCGACTCTTACCTTTTCCCTGGCTTTCCTTCTTTTGTCCCTTCTTTTTTATGGTTGCGGAAAAGCGGCAAGAAGTCCTGAAAAACTGGTATTTTCACTACCTTCCGATCCGATCTCTTTGGATCCGATCCGATCTACTGACTTATCTTCCAGAATTGTTCTAAAATATATCTATCCAAGACTTTTCGAAATAAATGGAGAAGGTCAGGTCCTACCTTCCTTAGTAAGATCATACAAGCTAGCAGAAGGCCCTTCTTCCAAGATCAGAAGATTGATTTTGGAGATACACTCTGATCCAAAATCGAATGTAAGTGCACAAACAGTTTTAGATTCTTTAGAAAGATTGAAAAATACTCCGGGGCCAAGAAAGAGCACATATTCATTTTTGAAAGGGGGGAAGGTTCTCTCCGATTTCAGTTTGGAAATTTATTTTGAAGGCGGTCTTAGAGAGGCACTAGAAAAGCTCTCTTTGCCTCAGGCTTGGATCTATTGTGGTCCACCGGAAACAGCTTGCGGGGAATTTAAATTAGCGGAATGGAAGAGAAATAATTATCTTAGATTAGTTGCAAATCAATCCAATGATTTGGGTTCCGAGATATTATTTAGAGTTCTCCCTCAAGCAAGTACAGGCTTATATTTATATTTCAAAGACGAATTGGATCTAATGAAATTGCCTGTGTTCCTTCTTAAAAACTCACTTGTAAAAGAAGATCATATCTCCATCCGAAAAGGGGGAGGGGTGCAATACGTTGCGATCAATTCTAAGGATGTATGTTTCGATAAGAACTTTAGAAAAGCGTTAAATTATTCTGTGGATAAACGAACCATTATCCAGGTTCTATTAGAAGGAAAAGGAGAAGTTTCCGTAGGGCCATTTCCAAAATCCATTTCTAACACTTGGACTTCTTCCGAAGAAATTTATCCATATGATCTTTCAAAAGCAAAAGATTCGCTTTCTAAGTCTATTTGTTATCCTAAAATTTTGGAAAGAGAATTGGAATTTAGGATGAGAGGAGACGAGGAGAATCAGGCAAACGGTGCCGCGATTGTCCAAAATCTGAAAGAGTTAGGATTGAAGATCAGAATTCTTCCGATGGAGAAGGCCGCTTTATATAAAGAGAATGGAGAAGGTAAGGGAGATCTAACATTATTATTTTGGTATGCAGATCTTCCCGGACCATTTGCATTTTTGGATCCCTTGTTTGCTGGGGACCGATTCGGGAACGGAGGAAATAGAGCCTTCTATTCTAATCCTAAAATGGAAAAGTTATTTCAAGAGATCCGATCCACTGACAAAACGGATATAAATCCTCAAATCAAAGAAGCATTTTCACTTTTAGCAGAAGATGCTCCTTGGATCTTTTTATGGTCCCCCTATGAATTGTATCTGATAGGGGACCGTTTACCAAAAGGATCTAATCGTCGTTCGGATCTTCCTTAGATGCTGGAAGTTCTAGTTCTACTGCGTCTTCTCCGGAAAGTGCTTCGTCAGAACCGTTTGCGGAATTATTTCCTTCTGTTTGGGTGACTGTTGGAGTGCTTGTTCCTCCGCCAGGTTGGTCTCCCACGTAATAATACTGTCCATATAAAGGATGTTTACATTCTGCCTCGTTGGACAAAATTCCGCCAGTTTCCGCGCAGATATCCACTTTCACATAATCTCCGTTAAATGGAGTAATTAGACTATCACCAAAACCTAATGTTCTTGCCACATGAGAAACATATCTAAACCAGATGGAACCGCTCGTGCCCGAACCGGAACCGGGGAATGGCGCACCTAGATCGTTACCTACCCAAACTGCAGTGACTAAATTCGGATTTACACCTGCAAACCAAACATCTCGAACCCCTTTTCTGGAGCCCCAACGTTTTTGAGCTTCTTTAGGAGATTGAACAGTTCCTGTCTTTCCCCCAAGTGGGAATTTTTCTCCGTCCTTTAATGCGATCTTAAGTGTACCTTCTTCTGAGACGACTGCTTCTAATAAGTTTAATGTCATGGCGCAAGCGACAGGATCTAAAATCTGCTCTGCTTCTTTCGGATCAGGAAGAAGGTTTACATAAAGTTCGGATCCTTCGAAGTCTGTGATCCTTAGGATTTCCACCGGTTTTACTTTTTTACCGTTATTTGCAATTGTTGCATACACGGTTGCCAACTCTTTAGGAGATAATTCTCCCGAACCAAGGGCTAATGTTAGATTGTGCTGGAACCTTCTACTCAACTCGGAACTGTCCAGATCCAAAATTTTTCCTAAGGTATGGATAAAATCACCTACACCTATCTCATCCATGAATTTGACTGCGATCGTGTTTACGGACTGAGCAAATGCAGTTCGGACCTGCATTGCACCTCTATGACCCTTATACCAGTTTTTCGGAGCGTAACCTCTAATCTTGATCGGCTCATCCACGACGATAGAAGTCGGAGTGGCTATTCTCTTTTCGAATGCCATCAGATATACAAGTCCCTTGATCACGGAACCAGGTTGTCTCACGGCAGAAACTGCACGATTCAGTCTGAATATATTAGAAATTTTGTAACTTCCAACCATCGCCTCCACATATCCGTTCGTAGGATTGATGGAGATCAAACTTCCATTCATGTTCTCTATGATCTTGTTTTGTTTCGAAACTTCTTCCGTTTTGCCAGCTTTTACATAATTTGCTTTATCTTCGGAAAGTTTTTTACGGACTGCTTCTATTCCTTCTCTAAGAGAACGTTCCGCTGCTTCTTGTTTATCATAATCTAATGTGGTGTACACATTCATACCACGACTTTCCAGATCTATCTCTGAAAAATTTTCGATAACGAATTGGCGGATGCCGAAGTTAAAATCGGAAGCCAAATTGATTGTAAAATCCTTATCGAATCCGTATTTTCCTATTTCGGAAGTAATGACAACTTTGTCCTCTTCTTCCTTGGTCTCTTCTACGGCGTAAAAGGATCTGAACTTGCGGATATTCGCATCTACCTTCTTCTCAAAATCTTTTTCGATGGATTTAGGATTCGGATGAAGGTTTTGGTTTTTACCCATAACAGTCATCACCATCTTTTGTCTTTTAAGAGCTATCTTTGGATTTCGAACGGCATTATAGTTAGAAGGAGCCGGAATTGTTCCTACAAGCAGAGCTGCTTCTGCGGGAGTCAACTCGTATGCAGGTTTATTAAAGTAATAACGAGAAGCTTCTTCTACTCCTGTATTTCCTTCTCCCAAGAAGATACGATTTAGATACATTGCGAGGATCGTATTCTTATCGAACTTGCTTTCCAGGTAGAACGTACAATAAAACTCGGTGAGTTTATTGAATACATTCCGAGCTCCCAAATCTAAAGTGAGTTTTGCCAACTGTTGGGTAAGAGTGGAGCCTCCCTGTTTTTGGAAAGTAGTCAGATTGACTATGACCGCTCTAAGTAACGCGGTAAAATTTACGCCGCTATGCTCATAGAAGTCTCTATCTTCGGAACTGAGTAGAGCCCATATTATATTTCCATGATTCGTTAAATTGTCTGTGCGAATAGGTCTGAATTTTCTACGCGAGAATTCTCCGATTAATTTTCCGTTTTTGTCCAGAATACGGATCGGTTTGATTTCGTTCGGATCATAAGCGTCGGAAACTTCTCTTTGGAAAGTTTCCAAATTCCGGGCGACTTCTTCCTGTTTGGTGAGCCATACAACGTAAGATCCACCGATCAGAAAGGAAAAGATTACAATCCCGGAAATGACCGAGTATTTAAGGAGGGATCTCCAGTTTGTTTTAGAATATTGGAGGATAGAAGCTAAAATTCCAAGGATACGATCTTTGATGTTCATAAGGTCCGTCGGTAGGTTTTCCGTCCTAAGTTAGGGAATGAAAAGGACTTTTTTTGCGGATTTTGGCCCAGATTCTTCTCTCTTATGTCGGCATGAAACATATCCGAAAGGATTAGAGAACAGACAAATAAAGGTGATTCTGGTAGACAGTTCCCAAAATCTATGTCCAATAAAGTTTTGCTTTGGGCAACCGAAGAACTTAGGAATCAATGGAAGACCTGCCTTACAAAAAAGAAATTTCTCTGCGCCACCACTCTTCTTTACCTGCAAAGTCGGAGATCTGGCCCAAGGTCAGGCTATTATTCGGAAGAGAAGGAATTCCTACCGACCTTTCTCATCTCTATTTGAACGAAGATGGAGAATCCTGGGCCAATCTCGGCTATTGGGAAAACACGAATGAATACGGCACAGCCTGTGCAAACCTAGCAGAACATTTAGGAAAATTAGCAGGACTGGATTCGAATTCTAAATTATTAGATCTGGGATTTGGATGCGGGGATCAATTTAGAATTTGGGAGAATACATTTGGAGTGAATGTTTCGAATATATACGGAATTAATATCTCTAAGATCCAGATAGAATTCACAAAAAGACGTTATGAAGGACGGCTTGGTTCTCCCAATTTAATTTTGGGAAGTGTAGAAGGTTTAACTGAATTCGAGGACAAAACCTTTGATGTAGTGCTCGCTCTGGATAGTTTATATTTTATACCGAATCGAAATAAATTGGTTCAAGAAATTTATAGGATTTTAAAACCGGGCGGAGTATTCGTATCGGCCGAGATACTATTCTCCGATCGAAAAATTTCCTATTGGGAAACTTTCAAAAGGAATTTAATTTCTAGGATGGCAAAGATGTCTTCCGATCTAAAAAAGGTAGAAGGGATTGTATCCGAATATTCGGCGTTAGGATTTAACTTCGAAGTTTTAGAAAGAATAGATCCGTTCGTATTTCCCGGTTTCTCCCAATTTATATTAGAAAAGATTAAATCGGGAAAAAAAATCCCAAAACGACTCTCAGGAAGATACGAAATGTTAGGGGAATATTTCGGCTCCGAAACGATCAAGAAACATTTCGAATATTGGATTTATAAGGTCAGAAAACCTGAGTAAATTTTAAGATCTCAGTGAACCTTCTACCCATCTTTTTACATCCAAAGAAGTAGAAACTCCTGCTTCTAAAAGAGGAATACCGTATCTAGCATAAGAACCGCAGAGCCAAACTTTTCTATCGGGAAGTTCCTGTAGTTCTTTTAACTCCTCTAAAATTTTTCTAGAAGCAAGATCGATCACTGGCCTTTCGAATTTAGATCTGCTGATAAAATCTTTTTCGCTGGGCTCCACGAGAGGATTCCAGGTCTGGAAAACCGCCTTTCCCTTCATGGAAGGAAGTACCTTGTTTAAGAGAATGGTAGCAGTTGCAGTAGAACTATCTTGCGAAAGAGAAAAACACATAGGCGCCCAATGTCTTTTGTGTTTGGGCATAAACTTTTCGTCCGAATGAACTACCACTTCCGAAGTCTCATATTTTAGTTTGGAAAGTAATACCTTTTCCCTTGAATATTCGTCGGGAAGGATAGAGATGGCTTGATTTGCAGGTGCTGCGACTACGACTCTATCAAAAAGTTCTTCTCCATTATCGAAAATCAGTTTTACTTTATCTTTTTCTAAAACGATTTTTTTTGGATCCGTGCTTAAACGAATGGAAGAGGCTCTTTTTGAAAGTTTTTCGGTAACGTCGCGAGTTCCTTTTTCGGGCGTTAAAAATCTTAGGAACTTCAAACCACTGGAATGATACCCGATTACCGCGTCTGCAGGGTAATTTTTTGCACTTTCAGAAGTACAGGTATTGATCGTGGAGAACATAGGGATCAAGTATAGATCTTCGAATTCTACTGAATAACCGAACCTACTCAAAAACTGAGAGATGGTAAGCTGTTCACCATCTAAAGATTGGAGTTCTTTTTCAGATTCTTCATAAAAGCGGATTGCATCCGAAAAAATACGTCTAGAAGTTTTATTGGAAAAACAAACCCAATAAGGTATCGGAACAAAATTACCTCCGATACCTAAGGTAGAAAAACCGAAATATGTGGTGCCATCTCCGTAGTTTAAGGAAAAGGAATAATCTACAGGTCTTACTTCTATACCTGCTTCTTGGTAAAGATCTAAAAGACATGGATAATAATTTCGTTTGAATGCTCTAAAGGGAACATCTACACGGATTGAATGTCCGTTGGAGAAAAGATCGGTACCGTGAGCATCCATACCGACCAGAGGATGTTTTTCTAAAAGAGATACTTCATGTTCTTTGCCCAAGTACCAAGATGCGCTTAAGCCGGCGATTCCACTACCGATGACCGCTATTTTCATTCCGGATTAGAATCCTTTTTTAAAACAAAAATACAAGGTAAAACCTGAATTTAAGGAAGGAATGCTACAAAAAAGGAACCGAACGAATTCAGTCTACTATCTGTAACACAACTCTTCTGTTCTTTTGACGGTCGGAAGCGTTGTCATTGGAAGAAATTGGTTGGCTATCCCCGAAACCTTGGGTTCGAACTCTCGTATTGTTGATTCCATGTTTGGAGATTAAATAATCTGCCACAGCTTTTGCTCTATTTTCGGAAAGTTCCAGGTTATGTTCTTTTTTACCGACGTTGTCCGTATGACCTTCGACAGAGATTTTGAGTTTAGGATTCGATTTTAAAAAGTTCGCCAAACGATCCAATTCCGGTTCCGAATCCTTGGAAATCTCGAATTTGTTTGTCTCAAAAAATAAATTGTTCAGAAGGATTTGTCGACCGACAGCCAAAGCAGGAAGACGAAACTCCACATCCAATTTCGCATCTTCCTGTTTGGATTCCGTAAGATCTATATTTCTAGAAACGGAAAGATGACCTGGTTTCTCCGCATAAAATCCGTATTTTTCACCGTAGGGAAGAACCAAACTAAAAGAACCGGTTTTGGAATCACTCTTAGCACTTCCTCTTTTTTCCAAACGTGTTAAGGATTCATAATGTATTTCGGCGCCTAAAGGATTTCCTTCTTCGTCCAAAACTTTTCCGTTGATCACTACAACCGGATTAGGGCGAAAATCTCGGGGAAGATAGGCCATATATAATTGACCTTCTTTACTTACATAAGCCCAGTCGCTATTTACCGGAATGGAGAAAAAGTTTACTCCTTTTAAGTTAGCCGAAACTTCTATAGGTTTGGTCCAATTATCCCAGCCATCTCCTATTCTTTTGGTCACATAAACGGAAAGACCTTTGTGACCGTCGCTGCAGAAATAAAGAGTCCTATCGTCTCCCGCTAAAAAGGGAGCCGTTTCTTCGGAAGAAGTATTAACTATCTCTCCTAAATTTTTACCTATACCAAAAGAACCGTCTTCTTTCTGAATACTAACATACAAATCTAACTTGCCGTAAGAATCGGGTTGTTGGACCGAATAGATCAGGATCCTTCCGGAGGACGAAAGAGTGGAACCTCCAAAGACCGATGTATTATTTTTTAAATATATATTCGAAAAATCCGGGAAACTAATTGCCTTTGGATAAGACCAATTCCCTTTTTCTTTATAACTTTTATATAAAGGAACAGTAACCTTATTTTGAAGATTGGTTAGTTTTCGAAGATACTCGTAGGCGAGTTGTTCTTCTTTTAGCCTGAATTCCATCTCGTCTCTGGTGTTTCTTCTTAATTCTTCTCTTTTGTCTTGGAATTCGAATTGGATTTTACGAGTGGCCTCATCGTCGCCGAAGGAACCGAAAACGAATAATTCATTATTGCTGGGAAGAACTGCGATTACTGCTGAGTTCAGGTCATTATTCAAAGGAGCAGGCATTTCCTTACCGTCTCTCCAAAAACCTTTCTCATCCTTCTCCGCAAACCAAATCCTCTGGGTTCCCGATTTACCCTTGCTAGAATATACAGTCCAAAAAATCGATTGTCCGTCGGGAGTGACCGTCGGATTAAACGCGAAGTAACCTCTATTTACGTAATTTGGAATTCTTTTTAGAGTCCAATCGGGAAGACCTTTAGATTCGGAAAAAGGATAGGTCTCATAACGTATTGGGTCGCAATTTTCTCCCCTCATCTGGCAGAGAACACGAACGGTTTGATTATGAAGTCTGGAAAGTTCAGGACTCAGATCATTAGAAAGTACCTGGATGAACTCGTTACCTGTACCCAACATTCTACCGAATTGAAGAAGTTTACCTTCGATAATCCTTTCCTCCGCGAGAAGATCGGAAGTGAAAAATAGTAATATAGAAGAAAGTAAGACGGAGAGAGGACGGTTCATATTATATGTTTCGGAGAATAATATCCGACCCGGAAGAGGGGAAAAGAAAAAATTAATATAAGAAAGGGATCAGGCAATCCAACCAGGGAAAAACTTGCGGATCAGAAAAAGACCGACCGACAGAATACCAAAGTTCAAAAGAGAAGAAACAAGAATAAATACAAGTTTAGAAGGTTCTTGATTCTGAGGCTTGCGGCGACTCGCAGTAAAAGCCGCCCCAATACTCAAAACTAAGCCGGATATAAAGGAAATCTCAGGCAGATCTTTCTCATCATAAAGGTATGAGGTCAAACTTTCCGAAACCACAAACATAATGCAAAGAACGATCAGAAATGCAAAACTTCTGATGATCCCTAGAACATAGAAAGAAGTCAGTTCCTTATTCATACACCCGCCAAAACTTTGACGAGGTCGAATATTTAACGATTATACCGGCTTGTAAACTTAATTGCAACTGCAGGCGGAACCTTTTCCCCCTAAAGATTGAGCATAATTATCAGCATCGGAAGAATAATCGAATTCTTTCAGAAGACAAACATTGGAACCTCGAGCCGATTTCATCTGATCCAGAGTGCGGGAATCCGCTTCAATCTTACCATCAGCGCAGAAGACGCTATATTTTGTATTAGCTATGACATTAGTGGACGAGAAGGTTATAGCTAATACAAGGGAAGTTGCAAAGAGGGCAATAAATAATTTGTTCATCAGGATCTCCAAAACGAACTGGAGAATAATCTTTCTTTTAATTCTTTCAATAAATTTCTGACAAAAATAAAAAAGAAATCATGACGTTTTGTAAGCAAAAGATATCGATTCGAGTTGTAACGTCGGCTTATTCGTTTATAAACTTCCGGTTATGGTCTCTGCTAAACCTGCCTTTTCAGGCACACATTCGTTATAGAATAATCCCGTCCCTAAAAAAGCTGGAGCATCTGGGACTTCACATTCCGCGTAAATTCTCCATTCATCGCTATATTGTAGAACATAAACTACGTATGGCCCTTTTACGAAATCCACACATTGATTGATAGAGGATTCCGTATAATACGTTCCTTGGTCGAGATGTGCCTTCAAATACGGATTAATATAGATAACATTGATTAGGGTTAATCCGATAGATGTGTTTTGAGAGAAAGTACCATTTCCGCTAGCTCTATCGGCATAACCGTAAGACGCGCAATCGACGGGAACATCGGGCCCTGCTCCCAAGTAACTAACGTTTTGAAACGCATCTTTGATCTTTTTCTGAGCGTCTCCTCCAGAAATTGTTCCAGGTCCTCCCGAATAAGTACAAGCATTCAACAAGATTGAGAAAATAAGAATAATCGATCCTTTGAATTTTAATATATTATAAATTTTAGGGGTAATGATTTTCAAGAAAAACTCCTACTGTTTGAATAAAGTTAGAAGTATGAAAATTAAGACAAAAGAAATTTAAAAAAAAAGAAAATAAATCGGGTTTATATCCCAAATTGTAGATAAACCCGATTGTTTCTCTATTAACAAATCAATATGTGAAAGTATATGCCCAGTAGATTAAAAGTAATTGCAGAGGCAGTCTCAGAATTAGAGCCCAAGTCGGAGGGTCTTTTCTAGTCCTAGATTGGAAATGATACACGTTAGCCGGGAACACAGCGATCAGGAGAAAGACCACGCCCCAAGCAGCCAATACCTTCGTTTGAGGAAAGAAAAGTCCAAGTCCCAAAGCAATCTCCGCGATTCCGCTGAGCTGAACCATAAGTTTATGATAGGGAATCCAAGGAGGCATGATCCTTAAATAAAATTTTGGGATCACAAAATGAAGAATGCCGGCGATCGTATATATAGTCGCCATGATCCAGAGACTGATTGATTTAGCGTCTAGGTTTTCCATGGAAAACCATGATAAGACAACTATGGCGACAAGGTCTGCCTTTTTTCTCTGTTTTTGTTACGAAACCTTCTCTGTCTGGAATGAGAAGACTTGTTGGCGATTTTCAGGAATGTGAGATATTTTTCTCTGGTGACGAAGGGGCGATTTCTTTCTCGATGATCCGTACGAGGGCCGGGAAATTTCAGCATAGGCTATACTCCTTGCCGGTAAATTTGCCAGTCATTATAGTAAAGGCGGATAAAGTACAAGCTAAAAAATGAATCTTCAAAAAAAAATCCGAAACAATTTTTTAAGGAAAGGTTAGGGGGCTATTCAGCTTCTTCCTTTATTTTGATAGTATTTTTGGACTTTGATGTCTTATTTTACAATTCTATCTCATATATTTAGACCGAATAGGGAAGGTATTCGAATCGGATGAAAGAAATTAATCGGAAACAGTTTATAAAATCTATTATTGCGTTATTCGTTGCTGGACTCGCCCCTAGAATATTAGGAGAGTCCCAGGCAGATATTAATCCTAAATCGAATTTTCAATCCGTCTATTTGGATCCGAAATTAAGGGAAGAATTTTACCTTTTTCTAAAGAACGTATATCATCTCTATCCCGAAGATCAATTTCATAAGCTGATTCTGGATATAACTAAGACACAGAAAACGGATAAGGATATTTATGAAGCGATTATGTCCAAACTTCCGGGAATTAAACCGTTTGCGGGGGTAATCACTTATGCCCTTCCTTCTCTTAAAAAGCAGAAAGAGGAAATATCCAGTCAGACCGTAAGGCTTTTGGGAAAACAAAACTCTTATAACGGTTACATGGAAATCGGGACCACGGGTCGGTATGTGAAAGGTCTAAAAAAGAAATTAGGGATACAGGGCAAAGTTTACGTTCTGAACGATCTGGAACCTAAATACAGCGCCGAGGATTTAGCAGAAAGAGGACAACTTTTCAAGGCCGGGACCTTTATACAAATGGGAAGTTATGACTCGATTACCTCAGATAAGATCCCTTCCGAAAGTTTGGAATTAGTCACGAATTATATAGGATTCCATCATTCTCCGACAGAAAAATTAAACGGATTTATTTCATCCATTTTCAGGATCTTAAAACCTGGCGGAAAACTCGTATTAAGAGATCATAATGTATATTCGGAAGAACAGAGATATATTGTAGCTTTAGCTCATGATGTTTATAACGCAGGTTTGGAAATTCCATGGAGAGAAACTTCTGCCCAAATCCGTAATTTTACATCCTTAGAGGAAATCCAGGAAAAACTGCATGGGTTTGGATTCAAATCTATAGGGAATCAGTATTTGCAAAACGGAGATCCTACGAAAAATACTCTCATGGCTTTCGTAAAAACAAAATGAAAAAATTTATACTACTTCTTCTATTATTTACCGCTCATTTATATTCCAGTCCTGTCATCGTCAACGATGTCACTCAAATCAATCCGATTCCAGTTTCTAGAGTAGAAACTCCTAAATCGATCGAGGAAATTCAAAATTTAGTAAAAGAGCATTCCGGAATGATCTCCATCGGAGGAGGAAGATTCTCGATGGGAGGTCAGATCGCCACCGAAAACGCGTTATTCATTGATACACGTGAATTCGATCAGATTTTGGATTTCGACGAAAAACAAAAAAAGATCAGAGTACAGTCCGGAGTTACTTGGAGAAAAATACAAGAGTTCATAGATCCATATAATCTTTCCATAAAGATCAAGCAGACGTATTCCAATTTTACAGTCGGCGGCTCCTTGAGTGTAAACGGACACGGAAGATATATGGGCCAAGGCCCATTAATATTATCAGTGGATTCTATTAAGATTGTATTAAGTGACGGTAGATTGGTATCCGCTAGTCCCAAAGAAAATCCGGAAATCTTTTACGCTTCGATTGGAGGTTACGGGGGAATCGGTGTCATAGTCGAAGCAGTTTTGCAATTAACAGACAACTCTAAAGTTTCTCGCTCTGTGAAGAAACTTCCGATCTCAGAATATAAAAAATTCTTTTTTGAAAACGTTCGTACGAATCCTAAAGCCGTATTTCATAACGGAGATATATATCCTCCTGCTTATGAAAATGTAAATGCGATCACTTGGATCGAGACAGACGAGGCAGTAACCGTGCAGGATAGATTGGTTCCAGTAAAAGAAGAATACTGGATGGAAAATATAATGTATTTCTGGCTGACAGAACTTCCTTACGGAAAGGAATTCAGAGAATATGTATATGATCCCAATTTTACTACCGGCAAACGAGTGGTCTGGAGAAACTTCGAGGCTAGTTACGATGTAAAGGAATTAGAACCTCCTACCAGAAAGATTAGCACTTACGTATTGCAGGAATATTTCGTTCCTGTCGATAAATTCGACGAGTTTTATCCTAAAATGAAGGAAGTCCTACAGAAGCATGATGTAAACGTGATGAATATATCCATTCGTCATTCATATAAGGATCCAGGTTCGCTTCTTGCATGGGCCAGGTCCGAGGTTTTTTCTTTTGTAATCTATTATAAACAAAGGACCTATCCTTCTGCAAGAAACGAAGTAGGCGTTTGGACTAGAGAGCTGATCGATGCGGTCGTTTCCGTAGGAGGTGCTTATTATCTACCTTACCAGCCTCATGCAAATCAGGTCCAATTTGAAGCCGCATATCCTGATTCTAACAAGTTTTTCGAATTAAAGAGAAAGTTGGATCCGAATTATAAATTCAGAAATAAACTTTGGGATAAATATTATTTTTCTGATATTAAGGACCAAAAGATCCGTTTGGAATTGGATTCTAATAAAACTTATCGCCGAAACGAGGACCAAACGTTTTTAACCGTTCCGGAATGGTTCATAGTATTCAGCTCAGATGAATACGCAAAATTCCAAAAACATTCTCCTCCTAGCGACTTTCCTTATTGGGGAAGTATAGGTCAGTTTTGGAAGATTTATGGAAACGTAATACAAAAAACCTGGGAATACGAAACTAACTGGGGATACCACCTGATGATCTGTGTTATCGGGGTTAGCTATTCGGGAGAATTAGCTTTGAAAAGTATTTATGAAAATACAATTGGAGCCCTTACTGAATGGATAGATTCTCGCAAAGAGATCAACGAGGACAGAAAGGTAGAAGCATATATCCAATGGGTCGCTCAGGATTATACTGATTTCGTAAGACTGAGGCCTTGGTACGAATATCCTTTCTATTCTAAATTTTCGGAATTCATTGGGATAGAAGACGGAAATAGTGCCGGAAGGATCAGAAGATGGGAGAGAAAGATTTTTTTCTCAATGGAACTTCTTGCGAAAGCTGGATATGGATGGTTGATCGGTTTAGGGACTGGAGCCGTTTACGAACCTGAGAATTTTCATATTCTTGCCTGGGCCGATGAAAACGGTCTCGGAAAAATTATCTCAATTCCAAGATATGAACCTTTTACAAAAGAAGTTCCTGTTTTAGTAGAGAAGGGAATTTCATTCAAGGAAATCGCAGGTAATAAAAAAATCGTTATGACGGTAGTTTCTCCAGAAG
This sequence comes from Leptospira neocaledonica, assembly GCF_002812205.1. Lineage (NCBI taxonomy): Bacteria > Pseudomonadati > Spirochaetota > Leptospiria > Leptospirales > Leptospiraceae > Leptospira > Leptospira neocaledonica. The sequence goes on from NZ_NPEA01000002.1 coordinate 329,303, forward strand.
ACCAAAACTGGGAGGATCAAAAAATCCTCTCGTCTTGGTCTGTGCTTACCGAACCCGGCAAAAAAAGGACGGCATTAATTTTGCCGGTAGATCAACTACATTTGATGATACTATATTGTAAGCAGAACGGAATCTTAATAGATCATATATTTGATTATTAGAATATATGATCTATGCCGCTTTACGCATCCTTTTCAAAATAGAGTTCTCGAAAGCCTTATATGCATAGTGTTGTAATGTAAGAATAAACGATGCACCTTGACCAACTGGGAAGTTGAATTTCGGATCCTTTTGGTCTATGATTTTTAAGACTGTATTAACGACAGGTTCCGGAGTAGGAGCCTTATCGAATGTTTCTTTTGAGAATGCAGCAGTTTGTTTTCTAAGTAGATCGTAATCGTCAATTTTTACTTTGGATCTAACTGCACTATCGCCTATATTGGTTTTGAAACCCATTGGCTCAACCATACTAACTTTAATGTTGAAGTCATTTAACTCAAAACGTAAAACTTTAAAGTACCCTTCTAAAGAATGTTTTGAAGCTGAATAATAGGCAACTGTAGGAAGACCAATTAAGCCTAGAATAGATCCTACTGTGATAATCTTTCCATGCCTTTGTTTCCTAAAATAAGGTAATAGCTGGTTGGTAAGTTTAACCGTTCCCCAAAAATTGGTCTCGAATTGTTGCCTTCCAAGCTCGATAGGAGTTTCTTCGGCAAGACCCGATACCAAATAACCTGCGTTATTTATCAGAACATCCAAACTTTCTATCTGACTAAAAAGCCGTTTCGTAAAGGACTCGATCGATTTGTCTGAAGAAATATCTAATTCTAATAATTTAAAAGGTAAGTTGTATTTTTCAGGATTGCGGCTTGTTCCGATAACAGTATGGCCGCTCTGGTGAAGTTTATTGGCAAGAAGGAGCCCAATACCTGAAGAAGCTCCAGTAACTAAAATTGTTTGTTTCATCTTTGATCCTCTTAGTCCTATATTGGACTCAATTTGCTTGCAATTTGCAAGTAAATATAGGAGACGAAAAAATACTTGTTTTTTGCAAGCACTTTTAAAAATAAAATTTATGTCAGTGGGTAAAAAAAGATCGGATTGTCCGATTAGCTGCTCCCTGGATATCTGGGGGGACAAATGGTCTCTTCTCATTATCAGGGATATTATGTTCAACAAAAAAGGAACTTACGGAGACTTCCTGAAGTCGGATGAGGGTATCGCTACAAATATTTTGGCATCCAGACTTCAGTCATTGGAAGAAAACGGTTTGATCGAAAAATCGGATCATCCGGATAGCAAAGCTAAAGTTCTATACAGGCTCACGCAAAAGGGAATCGATCTGCTGCCCGTATTTTTTGAGATCTATATTTGGGCGGAGAAGTATTTTGATATTCCGAAAGAAATAAAAGCCGCATTGAAAGAGGCAAAAAAGGACAAGGAATCCTTTATTAGATCGAAGGTGAAAGAATTGAGAAAGTGATTGTTGTAGAAAGTTGTTTAGAACCCGAAATACTTTGATTCAAAATCATTCGGCTCAAACGCTTCTACTTTAGGAATTAAGTTTGTTTGTAGATTTGCTTCAATATCGATGAGTATGCAGTTTGATAAGAAGAGCGGTAGTAGGAGTATATTTATGAAAATTTTTGCTGTTTCCATACACTGCATGGTAATAGCATAAAAGTGTCTAACTTAGTATCTTAAAAGTAAAATTTTAAGCCAATTATCCTAACTTCTTACCATCTGAACTTTCAGCTTAATTGCTTTCTTAGACCTCGTAGCCTTTTTCTTAGAAAGAGAAAGTTTCGAGTAAGTCATCTCCAAAGAATCCGTAACATCTTCCCAGGTACAGGAGGCTGCGATTTTTCTTGCAGCAAGTCCCAGTCGAGAGGCCAATTTTTTATTTTCCGCTAAGAGGCAGGACTGTTCAATAAACTCTTCTTCTTTGTCGAAACCACAGAGTAAGGCAGACTTACCATGTTTGAGATGTTGGTTCGCGGCAGCGTAGTCATAAGCTACGATAGGAAGTCCGGATGCCATCGCTTCTACGATCACATTCCCGAAAGTTTCTGTGAGGCTTGAGAAAAGAAATAGGTCTCCAGTAGCGTAATGTTCTGCCAGCTCTTTTCCTTTTCTCATTCCTCTGAATATGAAATCAGGATTTTCCTTTTGCAGTTTTTCTTTGGAAGGTCCATCTCCCACTAAGATTAATTTTGCATTTGGAACTCTTGTTTGGAGTCTGCGGAATGTTCTTACTAATAGATCCAGATTTTTTTCAGGAGCCAATCTTCCTACGTATAGAACTCCAAGTTCAGAAGGTTTTAATCCCCATTCCGTTTTTAATTTGGAATTTCTACGAGCTGGGTGAAATAGATCAGAATCAATCCCTCTGGAAACCACTTGCACATTCGTGTATCCTTGTTCCGTTAGTTGCTCTCTTATTTGAGCGGTCGGGACCAATGTCATCTGGGTCCTGTTATGCAATCCTTTTAGATAATTATGGACTAGTTTTCCTGCGAATCCGAATTTATAATATTTTGCATACGCGTGGAAATTTGTCCTAAAATCGCTGATAATAGGAATTCCTACATGTCTAGCTGCCCTGACTGCGGACCAGCCTAATGGTCCTTCCGTAACCACATGAACTATATCAGGTTTTTCTAATTCAATCAATCTGCGTAGCAGGTATTTTTCTGGAAATCCGAATCTTAGGTCTTCGTATAAGGGGATTTTTGCCCCTCTCACTAAAACTTCTCTATAATTGCCACTTGCCGTTGCGTAATCGTTATGGCCTTGTTTCGGACGGACCAGGATGATCTCGTGACCTCTTTGTAAAAGATCGCCCAACATTCTATGAAGTGTTTTGGCAACTCCGTTGATCTCAGGAGGAAATGTTTCGGTCACCACTAATATTCGAAAGGGGCCTGCTTTAGGATAAGAACTGATATATGTCGATGGAAGCATCGACTTTCGATCATCTTAAATTTTTGTATCTACTCCATGAAGAGAGAATTACTTTTTCGTTACAGAATGCGGACTGAGGTCTAAAGACCTATTGTTCTATTCCGGTAGCAAATGCCTTTCTTAAAAGTCTTCCGCAGTACACTGATTCTGCATAAGCCAGGCCCGATGTAGAATATCTGGCGACGATCCCGTAAGTGGTGACTGTCGGATCTATCCAAGGATAGAATCCGAATTTTCCGGGACTACTGTATGCAGCATCGTTTCCGGAAGAATCTTCTACCCAATGTCCGTAAGAATAATGTACATCTTCAAAAACAAAAGGTGAATACTTTGCTTGGGTGGGATGTGCAGAAGGTAATGTAGGCACAAGATCTGCTCCCAAATAATTTCGGATCGTTAGATTAGAATTTAATATTCTTCTTAAGAACTGAGCATAAACAGAAGCCGAAGTCCTAACTCCGCCTGCAGGTTGAGGAACCGCATAGTCTATTCCAGGATTGGATCCGAATAAAGTATCTCCTATTTCAGTTGCAAGTTGAGCGCGAGTGTAATTTGTAAGTGCAGGAGTTAGGCCGCTTGGATTCAAAGCAGCATACGCTTGGAAATGTGCTCCGTTATAATAAAAATAATTTAGGTCACCGGAATTATAATAGTCATTATTATTTGTTCCATCTCTTCCAGGTCCGTTTATAAAACATGCATTTACTGTAAGAGCTAAATTACATTTGTTATCGCTCAGATTATCGTAACCCGATCTCATCCTAAGATAAGATTGTTCTATCGATGATGGGGTTCCAACCTTCTGTAGAACATAAGCCCCCCAAATCCATTTAGATGCGGAAGCAATCAAAAGAACTGTGGATCCATTCACTGAACCGTTTACGGACGAATATCCATAAGCTCCATTGACATCTCCAATTTCCCAATAAAAAGCTCCCAGTTTGGTACAAGTAGAATTCTTGGTTGCAGTAGCTTCTACTGCGTCTAGTTGGGCCTGTTTGGAAGAATCTACGATCGTATAGTCTGCCGGGACTTGTATATTCGATAATGCTAATGTAGAAAGTAGAGAAGAAAGAGGATCTTCGCTAGGTGGAGGAGGACAGGCAAATAAAAGGGAAATGGGGAGAAGATATAGATACTTTCGCATAAAATTCTCTAACTCAATTCGACGTCGGCAATCTAGAATAACTGCCGACTTTAAGTGATTTTTCGCCTAGATCGATTTATTTTGACTTTTTTTGTTTAGTTGCGGGTGGAGGATTACGAAGTTCTTTCAATTTGTCGGATAGCCATTTTTCGGATTCTACTTCTTTTCCATCCGGGAATTTAATCTTATATGGAGTTCCTGTGATCGAGGACTTACTTGCTAATCCTTTGATAAAATCTTCCGTGCTGCTTATTTTACTTTTGGCCGCATCGTATTTTTTAAGTAAATGAGCTTTTGCTTCGTCAAGTTTATGTTCAGAACCATTTCGTATAAAAACACAACCTTTGCAAGAATCTAAGGAAGAAACCAGTGATTTGATCTCGTCTTCAGGCTCTGCTCCGAAAACAAAACTGGAAATAAAAATTATAAAAGAGAATAGTAGAATGGATGGGATTTTGTTCATGATCGTCCTGAGAATTAAATTGGGCCTGCTTACTTATGGCAACCAAGTATTCGAAATTTTGTAATTTTCTTAGGTTCCTTTTTTTCGTGACCGTAAAGACCCTCTTTGTGTATTATTCTTAAAAGGAAGACCTAGGTGAAAAAATTCGTTTTATTCTATATATTCTTATTCTTTGGACTTACATCTATATATTCTCAAGAACAGACTACTGTTGCACCCGAAACAAAAGATAGGTCTCGTTGGGATCTAGTCTGGAGAAGTGCAGTCCTCCCTGGTTGGGGACTTCTTCATGCAAAAGAATACAGAAAAGGTAGGTTCACAATGGTGATCACTTCTGTATTATTGCTTTCAGAACTGAAAGGACACAAAGAAGAATTGGAAAGAAAAAGAGAATTTGAGGATTCCAGAAATCTATTTCTAACATATTCTAATTTTTATCCTCAACCGGACCCGGGAATGGTTGTGCTTTTAGCAAATTATCAGCATAGTAAACAGGATGATCTGGACGGAGTTCGTAGCCGAAACGATCTGAGATTGGCACTTTTGGGAGCAAAGTATATTCTTCAATTGGCATATACTTATTGGAGAGGTATCAGATGGGAGGAGGAAAATTCTTCCGGATTTGATTTTAATATTCGAACCTATTCACAATCGGATTCGAGAGATCAAGTTAGAGAACCATTTGGAATGGATTTAAAATATAGATTTCATTTTTAGAACCTTCTTCACGCAAAACCTGGAGAATTTTAAACATAGAATCTATTTCTAACCTGTAATTGAATTCTTAAGTTCTTTATCTCGGATTCGGTCTCTCGTTACTCATCAAGAAATTTATTCGATATATATGAGCCGAAGAAAAGAACTCCTAGAATGAAAAAATTCATAAAAATCCGAAAATAAAAGTAATTCGAAAATATGAGGTCCCAGGGAGGCCAAATGGAATACACTAGATTGATATTTTGAACAGGATCAGTGAACTTCAGACTGAGTAATTGTACGAAAACATACCATAAAAACGATTCGATCCAGGGAAAAGGCAATAATCCTATTTTTCGAAAACAATATATTGAGATTAATACATATAATAAATGTGTAAAATATGAAAGTTTGTCCGGAGGGTAATCGTTTAAAACTTCATCGGAAAGCCAAAAAATGGTTCCGAGTATTAGCCACAATCCTCCGATTTGAATTCCTTTTCGAAATCCGAAAATTAAACTTCCTGAAACTAAAAATGCAGAAACATGGCAGATCCAAAAATAATTATCCGGTTCTCTCCATAAATAATTCGTAATCAGGGTGTAGGATAAAAGAAAGATCCCTAAAATTTTTAGATAATTCGGAAATTTCCTAATAGGGTTCATAAAAAGATATTAAGTGAACCTATTTACTAGCTGGAGAAAATCTTTGCCATTGTTTTCCTTCTTTCCAGACCTGAAATTCTCCGGGTAAAAAATGAGTCCAGATTTCGTTTTGGGTCAAAGGGCTTGTGGCTAAAACTGTAACTATATCTTTCGGATTTGTATGTTTACTAAAATCTATGCTTAGGTCTGCATCTATCAGTTTGGCCTCTCCGAAAGGAGCATGTCTCGTGATATAAACAAGTTTTGTGGAACAGTAAGCATATAAATATTTGGAATCCGAAATTAGAATATTCGAGACTCCCTTTTTTCCGAGCTTGGACAATAGTTTTCGGATCTCTTGGGAGAGTTGGGTTTCGTTTTTAGGTCTTGTCTTGAACTTCTTTTTTAATTCGGAGAGTACCCAACAAAAAGCATACTCGCTATCCGTGGTTCCAACCGATGCAAAATCTTTTAACGTTTCCTTCTTCACACCTTTCAATTGTCCATTATGCGCGAATGTCCAATAATAACCCCATAGTTCCCGGACGAAAGGATGTGTATTCTTTAGATCCACCTTTCCTCGGTTTGCTTTACGGATATGAGAAATGACTAAATTACTTTTGATCGGAAAGTTACGAACGAGTTCAGCCAATTGTGAATCCGCACTTGCTTGAGGATCTTGGAAGACCCTGCAGCCCTTGCCTTCATAAAATGCGATCCCCCATCCATCTTTATGGGGTCCGGTTTTTCCACCTCTTTGGACAAGGCCAGTGAAACTGAAACATATATCTGTAGGAACATTGGCGCTCATTCCCAAAAGTTCACACATTTTGGACCTCCTCCGTTATATTAGAATTATTGTCGCTAAGGCGAATTCGGTTTGTCCAGGACTTTTTTCCTAAAAGAAATGGGGAACTCTTGCAGAATTCAAGCCAGAACCTCAATTTGATCGGGTGATTCTTCATATCGACACGGAAACCGGCTGGAGAGGAGGGGAAAGGCAACTTTTTCTTCTCGCAGAAGGTTTAAAAAAACACAAAATCCCCCAGCTCATTTTATGCAAACCAGGATCTGCATTAGAGACCCGCGCTAACGAAGTCGGACTTCCAACAGTTACTCTTCCTTTAAAAGGTGAATGGGATTTCGGTTCCGTTAAGGCTCTACAAGAATTGATCGTTTCCAAAGGGATCAAGTTGATCCATGCACATACTGCAAAGGCACATTCTATTGCTTGGATGGCGAAAGCAAAACATCCCCAAGTGAAACTTGTAGTTTCCAGAAGAGTGGATTTTAGACTTAGAAAGAATTGGTTCAGCAAACGTAAATACGTCTCCGATAGGGTGGATCTTTATTTAAGCGTTTCGAATCGTATTCGCGAAATTCTGATCATGGATGGAATTGATCCTGCCAAAGTGGTGACCGTATACAGCGGGATCGATCTCGGTGTTTCTAAAAAAGCAAATGATACATCTTATTTAAGAAAAGAATTCAATCTTTCTAAAGACGAGCTGATCATCGGAAATATAGCTGCATTAGTCGATCATAAGGATCAGAAAACGTTACTCAACGCTTTATCTAAAGTAGAAACGGAGAAAAAGTATAAGGTCCTTATCGTCGGTGAAGGCGAACTTAGAAAGGAACTGGAAAGACTCGCTTCCGAAAAAAAACTTTTGGACAAAGTAATCTTCACAGGATTCAGGACTGATATTTCCGAACTTCTTTCCTTATTCGATATTTTCACATTAACTTCCAAAGAAGAAGGTCTCGGAACTTCCGTATTAGACGCGATGGCTGCCGGCCTGCCAATTGTCGCCACAAACGGTGGAGGCATCGCGGAAATGCTTACCCAAGGTAAGGGCGCTTTCGTTTCTCAAGTAGGAGATGCAGATTCTCTTTCTACTTCTTATAAAACTCTATTAGAAGATCCTAAAGTCCGGAAATCTATGGGAACTTTCAATAAGGAATCTGTAAAAAGGTTCTCCGTTAAAAATACGATCAAGAAAACGGAACTTGCGTATTATAGTTTATTAGGTGAAGAAATTTATTCCGGCTCTAAAGGAAAATCTGGGGAAGCAGCATGAAAAAATTACTCATAGTAGACGGTCACGCGTTCGCATTTAGAGCCTATTACGCTTTTGCAGCTTCCAATTTGAAAAATTCCAAAACCGGGCAACCTAGCGGTGCGGTCTTCGGATTTTTCAGAATGTTATTCAAACTTTTTGAAGATTATGCTCCTACTCATGTAGCGATGACCTTCGACCCGGGCGGACCCTTGGAAAGAGGGGCCACATTCGCAGAATATAAAGCGAATCGTAAACCTATGCCAGAAGATCTACGTCCTCAGTTGAACGAGATCATGGAAACTTTGAAGGTTCTTGGTTTTAGGATACTCAAGATAGAAAAACATGAGGCGGACGATATTATCGGAACTCTTGCCGAAAATTATAAGGCTTCTGCAAAAGAGATACTGATCTTTTCCGGAGATAAGGACTTATACCAATTATTAGAAAAAAAGAATATTAAAATGCTCAGAGGGAAAAAAGGAGTCACAGAGTTTGTGGAAATCGACTCCGCCTGGGTAAAAGAAGAAGTTGGCGTAGACGTAAAACAGATCCCAGACTATATGGGAATCGTTGGAGATACTTCGGATAATATTCCAGGTGTTAAGGGTATTGGGGAGAAGGGAGCTTCTAAACTTATCCAAGAATACAAAAACCTGGAAGGAATTTATAAAAATATAGAGAAGATTAAAAATCCGGGCCTAAAGAATAAACTTATAGAACATAAAGATAATGCGTTCATGTCCAGACAATTGGCCACGATTAAAAGAGATTTGGATCTGGGCATCAAGGAAGATGATCTCAAACTTCCCGACTATGCTTCCGACGAAGGAATTAAATATCTTAAGAACCAAGGATATAATGTTTTATCTCGTGACCTTGCTAAGTCCGTAGGAAAAGAACCTCCTAAAGACGAACCTGAAGAAGGACCGGCAGGATCTACAAAAGGTCCGGCTGCCAAAAAAGGAATTTATAAGAGAGTAGAAAGTATAGAGGAATTGACCAAACTTGCAAGAGCTTGGAAAAAATCTCCGATCCTTTCCGTGGATACGGAAACCACTTCTCAATACGCTTTTGATGCGGAACTTCTGGGTATATCTTTATGTAATCAAGAAGGAACCGGTTTTTATATCCCGGTCTCTCATACCCAAGAGGGTCTATTTGCCAATAAGAAACAACTTCTTCCTTTGGATCAGGTCCGAGAAATATTGGGGCCTATATTATCGGATCCGAATATACCTAAGGTTGGTCAGAACATTAAATACGATCTGATCGTTCTGCAAAACCACGGATTCGAAGTGGCAAATATCGTTTTCGATACGATGATCGTTGCCTATATTCTCGCACCGGAAAGTCGTAGATTTAATATGGACGATCTTGCAGAAGACCTTCTAAACTATAAAACGATCACTTATGCGGAGCTGGTGGGGACCGGTAAAAACAAAAAAAATCTTTGGGAAGTGGACCTGGATAAGGTAAGCGAATACGCGGCGGAAGATGCGGATATTACTTTAAGATTATATAATGTTCTTCGCAAATCTTTAAAACAATCCGGTTTAGAGAGTGTATTCAAAGATATAGATCTGCCGTTAATTCCTGTTCTGACCCAGATGGAGAAGGCTGGGATTTCGGTAGATGCAAAATATTTTGCGGAACTTTCCAAAGATTTCCAAAGAGAAGTGAAAGATCTGGAAAGAGGGATCTACAAAGCCGCAGGGAAAGAATTCAATATCGCTTCGACTAAAGAACTTCAAAAAATATTATTCGACGAGTTGCAACTCCGAGTAGTTAAAAAGACCCAGACAGGCTATTCCACAGACCACGAAGTCTTGGAAGAATTATTGGGAGAACATCCGATCATCGAAAAACTTTTGGATTATAGAAAATACACAAAGTTGATCTCTACTTATGTGGATACTCTTCCTAGTATGGCTTCTCCTAAAGACGGAAGAATTCATACCAGTTATAATATGACGATAGCCGCTACCGGAAGGCTTTCTTCTACGGATCCGAACTTGCAAAATATTCCGATCCGAGAAAAAGAAGGAAGATTGATCCGAAAAGGTTTTATCTCCGGCCATAAGGATTTTGAGGTCCTAAGTTTGGACTATTCTCAGATAGAACTCCGGATCATGGCTCATATATCTAAAGATCCGGCTATGATGGACGCATATAAAAAAGGGATCGATATTCATAAAAGAACTGCCGCCGCCATCTACGGTGTTTCCGAAGATTTGGTCAGTCCTGAAATGAGGGATAAGGCGAAGGTAGTTAACTTTTCCGTAATATATGGAGTCACTCCTTACGGTCTCAGTCGTAACCTCAGGATCTCAAGAGACGAGGCAAAAAGTTTTATAGAAAGATATCTAACTCAATATCCTGGTGTCCAAAAGTATATGGACGATACGATTGCCTTTTGTGAAGAGAAAGGTTATGTAGAGACCATGAAAGGAAGAAGGAGACCCGTTCCGGATATTACATCCACACATCGTCAGGCTAAAGAAGGCGCTAAAAGGGTTGCGATCAACACTCCTATCCAAGGAACCTGCGCCGACATGATCAAGATTGCAATGATCCAGATCCAAGACGAGATCGAAAAGAGAAAATGGAAATCAAAACTTCTACTCCAGGTGCATGACGAATTGGTATTTGAAGTCTACAAATCGGAAAAGGATGAGTTCCTAAAAGTTTGTAAAAGTTTAATGGAGAACGCCCTTCCTCTGGATGTACCTGTCAAGGTAGAAGGAAAATTCGGACAAAACTGGGACGAGGCTCATTAATTTTTACTTGAGTCCTCGGGCAAACTGCTCTTAAAATTCGGCCGCTTAGGGAAAATTTAATGGAAAGCTCTTATTCCAGAAAAAAGTTCCTAAAACTTTTGGCAGTATCTGCCGCAGGCGTAAGTCTTTCGGAGAATATTATATCTCCGTTATTCTCTCAAACGTCCGGAGTCTCTAAAATGTTAAAACGTAAGATCCCAAAAACTGGAGAAGAAATTCCTGCAATCGGTTTAGGTACTTGGCAAACTTTAGATGTGGATCCGGATCCTTCTTCTTTGGCTCCATTAAAAGAAGTTCTGTCGGAGTTCCTACATACTGGAGGAGGAGTTGTAGATTCTTCTCCCATGTACGGTCGTTCTGAGGAAATTTTCGGGATCTTATCTAAAGATTTTTCAGATGCGGAAAGGAAAAAATTTTTCTTAGCTACAAAGGTTTGGATTAGAGGAGAAGCCGCCGGAAAATCGCAGATCGAAACTTCTTTCAAAAAAATGAAAACAGAGAAGATTGATCTATTCCAAATCCATAATTTACTAGATACTCAAACTCATCTCAAAACATTAAGAGGCTTAAAAGAAAAAGGGAAAATCCGTTATATCGGTTTAACCCATTTTACCACGTCTGCGTTTTCTGAGATGGAAAGGATCTCTGAAAAAGAAAAACCTGACTTCTTACAGATACCTTATTCTATTCAAACGCGTGAAGCAGAGAATAGAATTTTGCCTTTTGCTCAGGAACATGGGATCGCAGTCCTGATCAATCGTCCTTTCGAAGAAGGGGGACTTTTTAGAAATACAAAAGGAAAAATTTTGCCGGAGTATTTTAAGGAATGGGATTGTTCTTCTTTTGCTCAAGCCTTCTTAAAATATATTCTTTCTCATCCCGCTGTGACTTGCGCGATCCCTGCGACTTCTAAGATTTCCCATCTTAAAGATAATATGGGCGCCGGTATTGGCAGATTTCCGGAAGGGAAAGAGAGAAAAGTTTTCTTATCCAACCTTCTAGACGCAATGGACTGAAATTTCCTTCACGTTATAGATTTTACACTTTCCATTCGGAAAGCGGGGAGTACAATATTACCTCTTCTGGAGGAGTCTATGTCGGAACCGCTTTGGAGAACTCACCCTTTGGCCTGGAAGGCATCGGGAGCTTTCTTTGAATGGAAAAAAAGGAAACTATTCTATCGAATAGGTGGAGAAGGAGAAGCACTTCTTCTTTTACACGGCTTTCCCACTTCTTCCTGGGACTGGAAGGATGTATGGGAATCTCTTACTCATCAGTACAAAGTTTTGACCTTAGATTATCTAGGCTTTGGTTTTTCCGAAAAACCGAAAGACGGACATTATTCTATTTATGAATACGCTGACCAAGCGGAGTTCTTCTTGCAAGAACAAGGGATCAAAAAGGTACATCTTCTCGCTCATGACCTAGGAGATACTGTAGCACAAGAATTAGTTGCAAGATTCAGGGAGAAATTATCCGGACAGAGAATTGGTGGACCTGATCTGGAGTCTGTGTTCTTTCTAAACGGCGGGATCTTTCCGGAAACACATAGACCTAGAACAGTACAAAAATTATTAAACGGCCCTCTGGGATTTTTATTCTCACGTTTAGTGAACAAGACCTCCTTCCAAAAAAGTTTTTCAGAAGTATTTGGACCGAATACCAAACCTCACCAAGATGAGTTGGATGGATTTTGGGAATGTGTGAATAACGGAGGTGGGAAGGCGATTTATCATAAATTGATAAGATACATGAGAGAAAGAAAAATTTTCAGAGATAGATGGGTCGGAGCAATTCTGGACAGCCCGATCCCGTACGCATTGGCCGACGGTTTAGAAGACCCCGTCAGCGGTAGACATGTGGTGGACCGATTGAGAGAGATGAGACCGGACGCAAAAGTGTACGAACTCTCCGGTATAGGACATTATCCTCAAACAGAAGCTGCAGACCAGGTTTTAAAAGTGTACTCGAACTTCAGATCGAAACTTTGATATTTCTCAGATAGTTTGGTGACCGGATTTATTTCCTTGAAAAAAGGAAGAAATCTGCCAAACTGTAAAGAAAGCGAAAGATTTGATGGGTAAGGTTGCATACAATAATCCTCGTTTTTTCGATTTTGTATACGACGACTTTTTATGCGCGGCGGTGGACTCTCACATCGCTCAATCCGGAGTCTTATTTCATTCTCTTACCAAAGAAAGTGTTTGGGAACTTTTCGAGATCACCGGGGTTCTGGCAGAACTTAAAAAAAGAGGATACGATTCTTTCCAACTGGATCTTTCCGGAAGTGACGACACTTACCAAAAACTCATTCTCACTTATCAGAACGAAATTATAGTTCATCTACGTTTGAGCATCCAAGAATATAGGATCCGTCTCAACGATTACTTCTTCAAAGAAAAATACCTGGTTGTGAATTGGCTCCAGACACGTCATCCGAAACAGGAAGGACGAGACCCCGCTCGTTTGTATCCGGGGCAAGATGTTCCTGGACTTGGGATTTTTCCGGAGATGTCGGACCTGATCGGGTTTCTGATCATCTCTCTCCGATTGAATGGAGCAGTGATACGTCCCGAGTATTTTCATGACGCAGTACTCTTCTCCCGTAAATTCCATTTTTTAGAAGCGGATTCCAAGGCTCTTTACCAGGCTCTGAGAACTACTTTCCCAAAACATTCTATCCGAGCCATCTCCACACTATTGCAACACGGAAAGATCGTAGATGCTAAACGGGGAGTGATCGAATGGAAACCGATAGAGATGATTTTCTTTTTGGAAAAATCTTTAAACTTCTTCGTGTTCAATCGTAAATTCGAGAAGAAGGTTTCCAAGATACTTTCTACCTATAAACTCTCTCTGGTCGAAGGTGCCGAGGCAGAGTTAGGACTAAATACTTAGCACTATTTTGAACGAGTGTTACGCGATTATTTTTTCGTAGGAAAACCATTTTCTTCTCCCGTCTTATCCATTTATAGTATAGGTTTGGCCATTATTCTAATGTCCGGAGGGTCCTCGTGGAGAAAAGAAAACAGGTAAGGGTCGTCCCTTTCCCTAAACAACCAGTTCAACTCCAATTGATGGGAAACGGTTTTTTAGATATCCTCGTAGCCCAGGACGTTAGCGAGGGAGGGATCGCAGTTCGTGTACCTCATAAATTTGATGGCTGTGATATTCATTCCAGCGTGGAAATTGTGGTTTCTCTGCCCGGATATAAACCATTTAAAGCATTAGGTAAAATTACACACTTAAGCGCATCCAAGGAAGCACAGGGTCTTTTCGGTCTCCAATTCACGCAAATCGACGTAAAAGGTAAGGGATTTCTTCTCGATTATGTCAAAAAACTGACCTCACTCCGCAGAATGGCAGGTTAATTGGCCAAGTCAGTCATCGGAATTTCTTTCCAGCGTAATCCGACTGTAACCATTTAGGATGATAGATAGAAGCATCCTAACAAGGAAAAGAAGGACGACAATGGGATCAGGAACAGTCCAAAAAAAGCAAAAAGTAGAACGTAAGCTTGAAGTAAGGATCGCAGAGAACCAACTCGAGATCGAAAGAACTTTAGCTCTTCGTTATGATGTATTCAATCTGGAGTTGGGAGAAGGTTTACCTCAATCCGCAGCTACACGTAAAGACAGAGATGAATACGATTTATTTTGCGACCACCTTATCGTAGTGGATAAGAATAGAGACGACATGATTGTCGGAACCTATCGAATCCTACGCCGTAGCGTTGCTAAGGCGAATCTGGGATTCTACTCCGATAACGAATTCGATATCACTAAAATTTACGAATTAGAAAGGGAACCTGCAGAGATCGGACGCAGCTGTGTTCATCCTGAATACAGAGACGGATCCGTGATTTCTCTTCTTTGGGGCGGACTCGCTCAATATATGAAGAAGAACAATATCGGATACCTTTTCGGTTGCGGTTCAGTTCACAGCACGGATGCTCAATCTGCAAATGAAGTTTATGCATTCTTGAAAGATAAACAAGCTCTCGCTGGAGAAGCTTTCGACGTAAAACCTCTTCCAGGATTCGAGATGCCAGGTTTCGATCAGAACTACAGTCCTGAAGATATCAAAGAAGTTTCTAAAAGAATCCCTGCATTGATTAAAGGTTATATTAGAGCCGGATCAACAATCTGCGGAATTCCAGCATTGGATGCAGTTTTCAAGACTACCGACTTCTTTATCATTTTCGATATCAAAGACATCGAAGCAAGATACAGCAAACATTACCTAGAATAGAACTTAGGAAACTTTAGTTTTTTCGTAAGGACGGGTCTCAAATGAGGCCCGTTTTTGTTTTTAGCCCCATTTCAGCGCTTAAATATGGGCCGATACACCTTGACCGTTTGGGCTTTCGATTTTTTTCTATACTAAATTAGCCTCAAACAAGCGAAACCCATTGGGTCCCTCATGAATCAAATTGATTTCCAACATCCCTCTTTTAAGGACCAGATCCGGTTTTATGTATTGGTCTTTCTGTCCTTTTTGGTCATGAGTTTGGGGTATTATTTAGGGATTTCTTCTTATATTCTAGGTTGGTTTGCTTTCTGTATCTCTGCATTCTCCGTGGCAGGTAATGATGCTGTCCAAACTGTGGGCACATTCATAGAAAGTAAAAAATCAGTACATTGGTTCCCGAAACTTGCTGCCTTGGGTGGACTTCTTGCTTTGGTGTTTGGATACGCTTGGTGGTCAGGTAGCGGAGAAGTTCATTTTCACAGGTTGGATAATTTTACACCTCCTGCAGAATATAATTTTCTACAATTGATTGCACCTATCGTTCTAGTAGTGATCACTAGAATGAAATCTCCGATCTCAACCACATTTTTGATCCTGGGATTATTCGGCGGGCAGAATATAGAGAAGATGCTGACTAAATCCTTTTTAGGATACATGATTGCATTTATCACCGCGTTGGTCGTCTGGGGGATCTTAGTAAAAGTAGATCCGAAAGAATATTATGACGACCATATGCCCGATCCAAGAACCGAAAGAAAATGGGCGATCTTACAATGGTTTTCCACTTTGTTTTTATGGGCAGCATGGCTTGCGCAAGATGCCGCTAATATAGTGGTCTATCTTCCTAGACAATTGAATTGGATGGAACTTGCCGGAGCTGTTTCTATTCTGATCGGGGCTCTTGGAATCATATTATATACGAATGGCGGGACCATCCAAGAGATAGTGACGGAGAAGTCTGACATCCAATGGTCCAAAGCGGCAACTATCGTAGATCTAGTATATGCGAGTATTTTAATATTCTTCCAAAAGATCAGCAATATGCCTATGTCCACCACCTGGGTTTTCTTGGGAATGCTTGCGGGAAGAGAAATCGTTTTAAATTTCCTTACCTACAGGGATGCTCCCTATTTGGAAACATTCCGCAAAGTAGGTAAGGATGTACTTCTTGCATCTATCGGGATTGCGATAAGTATTTTTATATTCTTACTCGCTTCTCAGTTTTATCCGGAAAAGACTTCGTTTATTCCTAAATTCCTGAAGTAATTTCGATCATTTTACACAGCATTTTCGATTCTATAGATGCATGATTTGGCGATAGCAGTGCTATCGATTAGATATGCTGTACAATCCTTTGTCCAACGATCGAGTTGGTTGTTTTGTTTCAATTTAGTTAAAGCTTTCTCATACAACATACTACATAGATATCTCGAAGTAATGATCATCAAATTTTCTGCGACCCTTTCTTTAGCTTGATCGTCTTCGATTGCTCTGAATTTCGTTATTGCATCTTCGAATATTTTGGATTGTTCAGTGAGGAATTTAGAAGGCGATTTTATTTCCGCGTTAATTGATTCCAAATATTTTTTAAAATTTCCATCTCCAGTCATTCCCGCCACGATTGCTCCGACTGCAATTCGAACATGGATCTGGCTTGTTCCTTCGTAGATCGTATTGATTCTAGAATCTCTAAATATTCTAGCCACATCGTAGTCTTCCGTATAACCGGCTCCACCATGAATTTGGATGGCTAGGCCCGCACATTTATGACCTTCTTCCGAACAATAGTATTTTGCGATAGGGGTTAAGACTGAAGCTAGATTTCCCCATTTTTTTACTCTTTCGTCTTTTCGGATTTCTCTATCTTCTTTATTTCCTTTTTCCAGGCGGATCTGGTGATGCTGATACATATCTACAACGCGGGCGGTTTCAAACGTAAGAAGTCTAGATGCGTTCACTTCTCTTTGGATTTTGTGAAGCATTTCGGCAACTGCAGGAATTTCTGCGATCGGTTTTCCGAACTGTTGTCTTTCTTCGGCATATTTTCGAGATTCATAATATGCTCCGGCCCCGGCACCTGGACCACATGCCGCACTCCCGAGTCTCATAAAATTTGTCATACCAGTAGTGTATCTGGTGAGGCCGAGACCTTCTTGCCCTAAGAGTTCACCGTAACTGTTTTCATATACTACTTCGCAGGTAGGAGATGCATGGATTCCCATTTTTGTTTCAATACCTGCAATCGTTACATCAGAACTTTTTACCAAGAATACGGATAATCCCCGAGCTCCTCCGTTACCTGTTCGTGCAAGAGTCAATAGACTGGAAGGATAGGGCCCGAGTCCGCAACCTTGGGATATAAAACGTTTTGTTCCGTTTAGACGATAATGTCCGTCTTCCATTTTTACAGCAGTCGTTCTGACATTATTTAGGTCGGACCCGAAATCCGGTTCGGTAAGAGACATTGCAAAAAGAGTTTCTCCAGTTGCTGCCTTTGCCGCAAAATTTTCTATCTGTTCTTCTGTCCCGTACCTGGAAACAATTTGAGCCAAATTCAATAGAGCAACGGTCATACAAAAAGAAACATCCGCTCTTGCCATGATCATTCCGTAAAATGCACTCATGGTTCCTGGTAGTCCTAATCCTCCTGCTTCTCTCGAAATAGAAAAAGGCATGAGTCCTGTGTCGCGGAATTTCTCGTATATCGATGTAGTTTCGTCCGGAAAGATTACTGTTCCATTTTCGTAGCGCAGATGTTTCCTATCCATGATACTAGAAAGTTGAGAAACGTCTTTTCCGAAAAATTCACCCAATGATTCAAGACTCGATCTATATAGTTCTACCGCTTCTTCGACGCTTGAGGGAGCCATTTCATATCTTGGGTTATTCGTTTTTTTATAAAGTTCGTGGTCGAAAAATTCTTCGCCTTCTGTTGATTTTACGATCGAAGACCAATCAATTAAGTGTTCAAAAAATAATTTTAAATCTTCGTCGTCTGTAAAATAATTATTAGCTATCATATTCCCTCTTTTATCTATGCAATCGCAGAGACTTTATTTTCTTTTCCTATACTGTAAGCGGCATTCAATCCTTCTAAAAATGCCCTCTCTGCATCAATTCCTTTGGAATCCTTTGCCCCACCGATAATAAATATTTGTTTTTGTGGGTGTAAAGATTTATAGCTCTCATAGAGAGAACTTTCTTTTTCCTGTCCTACACACAGGACCAAGGAATCGCATGGATAAAGAACTTCCTCTCCGTTTTTCAAGGTTACCTTAAGACCGTCTTTCGTGATTTCCTTATAGTTGAGTCCCTGAAAGAATTCTACTCCGGAAGCTTCTAATTCTTGTTTGAGAGCCCAAAAAGTAGTAGGTCCGAGACCGGCACCATGTTTTCCGCTTCTCCTAAAAATCGCAACATCTCTTTCCGATTTATGAGGTTGGATAACCGCATTCGTAAACGAACTGATATTATATTTTTTTGAATAAGATTCGAGACTAGGATCGTTTTCTTCAGTCAGTTTATGAGCCACATCAACGCCTATCCCGCCTCCACCGATCACAGCTACTTTTTTCCCCGCTTTGAATTTACCGTTCAAATAGTCCGTGTAATTTCCTGCCGGAAGAATATCAATACCGGGCAGAGTAAATTCTCTCGGTTTAACACCTGTTGCAAATATAATCGCATCTGGATTCAATTCTTCAAGTAGCTTTAGATCGCAATTTGTATTTAAACGGATATCTACTCCGAGTGCCGGAAGTTCGTTTTTGAAATAACGGAGTGTTTCTTTAAATTCAGATTTACCTGGTATATTAGAAGCAAATAGGAATTGTCCTCCTAACTCGTCCGCTTTTTCAAGAAGTATAACTTCATGGCCAAAAGAAGCACTGGCTCTCGCCGCCTCAAGACCACCCGGGCCTGATCCAATCACTACAACTTTTTGCGGTTTCACATTGGGATCCATTTCGTATTCCAATTCATTGACGGCTTGGGGATTAACAAGACAGGAAACAGATTTATCTATAAAGGCATGGTCCAAACAGGATTGGTTGCATGCGATACATGTGTTGATCCGATCTGACATACCTGTCCGTATTTTTTTTACTATAAACGGATCTGCGAGAAACGGTCTCGCCATGGAAATTATATCAGCCTGATTATTATCAAAAATTCTTTGTGCAGTGATCGGATCGTTTACTCGGTTAGATGCAATGATAGGAATGCCGGGAGTTTTTTCTTTGATTCGTCCCGCAATATTTGCCCAGGCTCCTCTTGGAACTAATTGGCTGATAGTAGGGATTCTTGATTCATGCCAACCGATCCCAATATTCAAAGCGGATACACCTTCTTGGTGTAATGTTTTAGCAAGAGTACATACTTCTTCAAAAGTTGGGTTTCCTGGGATGAGATCGATTCCGGACATTCTGAAAATGATCGGAAAACCTTCCGGAAGATTTTTTTTGACTGCTCGTAAAACTTCAACAGCCATGTTCATTCGCCTTTTGGAATCTCCTCCAAAATGATCGTCCCTATGATTCGTTACAGGGGAGAAGAACTGGTTAATGAGATATCCTTCGCTTCCCATAATTTCCACAGCTCCAAATCCGGTTTCTCTCGCGAGCTTTGCTGCGATCCCGAAATCTTCTGCGGTTTTCCAACATTCTTCTTCTGTAAGAGCCCTAGGAACATATCTATTGATCGGAGCGCGGAGGGCAGAAGGGCCTACACAGTTTCTATCGAACGCATAACGTCCTGCGTGGAATAGTTGAGCACACATCGTTCCGTTTCCATTTAAAAGAGCATTCATCTCCTGTAATTCGGATGCGTGTTCTTCTTTCTGTATATTGAAGAAGTGTTTGGATCCTCTTCCTTCTTCATTCACACTGATTCCACCGGTGACTATGAGGCCGACTCCTCCTTCAAATCGTTTTCCGTAGAATGCAGCCATTCTTTCTGCGGTTCCAGTTTTGCCTTCGAGTCCGAGGTGCATGGATCCCATTACGAATCGATTCGGAAGAGTAAAACTTCCTATATTGATGGGTTGAAAAGCCTTTTCCATGATACAATTCTCCGATAAGTTTACGTATTATAGCTATTATTTACCAGTGGTAATATAAATAATATAAGAATCAAGATTTAAATTACCACTGGTAAATATATTCTTGCAAAGAATGGTAGCTGGCGAGAATCGTTGGTATGCCCGTAAAGAATAAACGCCGCCAACTGCAGGGACCGGGAAGGCCGTTTAAAAAAGACAAGATTACTGTCAGAGAGGATCTTATATTCGCGGGTACTGAATTATTAAAAACAACTCCTCTCGAAGAGATTTCTTTGCGAAAAGTTGCAGCGCTTGCAGGTGTAAGTCATGCTGCATCTTATCATCATTTCGAAAGTAAAAACGCTTTGCTTGCCGCTATTGCAGAAAGAGGATTTCAAAAATATTTCTCCGAGTATCAGAGAGAGTTAGAAAAAACGGATAATGATTTTATAGGACGTTTCCAAGCTCTTGGTTGGACCTATATTCAGTTTATTTTGAATAATCAGCAATTTGCCAGGATCATGTTCGGCGGTGTCGATTTAAAATTGCATCCTACATTGTCCGCTGTTTCGAGAAGAACGTATCGACAATTGCATGAGATCATACGTATGGGGCAGAGATTGGGAGCAATCAAAGTAGGCCAAACACGTGAGAAAACTGTGGCCTCCTGGTCTATGATTCACGGAATCGCGATGCTCTTTTTGGAAGGAAGAATAAAGCCTCAAAAGAACAAAGAGGAAATGAAAAAATTTGTCCTCTCTGTGATAGAGTGCGCATATACAGGAATGACACTACCACCTCATGCAGAAGAATAGTTTCTAAATTTCTAATGTGATACATCTCCCTACAATTTTCAGGCGGAGAGAATCTCATATTCGGATAGATTGATCTTTCTGGTCTTATAAGAATATTCGTAAGTGTGGCCAGGCCAATTATTCGTGTTCTTACCGGAAGAATTGATATACCAGTTATTACACCCGGTATC
The DNA here is from genome assembly GCF_002812205.1 of Leptospira neocaledonica. Taxonomy (NCBI): domain Bacteria; kingdom Pseudomonadati; phylum Spirochaetota; class Leptospiria; order Leptospirales; family Leptospiraceae; genus Leptospira; species Leptospira neocaledonica. The sequence goes on from NZ_NPEA01000002.1 coordinate 350,334, forward strand.
CCAAACGAATTTATCGAATTTTTTATTTAAAGATGCATTATAATTTTGCATGCTACGAACTTTGGGGATCAATGCTTTAATCCCTTTTTTATTCATTTCATTTAAAGCAGAAATGATATAACGAACTTGGGATTCTATCATATATACGATAGAATTGTGAGCTAGGTTTGTGTTCGGTCCGTATAAAATATAGAAGTTCGGAAAACCTGCAACAGTCACACCTAAATAAGCCTCTGCACCATTTTTCCAAACTTCATTCAGATCCTGGTTGTTTGTTCCTTTTACTTTCATAGGAGAAAGAAACTCAGTGGCCTTAAATCCAGTTCCGAAAACGATCGTATCAAATTTTTGGAGACCTTCTTTGGTTATGATTCCGTCCGAATTTGCTTCCTGGATAGATTCAGAAAGAACTTTTGTATTCGGTTTTGCTAATGCTTCGTAATAATCGTTAGAAAGAAGGATACGTTTACATCCTGCTGGATAATCTGGGGTTAAAATTTTGCGTAATTCCGGATCCTTGACGAACTTTTTCATATGAGAAAGACTCATCCATTTTACGATCTGATTTGCATGATTGTTCTTTTGGAATGCGATCATTCTGATTTCGTTCCAAATATAGATCTGGAATCTATGCAATAGCCTAAGCCCGGGAAGATACTTAAATAAGAACTTTTCAAAACCCCAATATTTGCGGTCCGGTTTAGGAACCACCCAAGGCGCAGTTCTTTGAAAGACTGTCACTTCTGCTCCTTGGTTTACGATCTGAGGAATAAATTGGATGGCACTCGCACCTGTTCCGATCGCAGCTACCTTCTTCCCTGAAAAATTATAAGAAGGATCCCAATTCGCAGAATGGAATATTCTACCTTTAAAACTCTCTAAACCTTTGATCGAAGGAAGAGCAGGGCGATTTAATTGTCCTACTGCTGAAATAAAAACATCATGGTCTAAGGTTTCATTTTGAGAAGTTTTGATCTTCCAGACTCTGGAAGAATCGTCCCAATCGGCTGATTGTATCTCGATACCAAATCGAATATGAGGAAGTACCCCGTATTTTTCGGCACAATGTTTTAAGTAGGAAAGTATTTCAGGCTGGGCGGAATATTTTCTAGGCCAATTTGCATTCGGCTCGAAAGAAAAAGAATAAAGATGAGAAGGAACATCGCATGCCGCTCCCGGATAAGTGTTTTCTCTCCAAGTTCCTCCTACAGAATTTGATTTTTCATAAATTACGAAATTATGAAATCCGTTTTTCTTGAGTTGTATTGCGGCACATAAGCCGCCGAAACCCGTACCAACAATCGCAATAGAGATTGATTTTTCTTTTTTGTTTTGTGATCGCATGGTCTGCAAACTCCGGATAAATGTTATGAACAAATGTTCACAATATTGGATCATTTAGATTTCGACTTATGCGCATCATTGAAAGGAAAATCATTCTAGCAAGTCGATTTTTAGGACTATAATTGTATCGAACCTTGTTAAATATCAATCATAGGTTTATTTTTGAGGAGAAGGAAGAAAGATACGGATCATCGCCTCCTTAGAATTGAGAAACTCCAATGTCAAAGAACCGTGGAAAATTCTCAAAAGTGCACTATGTATTTTTAGTCCTTGGCCGGAAGAACCTATCGATGTATGGTCTTTTCCTATTTCATTTTTGATCTGGATAGATAATCCGTTTTCATATTGAATATGAATCAGGATCTCAGATCGAACTTCTCCGGAATATTTTACTGCATTACGTAAGGATTCTCTGAATGCGTAATATAAAACTTCCTGCACTTCGGGAGGGTAGTTTTCCGTTTGAAAATTTGTAATTGGATCTATTTCCCAAATTAAATTAAAATCTTTTGCCTCTACAGCCTGTAGTTTTTGTAGCATCGGAATTAATCCGATCCTGGAAATTTCCAAGCCGGTATCGGACATTTCTCTCAATAAGGAAGATATTCTTTTATGAAGACTCGTAAGAGAATTTGCATATTCTAAATTAAGACTCCCTGATTTGTCGTTGGAAATTTCTAAAATAAGAGAATGGATCTCCGGAAGTATTTCATCGTGAAGGATCTGCCTGGTTTTTTGGTCGGAAAGTCTTTGTTCTTGTATCTTCTTTCTTTGAAGTTCTTCTAGAATATTTCCGGTTTCTTCTAAAAATAAAGAATGTACGAGCCAGGTGCCCGTGATTCTTGCGATCTCGATCTCTTCTTCTGCAAATAATCCTCCGTTTTCTTTTTGGCCCAAGATTAAATAGGCATTTCCGGAAAGAACACTCTCTATTTTTACTCGGATTACAAAACCTGAGAACTGATCCTTGTCTAAGTATTGAATATTGGAATTTTCCGAATTGAAATCTACTTTAGAAAAATCAAATGTTCCTTGCGAAGTGTCTTCAGGATAATAAATATTCGTATCGGAAATATAGGGGATTTTTCCTTGGAAAATGAGAGCGGCCTTGGTTGACTCTAACACATCTTTGCATAAATATCCGAAAGAAAGTTTTACAGAACCGGAAGATAAGATCTTTTTTAACACTTTATTTTGCTTCGAACTTACTTGTTTGTTCTTTCGTATCGTAAAAAAACGAGAGAGAAAAAAGGAATAGGAAAATACGACAAATATCTCGGCTCTTGGATATCCAAGTTTCGCGAAAACAAAATAGGATAAAAAAAGTGCAAAAGAAATATAAACGGAATTTTTCCATTCTTGTTTTAAACTGATCTTAGGTAGGATTCTTCCCGTAAGTATTTCATAAGAAGTTAAGGCCCAGCCCAAAACCAAAATAGAAATACAAATCAACCCTTGGATACAAATTACGAATCCATAAAAGTATTCGGGCTCTTTTTCCGCTTTTAAGATCAAATTTTCTATAATCCCAAATTCTTCTCCGACGAATAAAACGGAAACTATCAAAACCACTCCTAATAGAGAAAATCCGATTAGTTTTAAGAAAGGGACCGCTTTTTGTCTTCCCAACTCCGAAAGACTATTGTCTGAAATTTTGAATAGAAATAAGCCAAGTAATGAAAGAGAAACACAGGAGAAAATATAAATTAAATAAGCTGATTTGAATGAAAAAGGTACAAATTTCCAATATTCAAATAAACTGATATTCCAAGTTTTGCCCGGGTTATAGATGAGCAAAATTGAGATAGCGATCAGTTGGCAAAAGGAGAGAATATAAAATAAGAAAAGAAAAATTCCTTTTTTTCTTAAAAACCCGAAAAACCAAACGATTACAACGAACCATCCAAATGGGATGAGTATCAGTAAGACCAGTCCTGGAAAAAAATATAAGATAGGATAAGAGGATACTACTAAGAATCCATTCTGGCCTAAAATTGCAGAAAAAGAGAATAATAAAGATGAAACAACTAAGGTAAAAATACTAAAATACGCCGCCGCATTTTTCTTTTCTAGATTTGTTCCGGTGGTCGAACCTAACCAAAACAAATTTGTGGAAAGAAAAATGAAAACGGAACAGATTAAGATTTCAAGATCTGTCGTCAATATTAGGCATCCATGGAATCCTTTCTCCCGAAGAATTCCTGTAAAAAATTTTTTCGTCTTCTTCCCATTCTAAAAAACGATTGGATAATACTATGAGTGCAGCTCTCGTACGGGCAACTTTTTCGTCGGAGTTTGTTTCGTTTAATCCCCAGGCAGAGTAGATCTGACCGTTGATCCTACTGATCGTTCTCTTATCTTTAAACCCGAAATGTTGTGCGATCTGTTCGTTACTAAATCCTTTTGCCAACATTTCTGCTACGGATCTTTCGTTTGGTTCTAATACTGCGAGAGGAGAGTTTTCGTCCTTCTCTCTTACTTCGGTGACTCTTGATTCGATTTCAGGATCTATAAAACTTTTTCCGTCATACGCCAATCGAATGAGTGGAACTACCATCTGAGGAAGAAGATAATTTGATTTTCGAACATATGCATAATGACTTAAAATTCCGGAACTTCTAAAAGTCCTGAAGTATTCATCGCTATCTTGAATAGAATAGATGACTACCGGTTTACGCGGGAATTCCTTTCGGATTGAAATAATGGTTTCTATTCCGTTTAATTTTCCTGCAAGTCTTACATCTAAAAGAAGAACGTCGGTGTCTCCTTCTAAACAATAACGAATCGCTTCTTCTCCTGAGTCGCAATCGAATACCGATTTTATTTTTCCGGATTCTTCTAAGCCGGAGACCATCGCTTTTCTGAGTTTCAGATTGTCTTCCGCGACCAATATTTTGAGAGGCTCGGCTTTCATGTGTTCTCGGAATTTTAGGATAAATAGAACCAGGAGGTCAAGCACTTGAGTGCTTATAGATCTGCACCCGGAAGGTGGGTTTGTTTTTGAAAATTCGATACTCTCTGATTCATGAAACGAATTTTAGAATTTTTTTTGGCTTTGATTGCGCTTGTAGTATTTTCTCCGGTTTACCTTGGGATCTGTCTGTTGTTCTCAGTTTTCGAGCATGGTCCGATTTTCTTCCTACAAGAAAGGGTAGGGGTAGGAAAGAAGATATTCTGGATCTGGAAATTCAGAACCTTAAAAAATGGAACTCCAACTTTTATAGGTTCTTTTTTGAGAAGTACGGGCTTAGACGAGCTTCCTCAGATCTGGAATATTTTGAAGGGAGATATGAGTATCGTAGGCCCTCGTCCTTTGACTGGACAAGATATTTTACGATTGGGTTGGGAAGGAGAAGGTTTGGCTCGAAGATGGTCCGTTCGTCCGGGAATCACGGGACTTTCGCAACTATATTCAGGCAGAGGATCCAAATATTCTCTTTGTTTCGATCTTTCTTATCTAAAAAGAGGGAGTTTTATCTTAGATCTTAAAATCGTACTTTTAACTTTGGTGATGAATCTTTTCGGAAAGAAAGGAATTAGAAATTTATTATGGACTCGCCTTGAAAAAAGAGATCGAGGATTTTATTGGGGAAATTGGGCCAAACATTTTAGAAAGAATGCGGATCGTCCTTATCCTGTTGTACAAGAGCAGGTCATCGGATTTATTCCTCAAAAACGACTTCCGGTTGCTAAATCTCTGGCGATCTTCCAGTTGGGAGAAGCCGGAGAAGGTCGGATCGCAAAAGATATAGATCATATAAATATTTATGGAGTGGATTCGAATTATCGACAGGCACTTAAACTTTTTGTAAAAGAAGAAGGTAGACATGCGCGTATCTTAGGGGACTGCATCCGTGCATTAAGGGGAGAACTGATCCAGAGTAATTGGACAGAAAAACTTTTTCATTTTGGCAGAAGGCTCGTAGGAACCAGGCTCAAACTGATGGTGTTATTGGTCGCAGAAGTAATCGGGATCTGCTTTTACAAAAAAATCGCAGAGAAAATCCCATTCGGTTCCGTAAAAAATGCCTTACTCCATATCGCAGAAGATGAAGAAAAACATCTGATCTTTCATAGTACGTTTTTTAGTATCCGACTCAAAAATCCAATCACTCGGTTTCTTTTCAAGGTCATATGGAGATTTCTTTCTTTCGCTGCTTGTATTTCGGTTTTAATAGACCATCGCAAAACATTCAAAGCTTTGGAGATTCCTATTAGAGACTGTTATTTTCAGTTTATGAATATTTCCCGAACTACGGAGAGAAAGATCCTCCGAACTTTTTTCGTTTGAGGAATTTCTTTTATGCATATGGTTTTAGTGTTTAGAAAGAAAATTTTCGGATACGGATTTGAATGCGAAGAGAGGAAATTTGCTTACGAATTAGATCGAACCCGAGTCCGTCTGGATCGGTATTTGCTAGAAAATCATATTCCAAAAAGATTCTTTGCAGAGAAATACGAAAGTTTTGGAAAAGTTCTTAAAGGATTTATTGGTTTTTTTGAGGAAGCACCTTCTGATTTTCCTGAAAAATTGGAAGAAGCAGAGATCGAAACAGGGAAGTATTTGAAATTTGGAAATTCTTTTACAGTTAATAGAGTCGATAAGAGTAATACGTCGTTTTGTGTTGACAAAAGAATTCACGCTTACTTGGAAGAAAACAATATCAGAACCGATTGGATGAGATTTTCTTCCGGGAGAAATTCCTATCTTAGGATAATTAATTAGATAATTATAATATATTTTGGATTAGTGCCGCGCAACGGATCGTAGCGGAAATCCCGCGTAGCGGATTGGAGCGTAGAGCCGGGTGCTCGCCGAAGCGGCGAGCATGCGCCCTTATTCTTAATTCCAGCTAAAAGAGCCGGATTTATCGAATTTGAATAAGACAGGACCTGTTCCGATTTCGGGGGCTTCGGTGGTTGCCTTGCCGCTGAGTCGGAATGCGGCGGATCTTTTGGAGACTGCGTTTGCGATTCCTTGGGTGACCGTTCCGAGTGGGAAGGAGGTGCGAACACTTAGAATGGATTCTTGTCCTTGGTTTTCGATCCGGACAGGCTGGCCTGTTAGGAATTTTTCTTTTTCGAGCGTGAGCTCAAATTCAAATTCAGAAAATTGTAATCTAGATGTGGCTCTGTTTTTCAATACGATTTGGAATTCGGTGTCTACTTTTAAATCGAGCGCCGATAATCCTGCGGCGACTGCTGATCCAGGGGATTTTTTCTGAGGGCCGAGCAATGTGTCTAAGAATGTCGTGGCTTTTTTGGCTAGATCTTCCGTGCCTGCGGAACTTAAGATGGTAGAAGGGTCCGGCTTGATAATTTTGAAATTTCGGATCTCTATGTCAGGAAGAACAGCGGGGATTTTTCTTTCTTCTTCGAATGGAAAGTCGAGTGACGCAGCACCTGCGATAGATCTGTATTTTTCAGGGATAGGAAGTGACACGACTCCTTGCACTTTGACTACTAAGTCGATCTTTCCCGGAACTTTTTTATAAAGTGCAGCGAGATCATCGTAGGCGAATGTTAGATCTACAGGAACCGGTTTGGTGGAATTTCCATTAACGGTAGGTATTTTGGTTTTTGCCTTCGTGAATTGTTGCCCTTCGATCAGGATATTAATTTCTAAATTGGTTGCGGGCAACGCGATCGGATATGGATTTTTTACTTTTGAATCCACTCTAAGTTTGATTTCGGATAGATTGATCTCTGCAATCGAAACTTTTTCCAAGACGAAGGAAGGTTTGTCCAGGTCTTCGATCTTTTCTTTTACTTTTTTTAAATCAACTTTTTGTAATTGAGCACAACCGAATAGAAGGTTTGCTGCAAGAGTAATTCCGATATAGGCATATAAGGAAGTTTTTTGGATCATAAACTCCTCCGTGAAAGTGGAGTCTTTATTTAGGATTTATTGATTATTGGGAACTAAGTTTTGGATATTTGGAAATAAAAAATGAAATTTTGAGATCAGCAGAATGGTTTGTTGCAAGTAAAATTTAATTGGATGGCGATGTTGGAATTCCAACATCGCGGAAGGTCAGAAATCGTTTAAAATTGGCACTGAGAATTCGGCGGATAGCTAGGATTCTTAGTGTAACATTGAGTGTTTTGTGTCGAAGGGTCTATCAAGGATAATAGTTTTAAAATGCCTACAGGATAACTCGCATTTTGAATATATCCGTTGCTCCAATCGATTTTGTAATTTCCATAGTTATCAGAAGGTATTATGGTCCCTTTCAAAGTTGTGTATGCTCCGGTCCCGCCTTGTTGCGTGCAAGATCGGATCGTGTTCGATTGGATTTCTAACCAAGCAGTGGCATTCGGCCCGCCGTCAGCGCAACTAAATACTAATACCCATTTTCCATCCAAATTTATCCGCGAATCTTTTAGATCTTCGGTTTTCTCTTTACAACCGGCGAACATCAATATTACAAAGAGTACTGTTAATATTCCTAAACGTTTCATTTGTTGCTACTTTTCCTTTGTTTTTCGTTTGATTTATAGAAAAACAAAGCTACAAATTTAGCAAAACCGAAGAGAAGTCAATAAATAATTAATTATTAGAATATTAAAAAATAGTATTATTTAATATTCAGCAAATTTGAATTTATGAAATAAAAAAGGGCCGTTAGGCCCTCTTTTACCGCTATTTTTTCTTTTTCGAACCGGTCCCTTTCTTAGGTTTGGACTCCACTTCCTGGGCCCATTCGCTCAAGGAAGATTGATTATGATTCGTTGATACAGCAGCGCTTCCCGAATGAGCAGCACCTTCACTATGGATCGTAGCGGTCATATCAGGGCGGAACTTACCTTCTATCCATTCTCTGAACTTATCGATACCACCGAAGATAGAAGGAACCACAATCAATGTAACTAACGTGGAGAGGATCAAACCTCCGATGATTGCGATACCCATTGCAGTTCTGGATTTTGCGGCTTCTCCGAGACCCAATGCGATCGGAACAGTTCCCATGATCATCGCGATGGATGTCATTAAGATAGGACGTAATCTCACAAGTCCTGCTTCGAAGATTGCTTCGTCTCTGGTGATTCCTCTTTCTCTCACAGCTTGCATCGCATAGTCTACGAGTAAGATCGAGTTTTTGGCCACGAGTCCCATGAGAAGGATGAGTCCGATCATAGAGAATATATTTAACATTTCTCCCGTTAAGAACAGAGCGAAGAATGCTCCGGAAATTGCAGGAGGGATCGCAAATAAGATCGTGATCGGAGTGATGAAAGATTCATAAAGAGAAGCAAGAACCAAGTATATGAATACCAAAGCAAGACCGAAGGCTACGATGATATTCAGGAATAGCTCTTTTAAATCTTCCGACTGACCTTGGAAATTAAAACGAACTCCCGGCGGAGGAGGGATTTCCTTAGTCAGGATCTTAGTAGCTTCTTCCATTGCGGTACCGATCGCACCACCTGGTGCTAGGTTTGCGTTGACCACTACGGCTCTTGCCCTATCGATACGGTTAATTCGAGAAGGTCCTAAGTTTTCTTTACCAGTACTGATTGCTGCCAAAGGGATCAATTTGTTCGCGATATTTGGAACCTTGGTTTGGGTATATGCCGCTCTCAAGTTCCTTTGATCGTGCGTAAGCCTCATGCGGACTTCGTATTCGATTCCCTTATCGTAAAACTTACTGACCTGGTCTCCGGCGATCTGGTATCTTAATTCTGAACCTGCGACCCCTGGAAGAACACCTACCAATTGCATTTTAGAATTATCTAAAACAATTTGATATTCCGGTTTACCACCTCTAAAGTCAGAGTCTATATCCGCGAGGTCTTTGATACCTTTCAATCTTTCTATTACTTTTTTAGAATATGCTTCTACTTCTTCCAAGTTGTTCCCTTTAAGAACTAATTGGAACGGATACTGCACTCCGCCACCTACTGCGGAATAATCCGAGACTGCAGGCCTTGCATAATCAAAAGCCTTTAACATAGTACGGATCTCTTCTTTGACTGTGGTAGTGTCCCTGGACCTTTTTTTGGAAGAAACAAGTGCGATTGCTAACACAGCAGTGTTCGGTTCTCCGCCATCCGGTTTACCGATGGTGATTGCGATCTTATCCATCTCCGGGAATTTTTGGAGTTCGGCTAAAACTTTATCCGAAACGTCTTTAGTTCCCTGCAAACTAGTGCCCGGAGGAAGGTCCAAGGTTACCATAAATTCACCTTGGTCATTCGCAGGTAAGAATGTCTTTTTCACAAAAGCACAACTCACGAAGGAAAGAATAAAAATTAGGAAAGTAAGAAGGATGATCTTTCCTGGATGCGCCAATGCGTAATGCATTGTGATCTTATAAATTTTTTCGAGCCAAGTTTGGAAACGATCGAAAGCTTCCACCGCAGCATTCTTCTTATCGTGGGTGAGTTTTCCTGCAAAGTAAGCGGACAACATTGGAGCCACAAAAAGACCGTCGAAAAGGGAGATGATCATGGCAAAGACTACAGTCAATCCGAACTGTTTGAAGAACTGGCCGACAATTCCTGATAAAAACCCTACCGGGAAGAATACCGCGATCACCGTTAAGGAAGTTCCGATAACTGCAAGAGCCACTTCCATGGTTCCTTTTTCAGCGGCTTCCATTACGGTCGCACCTTCTTCCAATTTTCGGAAGATGTTTTCCCGGACCACAATCGCATCGTCGACCAAAAGACCTACTGCGAGAGATAAGGCCAACAGCGTCATAACGTTGATCGTGAATCCCATCACCCACATGATGATGAATGCTCCTAACAAAGAGTTAGGCAATGCAAGACCGGTGATGATAGTAGATCTTAAGTTTCCTAAGAAGAAATAAACGGTGATAACCGCAAGAAGGATCCCTAAAACGATGGCTTCCGTAACATCTTCTACGTTATATCGGATCCATCTGGAACCGTCGCGGATCAATCTGATCTTAGGTTTTCCTTCTAAAGGTTGGATATCCGCATTTAACTTATCTATTCTTTTTAAGACCTCGTCTGCAACGGATACTGTGTTTGCTCCGGATTGTTTGTATACGTCGATGAATAATGCAGGTTTAAGTTCCTTCTCTACGACAGCACCTTTATTGCCGCCGAAAAGTCTTTTGATCCGTTTAGGGACCTGAGTTACCCAAATGATAGGATGAGTTAAAAGGCCTACATCCTCTTCTTCCACCTCGTCACTTTTGGAAGCCCAAAGATATCCTAATGTTTCTTCGTCTTCCGTTCCGTCTCGTACAGTTCCTAATTGTTTAATGAGTACAGAATTACCAACATCTCCTCCGAAGGAAACGATCGTATTTTCGATTTGAGAAAGACTTTCATATCTACCTAATGTTCTATAAGAAGTTTCTTTTGCACCGGAATCAAATTTACCAACCGGAACGTTTAAGCCTGCGGTTTTTAATCGGTTAGCGATCACTACCATCGGCATTTGATAAGAAACTAATTTATTTCTATCTAATTCGATTTGGATCTCTCTTCTGGTGCCTCCGACTAATTTAACGGAACCAACGCCGGCAATCTGTTCCAACTTCGCCTTAACGGTTTCTTTGGCTAAATCATACATTTTTGCCTGATTTAAATCTGCAAACACTGCCAAACGAATGATCGGTTGGTCTGCAGGGTCGAAACGAACTACTTTAGGTTCTTTGATACCGTCAGGAAGTTTGGGACGAACCGATGCAGTCTTATCCCGAAATTGTTGTTCTGCATATTTGATGTCTGTAGAAAGAGTGAATTCACCTAAAACTACGGAAACACCTTCCTGGTTACGAGAAGTGATCTTTTTCAAACCTGCAATGGAAGAAAGTTCTTCTTCCAAAGGTTTAGAGATTAATTCCTCGATCTCTTCCGGACCCGCTCCCGGATAGATCGTAGTTACGGTCACCACCGGGATATTTACATCCGGAAAAAGATCCACTCCCATCTTGCTTAGGGAGAAGATACCAGTGATCAACATAAGGATTACAAGACTGGTAATAAATATGGGACGTTTAATAGAGAGGAGCGCGATATTCAAGTTGCCTCCGGAGTGTCCTAACGTTTCGAAAATCGAATGAAGGATCTGCTCAGAGGTCCATTGCGATCTATTCCTGAATTTTCGAAAACAAATTCGCGGACCGCGGTTCGGAAATTTCAAAAGAAAGGTTTTGGGATCGTACTAAGTGTTTGAGCTTAAGATTAAGGAGACAAAATTAGAAACGAACATCAGATGAAATTTCTCGAATGATTCTAAACTTCCCTAGACGAGAGTCGGGTGGATGGCCGACTCAGCTTCGCTGACCGGGCTGCTTCGGGTTCGCTCACGCTCATCCTTTCAGGACGCTTCGCGCCCTATGCATCCCTGTCGGGTTTGTTAAACGAAAATTATTAGTAAATTCTACGAATTGCCTGAGAGATCCTTTGCACATTATCCTTCGTCAAGTTAGGATAAATCGGAATGCAATGACCTCTTTGGTACAGCCTTTCTCCGTTCGGGAAATCCGAATTGGAAAGTTCTAAAATATGATGGATCGGTTCTGCAACTGTTCTACGAGTCCCAATTTGTAAAGAACGGAAGTATCTTTCTACCTGCTCGTAATTACCTGGAGCTATGATTACGAAACGGTTGAAAGTTTCCGAATTCGGATCGTTAAAATGAGAACCTACTTGTGACCCTTGGATAGATTGCAGATAAACTTGAGCGATCTTTCTTTTTCTTTCTAAGATCACACCAAGATTGGATAATTGTTCGATGCCTAAAGCCGCTTGGTAATCGATCATATCATAATCCAATCTAGGCTGGCCTTCTTTACGTGGATAAGGATCTTTGCCATCTTTTCTGGCTCTGATCTTTTTCGCTATGGAATCATCATCCGTACAGATCAAAGCGCCATTTCCGGTAGTGATCAGATATTCAATAGAAAGACCACAAATGGAAATTTTTCCCTGTTTACCGGGAGTGAAGGTTTCGGTTCTCGCACCTACAGTTTCCGAAAAATCTTCGATTACAGGACGGTTTTTGAAATCATATTTGGAGAAGTCCGCCAAAGATCCGAAAGTATGATCTAGAACCACTGCTTTTACGGATTCGTCTTCCAGAGCGGAAGCCAATCTTTCCGGACAAATATGGAAAGAATGTTTTCCCATATCCACAACCAAAGGTTGTGCTTGCATTAAGAAAATTGCATCTAGAGCGGCAAGAGGAGCGAATGTGGAGATAGCGATCTTATCTCCAGGTTGGATCTCCAATGCCAATAAAGATAGGTGATACGCAGCAGTTAAACTGTTTGCGGAAATTACCTGTTTGGTTCTGAAAGTAGAGGAGAAGGCCTTCTCAAATTTATGGGTCACAGAACCGGAAGCGAGATGGTCTTCTACCAACGCCTCTAAAACGGTTTTCAGATCTTCCCGAGAAAGAGTGGGTTTATGGAATTCGATATCGGTCTTTTTCCGGCTTGGTTTCTCTAAAACTTCGGTTTCCGCGCTCATCTTCCCTTCTCAGGTTCCAGTAATTTTATTATGTCGCATTGTAACCCATGTACTTGGCTCGTAAAGATCTTTTTCAAAATCTCCGGAGCTGGCTATCCCACGGATTGCAAATGCAAATAAATAGAATACCAGCGGAAATGTCTAGACGTTTTCGTACAAGAAAAAAAAGAGACCCTCAATCTCCGAAAATTTTCCTGCGGAGCCCGATCCAGATTTCAGGCAAATAAGCCCCAATAATGATCAAAGCCAGACCTGTATAGGTCCATGTATTAAATAAAGCGTATTCACTGCCACGAAGAGTGGCAACATTGATGATAGATGTCCACCATCCGAGTAAAATAAGAATAAGACCTACAAAATTCGGAAGAAGAAACCCGATAATTTTACCCATACATACCTCTCTAAAATGTCCGGATGACTCATATAATTAAAGTCTGAGGAAGTTTGTTCCTACATCAAAACGAGAGAATTATCGAGATTGGATCATACTCTTCAAGTTGTTTTTTGGGACTTTCTCCGAATTCAAAAACAGGACGGAGATTTTTCCTTGCCCCAAGACTTTACGAAAACTAGAATTTAGAAACGAGCCATGAAAGAAGAACTAGACAAAGATATAGATCAGGAAATCGAGCCTAGGGAGATGAATCCCACAGAATACAGGCTTCTCACATTATTATTCAATTTTTTCAGATTTCCGGAAGGGATAACTCTTAGCTCCTTGAGAAAGATCATGGAGGGATTTTACGATAACGAAAACAGAGACTCGGACAGAAGGAAATTATCCAGAGATATAGAAGAGTTAGGCGCCCTAGGATTTTATATCAAATATTATCCTCAAAAGAATGGGAAAGATTTCGTATACGTACTCGTAAAAGATCCACTTTCAAAAACTCTGGAATTCACTGAAGAAGAGCTGAGAGAAATTTCCGCACTATTATTAAAAGGATATTCAGAAGCACCAAAATACGAACTCTATACCGCCGCTCGAAAAATATTCGCAGGAGATCTGGAATACTTTCCTGAAATGATCGAAAACCCCGAGGAAAATTCAGAAGAGTTGGGAGAAACCGCATTTCAAATATTAGAAGCACTCAAAAATCACACTCCGATCCGGATCAAATATTATAAAACTTTTCCGGAAGATTCTTATCTGAAAGAGGCGGATCCGATCCGATTGATCCGAAAAGGGGGCCAGGATCATTATTTGCTCGCGTACGACAGGGAAGAAAAAGTTAAAAAAAGATTCCTTCTTCCAAAGATCTTATCCGTGGAACTCCTACAAGGAGATCCACTCTACCAGGCAAGAGGCGCCAAAAAAGAAACAGAAGAGGATCTGATTGTACATGCCGGATTATTTCCCGTCCACGAATCCAAAAATGTGGAGTGGATCTGCAAAGAAGAAGGTCTTGTAAAAGCAAAACTATTCCTGACAGGAATCAAATATGCCGAAGAGAAAAATAAACTCAGTTTTCAATCCACCAATCTGGAAGGATTATTGCCATTCTTATGGAGATGGCCGGATGCGATCGAAACAGTTCTTCCTGAAGAATTGAACTCGGTCTTTCGAAACTCGGTAAAACAGATCTCGGAACTCTACGAAAAAGTATAAAAAACTATCACATGAAACTTAAGAACATTCTATTCTCTTTATTTTCCCTACAAATCCTACTCACACTCGTGATGAAATACTTCTCCTACCAAGGAGATCTATCTCCGGAGCTACATGAAAGAATTCTAAAGTATTTTTCCCAAGAAGATATAAATTCAGGGATAGATTACGAAAGAAGAGGATTTTTTGTCTCCATTATAGGTTCCCTACTCGATTTTGCTTTGGCAGGAGCATTTGTATTTACTCCTATTTCAGTAAAGTTAGAGGAATACTTCGGTAAAAAAACGGGAAATAGATTTTATCTTACAGTAATTCTATTCTTTGTTTCTTTTTATGTTTTAGAATTTATCATTTCTTTACCATTCAGTTATTATTTCGGCTATGTGATAGAACACGAATTCCAATTCTCCAATATGAACGTAACTGATTGGATCTTATTTAAGGCAAAATCCTTCGGACTAGGATTTATATTTGGCGGACTAGTTGTTCTTGTAGTAGCATTCGTATTCAAAAATCTTCCACGTGCTTGGAAATATATACTTCCGATTTTATCCTTGGGTTTTGGACTTCTCATGTCTGTATTGTACCCAATCATCATCACGCCTATCTTTTACGATTACGGCCCCATCCAAGAAGGAAGTTTAAAAACAAAAATATTAGCACTGAGTCAAAAAGCGAATATCCAAGTAGAGAATATTTACGTAATCAACGAGAGCAAATATTCAGGCCACACGAACGCGTACTTCACAGGTTGGGGAGAAAGTAAAAAGATCTTCTTGTACGATACGCTTATCCAAAATCATACGGAAGAAGAAGTGGTAAGCGTGCTCGGACATGAAATAGGTCACTGGGTCCATAATCACCAGATGATAGAGATAGCACTCAGCACCTTGGAAACCTTCTTATTGTGTTTCTTATTAGGATACGTATTTCAAAGAGTAAAAGAAGAAGGTCAAATCCCTTTAAAAGAATTTTATTCTCCTTCTACCTTGCCGTTTTTGTTTTTGATATTATCTCTTGTGGGAACAGTGCTCGGGCCTTTCTCGGCAACACTTTCCAGAGTTCTGGAAACCCAAGCAGATAGAGAAGCACTCGTGTTAACCAACGACAAAAAATCATTCATTAGCACAGAGATCAAATTGGCAAAAGACAATAAATCCAGATTGAATCCTCATAAACTGGAAGTCATTTTTGAACATTCGCATCCTACAACTTTAGAAAGGATCGAGTTCGCAGAAGGCTGGAAATAGATTTAAAATTTCTATTTTGATATAAAAATAGTTGTGTAGATCTTAATTTACAGTAATCATTATTCCGTTAATCCTTTTAAAATGCTCTTTACGACATATGCAGTAAAAGACATATCCCAGAGATGTGGAAAATTATCCAATCTCCTGAGTTCGAAGATTGGTTCATTCACCAAGATTTGGAATTACAGGAAGATGTTTTCGCAATCGTAAGGGTATTAGAGAAAAAGGGCCCATCCTTGGGGAGGCCGTATGTGGATACTCTCAAAGGAAGCAAGATCCCGAATTTAAAAGAATTGAGAATCCAAAGTAAAGGAAGACCGATTCGGATCTTATTTGCATTTGATACTGAAAGAAAAGCGGTACTATTGACGGCAGGAAATAAACAAGGCGATAAACGGTTTTACGCTAAGTTGATTTTCCAAGCTGAAAGAATTTACGAAGATTATTTAGGAAATATCCAATGAGATCTAAAAGGCAATATTCTGATTTTTTTACCAATGCTCAGAAAACAATGAATTTGGCGAGTGTTCGAAAAGCGGAAAAAAAAGCAGAAAACATTCTCTTGAATCTGAAACTAGCCGATCTCCGGAAAAAGATCGGTTTAAAACAAGCGGAAGTTCCTGGATTCAGCCAAACAAGTATTTCCAGAATAGAAACAAGGGAAGATCTAAAATTATCCACTCTGATCGGTTATATAAATGCATTAGGTATGGATATAGAGATCCGGGCAATTTCCAAATCTGGAAAAAGAAAAAAGGAAAAAGACCGGAATATTCTAATCCTCAAATCATAAATCTCCGCCTACTTCCTCCAAGGATATTCCATCTGCAATGCTACAAAAGCCGCAGTGTTAGTTCCATATTTGGATTCAATTTCAGTCAGATTCCTATCATAAGCAGTCACTGCCGCCATTCCATTCAGATTTTCTAAAATAGAATCTAAATTAGCGGCTTCTGCTTCCTTCTTATCTACATATAATAATAAACCACTTTTGGTTCGGATTTGATTTTGGTTTGAAACGGAAAATACTTCCGACTTATAAGTTCTGGAAAAAGAATCCGCTTGAAGAGCCAAAACAACCTCGTCCGTTCCTGTAAAAACTCGAACACCTAAATTTTCATAATCCCAAAAGCCCAGATAGTTTCTGGCGGCAATATACATATCTTTTCCGCTCAGATAAAAATCGGAACTTTTATGACTAGGTTTCCAATCTTTGGCTCCTAAGCCGGCTGCAATATCTAACGCTTTTTCTTTTCCAGAAATTGCTTCTATTAGGGCTAAGGAAACCGGAATGGAAGCGGTGATTCCTGTCGTAGTAATGATCTTTCGATCTACAACGTACCTTCTATCCTTGATCCACGTGGTTCCAGGAAATTCTTTCTCTAAATTAGAAAAAGAAAACCAATGACCCGTTGCCTTATGATCTTTCAAAACTCCTGCATTGGCTAGTACCCAAACTCCGTCGCAAACTCCTATAATCGTGGAACCTTTTACAGATTGTTTTTGAACGAAAGAAAGAAGACTAGGATCATCAGAATAATGGACCGCTGGTACGATCACATAATCCGCTCCTTCCGGATATTCCGAATCGAAAAGATCAAAAGACTTCTCAGCTTCTATCTTTAATGCGGGAAACATTTGGACAGGACCGGTTTTCGGAAAAACTGCAATTACCTTTGCGATTTTAGCAGAGGTTAAAACTCCATAAGGGATCATAAAGTCTGTTAGCTCAGTCATTCTGTTTTCTCCGATCACAACAATAACCGGCTGTTTTCTGCCGAATCTGGACTGATAGATTGGAATTTTAGAATCGTCTTCTTGGATCTGTGTTTTCGAGGTTTCGGAAGATATTCCGTATTCCACAAATCCGAGTAAGAACAATAGAGCCAAACTTCCGGAGAAGAATTTCATAAAACGATTTGGTTGGAGGCTACGATGTTTCATACTTTCAGGATACGATCTTTTCCGAAAGTGGTCGTCCTTCCGTATCCGGAAGGACTAAAAAAAGAAAAATTCTGAAAAAATCTGGACATCTAATTCTGATAGGACTCTTTCATTTTATGGATACGTTTCTGGCATTTGGAGCAGGACTTTCATTCTTATTGGCCATTTCAGAATTTATTCGAAAGGCTAAGGACGGGAAAATCCAAAGCAGAGATCTCGGATCCAAAACCGAACCCACTTTTAACCAACCCATCGGATTCTTCTTCTTATCTCTTTCTATAGTCCAATTCCATTTATACCTGGAATTATCCAATCAGCTAAAGGAATATCTTTGGTTTGCGGAGATCCATATCCCTTTCCTATTTTTTACAGGGCCTTTGGCCTATTTCTATTTTATAAGATTAGGGGGGCTTACTGCAAAAGCGCTTAATCTGCTGCATTTTTTCCCCGGCTTTGTTTCGTTTCTTTTCCTCTTACCATTCCTTCTATCCGATCCGAATTCCAAAATAGAATACATAAGCGTATTTCCTCCCAGAAATATTTATTTCCAATTTCTGTTTGGCGTCTTGGTTTTAGGGACCATTTCCAATTTAGTGTATCCTCTTCTATTGATCGGAAAGATCCGAAAATGGAAAACCTTTGTCCAAAAAGAAGAAGGTAGGGCTTTCTCTCCATTTCTTGCACTCTTCTATACAAGTATATTTGTGATCTTTTTATTCGTGATCGCTCAGATCTTCTTTATGCCTTTATTCATTGTTGCGGCCTCTGCTTTGACATTGATTATATGTTTTGTTTTCTTAAGTAATTCGGTCTCTCCCGATCTGATCGTTTCTTTCGAAAAGGCGGCAAAGGAAGCCGGATACAACGAAACCAGGCTTCAAGGTTTGGATGTGGATGCAGTCATTCAAAAGATGGAAGAATTGATGCGCGACAGAAAACTTTATCTGGACGAAGAGCTTACACTTCCTATTCTTTCGGATGAATTAAAGATTAAAACTCACCAATTGTCAGAGATATTGAATGATAAGATGAGAATCGGCTTTAGAGAATATATTGCAGGATTTCGCTTGGAGGAGGCCTCTAAGATATTAAGAGAAGAGACCCAAAGATCGATACTTTCCATAATATACGCGGCAGGATTCAAATCCAAATCCGCGTTTCATAAATTATTCCAGGAGAAATACGGATGTTCTCCCGGTGAATATCGTTCTTCTTTTTCTAAAAAACCTTAAACCAAGTCTTACCATTCTCCGGTATTCGTCATACTTTTCCAAGGTTCGGAGATCTCTAAGGCCTTTCCTCTTTGTAATAATTCAATAGAGATCAGATCTGGAGATCTGATGAAAGCCATTCTACCATCTCTAGGCGGGCGATTGATAGTCACTCCTTTTGCTTGAAGATTCGCACAGGTTTCATAAATATTATCTACTTCAAACGCAAGATGACCGAAATTCCTACCGCTTGTATAAGCAGAATCTTGATCCCAATTGTAAGTTAGTTCTATTTCTGGAGAATTTTCATCTAACTCTGATAAGAATACAAGAGTGTATCTGCCTTCAGGATGATCATGTCTTCTTGTTTCTTTTAATCCTAGCTTATTGCAGAAAAAATCCAATGCTAGATCCAGATCTTTTACTCGGATCATAGCGTGTAAATATTTCATTTTATAGTCCCTTGGAGTTATCTTCTCTGAAAAAGAAGATATGTTCCTTCTTTTATGTGAGGTAATCTGCGGATTTTCCTTATGACAAGCTCAAAGCAAGGGTGAAAAATTGAACAATTTAGAAAAATCCGTCATATTGGATTTTTCCGATTTACCCCCAAAAACACCAATTTTACCCCTATTTTTGCCCACCCAGAGGGCAAAATGCTTAACATGTGTGCTCAAAAAATAAGCATTTTTCGAATTTCTAATAAAGAATCGGCTTGAAAAAAATACCTTTCAGGTCGATACTTGTACTATATTCGAGCAGCGGTATGAGAAATCATCCGATTCCGCTTCTTTTTTATTCAATGTGAATGGATAGAAGCTAGTTGAAATAAGGTGCTTAGAAAATTAGACAATTCTAATAAACGTAAATGTGATAAATGGTTCTTCGAGTTCGTTTAACAAAAATTTTTAATTTTTTCTTTGTTTAAAATTTTTTTTGTTCCATTCGCATATGCAGATAGGTCATATGGATATAAAGCGAAAACAAGAACAGAAAATATAAAAATAAATTTTGAGGTTTCAATTTTATGAAAATCAACAAACTCACTTCTCTTCTTTTGGTAGTAGGCTTCTTAGCAGGATCTTCTCTTTTCGCAGTTTCTCAAGATACTGAAGATCGTCTTTTAGAGCAAGCTTTGGTATCCGCTGCGGTTACTAAAGAGCAAAAAGTTGCAGTTGCTACTTACTTGAAAGCACTCGCTCAACAAAAAACTGAGAGAGCAGAAGAGTTAAGAGCATTGGCTAAACGTTCTACTGGAGGAAAATTCCTCGCTAGCAACGCTCAGTCTGAAAAATTCTTGAAACAAGCAAAAGCTCTTGAAGCAGAAGCTGCAAAAACTCAAGAATTTCTAAACAATCTTTAATTAGTAGTCACAAATCCTAAAAATCCATCGACTGCAAGGCGCCGTAAGGCGCCTTTTTTTATTTAGAAGCTTTCTTCTCTTTAGGAAAACAACTCATGCTAAATCCTTCGATCATATAACAAATCGCATCTTTAGTCTCGCATCGTAAGGCGTCGTTGTAAGTTGTGCTTTGAATCTCTAAGTCCATACGTTCACAAACCATTTTTTCTTTGGTAGAGGTTTGGGTGCTTGTGTCTTGGCCGAGTAAGCCCAGAGTAAATAGGAAACAAGTTATGAATAATAGCGATTTTTTCATTATACTCTCCGGAGAATTCTCTGATTTTATGACCCTTTCAGGTTTCCTTCGGACAGTCAATCGATTTGGGAATAGCCAAAGTCGCGAAAAAGGATTGTGAGACAGTTTATAACTTCTAATTTGCCCTGATGAGTTTTTTGGGCGGAAAGTCTTATTCTAAATGGGCAAAACTAATATTTTGTCTTTTGTTCCTTCTTCCTCTCTTATATCCGTTTTTATTAAAGCCGGGCGAACAGTTATACTCTGATCATCTGGGCAAATTTATATTAGGAGAATCTGTAAGAAGAAACGGATTTCTTTCGGGCGATTTGATGCTTCCATCTAGAAGTTTGGACCAGGAAGGAAATTATTGTCCCACCGAATGTATTCGTATCGGCGAAGAGTTGATCAGTCCATTTCCAGTTGCATTAGGTTATGTATATGCGCTATTTCTTCCTTGGAGCGGGATTGTCGGCGTATATGTTGCGACATCGATTTTAATACTTCTTTCTTTTCTATTTCTGTCACTTTTATGGGACTGGGATCCGATCTATTTGGGAGTTTTAGTCTTAACTTCTCCATTTTTGATCAATGGTTATTTTTTTCCGGACGTTGGGATCGCTTCGTTTTTATTTTTAGCGGGAAGTTTTCTATTTTTAAGATCTGATCCTTCTTCTTCCTGGTTGCGGTTTATAAGTTCAGGTTTTATCTGCGCTTCTTCTGCTTGGTTTAGGATTGAAAGTATTGTATTTCCGTTATCCTTTATTTTTTTCTTAAACATATATAAGTTTTCTAATGTAGAAGAAAGAAGGAAAAGTTTCGGTTATTCAATAGGTTTCTTATTAGGGATAGGGCTTTTACTCTGGATTCAATATATTCTATACGGACATCCTTTGGGTCCAAGGTTTTCCTTTAATCAGCCTACAATGTTCTTATATCCTTGGAAAAAATGGGAAATTTATATGGGGTTATTGATCGCAAATCCTAATCGGATCGGATTTTTCGGTTATACTCCCGGCTTCTTGATTGTTCTGTTCTTCTTCGTATATTATATTTTCTTTAAGAAAAATCCATTTAAAAGGGATTCTACATTGGAGATCTCTAATAGAGATCTGTTTGTCATTTCTGGTATTGCTGCATTTATAGCCTTAGTAATATCTGCACCAAATGACGGGATCATAGATTTCGGTTCTAGGTATCTGCATTTGAGTTTGCCTGCTTTTGCAGGAATGTTTTTGATCTTAATCGAAAGTGTTGGTGAAAAGTTTCGTAAGATATCAAAAATCATATTATTTACGATCCTCTTTTATTCAGTATATATCAGTTTTTCTTATACCCAGATCTTAGCAAAATATGGAAGAAAGACCACTAAACTGAATGCGATCTATTTGGAACAAAAACCCGATTTAGTCGTGGTCCAGATCAGGACTTACTCTCAGATTTTAGGTAAATATTTCTTCCAAACACCTTCCGTTTGGCTGATGAGAGAAGGTAATATCAAAAAATTCTTCTCCAAAAATGCACCTGGGCAATTCCGAAAGATTTTATTCGTTCAAACGAAAGCTTCTATCATAGAAAGTTTAAATGATTCAGATCCTTTTTTGAAAAATAAATATTATCAGAGTATCACCCAAACCTTAGGTCCCGATTTCAAAAAAGTTTGGTCGGAAAATAAAGAAGATGTTCTGATTTTTTCTATGGAAAGAGAGAAATAGAATGTAACTTAACCAAGGGCGCTGAGGACTTTTCGCACAGAATACTCGGAGCTCTGCACAGGATGTGCAGGCAACCGAGTGTAGCTTTGTTCCAATCTTACTCGTTCAAAAAGTAGAAGAAAAAGAATCCTGCTGCTTGTGCTCTTGGAATTCCAACTGCACTCCCGATCAAGGAACCATTTTTTCGCACGTCGCCATTGCTATCAATTCGTCCGATCAGACTTCCGTTCTTGCGTACATCTCCGCTGGAATCAATCGAACCCACTAGTGAACCGTTCATTCGAATGTCTCCGTTAGAGTCGATTCTGCCGATCAGGCTTCCGTTTTTCCGAACATCCCCGTTGGATTCAAATCTTCCCACAAGAGACCCGTTCAGCCTTACATCTCCACTGGAGTCGATACTGCCAATAAGAGAGCCGTTCTTTCTCAGATCACCTGCCTGCAAGGAGCCCAAACCGGCGCTCACAAAGAGGACCACAGCTACGAGTTTCAAAATTGGTTTCATTCATTTATCTCCGTTTTATATTCATAAGAAACAAGTATGGAAATAATTTTTGCGGGGTATTTTTTGAAAATGGATTGTTCCTTCCTCTTCTCCTGATCTCAGAGATCCAAGTCACACCTCTACTTTCGATTCATTGAATAAAATGTATTGTTCATTCCGTTTGCTGTAACTGAGTTGACTTTTGCGAGTAGAAGGTCCGAAGATCGATCGAGTTATAACGTTATTCGCTATTCCATATCCTCGTCGGACTCTAATTCCAGCTCACAAACCTTGGAATAGTATTTGGATTGTATTTCTTTTCTTTCTTTTATAATTCCAGAGATTGGAATATAAAAACTGGATTTAAGTCCGTACAATCTTCCATAAACTCCATCTCCTTTTTTATAAGAAACTCTGGAATCGATACGAAATCGTAAGATTCTTTTTCCGATCATCTGGGCAGCGGCCAGGAACACTTGGTCCGAATCGAATAACTCCAGATAAAATTTAGGAAGAAGTCTAAATGTATTTTTTAAAAAAGACGTTTGGGTCATATAAAACCTATTCTATAGGAAGGGCTGGACAAACAGGTATCATCCGTCTTAAAATCCTGTGTTTTGGATTACGATTTAGTAAAAATAAGGGTCTGAAAAATTCCTTCTCAAATGATACGTATTTCTGATTGCCTCTAAATTTCCCGAAAGAAAGAATGTCCGGCATGAATCCAAGTACGAAAAAACTCCAAACCAAATTAGCGGTGATTCATCTTTTGCAGGAAAACAAAAGAATGAGCCTGGAGGATCTTTCTAAATATTCCGGTATCGATGATATAAAAGATCTCAAAAAGGAACTCGGAAAATTATATATGGTGGGTTCTTATCCTTATACTCCAGACCAATTTGTGGAATTGGACTATGATGGAGAGACGATCGGTATTCGTATGCCTTTGAGTCTCGAGCAAGGTTTGGTATTAAGTGTAAAAGAATGGGCCACAATCCGGAAATTATTTTTGGAAGAAGACGAAAAAGAAGCGGGTCCTTCCAGAAAAAAAATTCTGAAATCTATATTAGATAAAATTCATACAATTCTTCCTTCTGCAGGGATTCCTAGTGAAAATGAATTAAAGAAAAATATCGAGGATTCTATTTCCGAAGGTAAATCTTTACAGATCAAATATCGTGCGCAGGGAGAATCGGAGCCCGGATCTAGGAAAGTGGATCCTTGGGCTCTTCTAAGTTTTAGAGAAGAATATCTGATCGGCTATTGTCATTCTAGGAAAGCCCCCAGGACGTTTAGATTGGATTCTATTCTTCAATTGAACAGAACTCAAGAGAATGTAGCAGAGATTCCGGATGCAGAAAGAAAGAATGCAATCTCTAAATTAAAAGAATTTGTCCAAGGAGGAGAAGGTGATCCGAATTTTGCAGAGATCTATCATACTGCAGAAGTGTATTTTAATCTACATTCTCGCTTACATTTGGAAAGAACTACTGGCAAAAAGCAGATCGGAGATACCATATATTATCTTTCTAAAGCAAGGATTCGGAACCAGGATTGGTTTTTGTCTGTTCTGAAAGGTTTTGGTCCGAATGTAATTCTTCATAGTCCACCTGCGTTAAAGGAAAGGATGACTGCATATTGGGAGACCATTTCTTCCGGTTCCGTCTATTAGGAATCGATTGACTCCTCGCTATTTAGAGTTGATTCAGGATATACCTTGCTTTCTCCCGCAAAGATCAACTTAGGGTTAGAGATCCCATATAAAAGGCCTGATGGATTTCATGAGATCCGAAGTGTATTCTTACGCATAAATTGGGGAGACGATATTCAGATAGAACCGATCTCTCCCGGATCTTTCGAGTTGGTTTCTAATAATCAGATCATTTTAGAAAAGAGACGTTTGTACGACGAAGTCTCTGAGAAAGGAGACTTAAGTAAAAATATCCTTTTCAAAACCTTCTCCAAGATCCGCGCACATTACAGGGAACTTCCGGGTGTCAGGATCCATCTTACAAAAAAAATTCCTCCTGCTGCAGGGCTTGGAGGTGGATCCACAAACGCTGCCTCACTTTTCTCTTTCTATTTCGGATTGAGTCCTGAGTTTCATTCGGATCATATTTTCAAACTGGCGGCCGAGATCGGAGCAGACGTTCCATTCTTCTTAGCCGAAAATCATTGTTTGGTGTCCGGAAAAGGTGAGATCTTGAAAGACATAGAAGTGCATCCTGGACAGGGAATTTTGGCTTTAACTCCTCAAGTGCTCTCGACCGCCGAAATGTACGCAGGTCTCAAAAAGCCTTTACAAGCCGACCCTCCCTCGAAAAGATGGATTTCTCTAGGCAATGACGTCGAGTTTTCTTTAAAAGAAGGGAATTGGGCGGCTTTGAGAGAAAAGCTCGTAAACGACTTCGAGCCTCTTGCCTTCCAAAAGTTTCCCCAACTGGGGAAATTAAAGGAAAGTTTTTTGGCGAATGGAGCTAGTTACTCCTCCTTAACCGGATCCGGATCTTGTGTCTATGGTTTGGTGCAGGGATTGGAAATACGGGAAGAGCTGTTCGCCAAAATGCAAACGGAATTTCCCGACCTTACGTTTGTAAGCTTTAATTATTAAAGAACGAAACTGGGCCGTCGCCAAGTGGTAAGGCAGCGGTTTTTGGTACCGCCATTTCATAGGTTCGAATCCTATCGGCCCAGCCACTGTTTGATTTCACCGGATTACTGAATGGACGCCAAAAAGGAAGCAGTCGCCGTAGTATTAGCTGCGGGAAAGGGAACCCGCATGAAGACGGAGCTCCCAAAGGTGGCTGTTCCTTTAAATGGAAAGCCCCTTTTAAACCATGTTATCGATCACCTCAAAGAGGCTGGGATCCATGACATAGTCATAGTTGTAGGTTATAAAAAAGAAGAAGTCCAAGCACTTTGTGCAGGAATTCCCGGCATTCGTTTTGCCGAACAAAAAGAACAATTAGGCACGGCTCATGCAGTATTAAGTGCCGAAGAATTTGTTAAATCCCATAAAGGTCCTATCCTTGTAGCTTGCGGTGATGTTCCTATGATCACTGGGGAAACATTCGGTTCTCTCGTTTCCACTCATGTCCAAAATGAATTCTCCGCTACACTTCTTTCGGCAAAGGTAGATATTCCTACCGGTTACGGAAGGATCGTTCGTAATTCTTCCGGAGAAGTCACCGCAATCGTTGAAGAAAAAGACGCGGATGCGGAACAGAAAAAAATAAACGAGATCAACACCGGAACTTATGTTTTCAGTTCCGAAATTCTTTTCGAATCTCTAAGAAAAATCGGAAACAGCAACGCTCAGGGAGAATATTATCTTCCTGATCTTGTTGAGTTGTATAAAAAAGAAGGAAAAAAGTTGGGCGCAGTGATTCTTAAAAACAGCGGAGAAAGCCAAGGTGTGAATTCTCCTGCAGACCTGGAAAACTTAGCGGCAGTTTTGAACGGAGCAGTTGCAAAATGAGCAGCACTAATATCGCAGTTTTTTCGGGATCTTCTAATCGTACGATCGCAAATGAAATTTGCCAAGAGCTTGGAATAGAGCCGGGCAAAATTAATCTTCGTAAATTTTCCGACGGAGAAATCGCAGTTAAGATAGAAGAGAACGTAAGAGGAAGAGACGTATTTTTAATCCAGTCCACTTCTGCTCCCGCAAACGATAATCTGATGGAATTACTTTTGATAATGGACGCGTTAAGACGTGCTTCTGCAAAAAGTATTTCGGTCGTTGTTCCTTATTATGGTTACGGACGCCAAGATAGAAAAGCGGAACCAAGAGTTCCGATTTCCGCAAGAGTAGTTGCGGATCTGATCGAGACCTTAGGACCGACCAGAGTTATCGTTATGGACCTTCATGCGGACCAGATCCAAGGTTTCTTTAAGGTGCCTGTGGATAATTTACATTTCAGTCCTGTACTTGTAGAATACATTTTAAGCAAGAAATTCGAAGATCTAGTCATCGTTTCTCCCGACTCCGGCGGTGCGGAAAGAGCAAGATCTTTCGGTAAAAAGGTAAACGCAACCTTAGCGATCATAGACAAAAGAAGACCTAAGGCGAACGTTTCAGAAGTGATGAATGTAATCGGAGAGATAGAAGGTAAGAATTGTATCCTTCTGGATGATATGATCGACACTGCGGGCACAATCTGTAAAGCTGCCGACGCTCTCTTAAAAAATGGAGCCAAGTCAGTATATTGTGCGGCTACTCACGGAGTTCTTTCCGGAGAAGCTATTGATCGTTTGAATGCTACACCTTTTACTGAGGTTGTATTGTCCAATACGATTGAAATTCCAGAATCCAAGAGAATTGCTAAGTTAAAAACTCTTTCCGTAGCTCCGTTATTCGCAGCTGCGATCCAGAGAATATCGACCAATCAATCGGTCAGCGATCTATTTATATAAGAAACAAGGGTAAAAACCATGAGCCACAAATTAGTTGTTACAAAAAGGACTGAAACCGGCAAGAACGTGAATAATCGTCTTCGTGCCGCTGGACAAGTCCCTATTAACATTATCGGAGGCGGAAATGCCGCATCCGGTTCCGTAAACGAGAAAGAACTTGAAAAACTAGTTCATTCCGGGATCCGTCAATCCACTCTGATCGAGTTGGAAGTAGAGGGACAAGGAGTCCAAAAGGTTTTCGTAAAAGAAGTACAACGTTTCCCTGAGATCGACAGGATTCGCCACGTAGACTTCTACAAAGTAGAGCCTGGTAAAAAAATCGTTACTAAGATCGGAATTCGCACCGAAGGAACTGCAAAAGGTTCTAAGATGGGTGGCCAATTCGACCATTTGATCCACGAGATCCGTGTAAAAACTGTTCCTGAGGATCTGGTTGAGACTCTAGTTCTAGACGTAACCGATCTAGATGTAGGCGATTTTATCAAAGTTAGTAACCTAAAAGTTCCTGCAAGTTGGGAAATTTTGGTTAACGGAGATCCGATCGTAGCAGCAGTTCTAAAAACCAAAGCTTTACTTGCTCAAGAAAGAGCAGAAGCTAAGGAAGCTGCTGGAGCAAAACCTGCAGGTAAAAAAGGGAAATAATTTCCCCGTCCCGAGATCTAAAAATTTGGAGTACGTTATTGTATGAAGCTAATCGTCGGATTGGGTAATCCCGGAGATAAATACAATAATAACCGAGCGAATATCGGCTTCAAAATTTTGGACGTGATCGCGAATAATATCAACGTCGAGATCAAGACTAAAAAGAAAAAGTCTTTGATCGGGCGAGGTGATTTCGAAGGAGAAGAGGTTGTATTATTAAAACCTCAGACCTTCAGCGATCTATCGGGAGAATCCGTTTTGTACATAGCTTCCTTCCTGAAAATTCAGGTGCAGGATATCCTAGTAATCCACGAAGATTGGACCTTACCCTTGGGTAAAATTGTCGTGGATAAGGGAGCTAACGGAAACGAGAACCCTGGGATCAAATCAGTGATCCAATCCTTACGTTCTCCGAATTTTATTCGCATCCGAATTGGGATAGGCAACGAAGAGTTCGATGCCGACAGTTCTAATCTGGACGGATTTTTAAAGGAAGATTTCCAACCTTTGGAAAACTTAAGTCTGATCCAGATAATCAACGACGCGGAAGCCGCAATTCGTTCCATTAGTTTGGGCGATATCGAAGACGTGATCGAAAAATACAGATTGTAAGATCTGGTTTTTCTGAAAAAAATCCGTAACTGGTCCGAATAAATTTCTTTTATCTAATTTTCCTCTCGGTTCCGTCGAGATCTAAAAATCCTTTACTTTTCCGGAAAAAAAGGGACTCTGATTAATGGGGAACCTTTTGTAAGAAATTGGTTTCCAAAGAGTATATACCGGTTTACGATTCCGGCAGGTTCAATGCCTGTTTCCTTTAGTCTAATCTACGGGAAGAATGTGGCTCCGAAGAGATGGCGGAGCTTGGGAGTTACACATGAATAACAATAATAAAGGTCTTAGATTACTTATACTTTTCATTTTAGTAATCCTAGGATTAGCACTTCTTGTACCGCAGATCCAGACTGCTCTGGGCAAACCTAGAATATTACCGTTTTCTCAATTTATGAATATGGTAGAACCGGACGCTTCTTCCAAACCGAAGGGCAAGCTGGTTAAGACTACGGACTCTAACTTCCCTGGCTGTGATAAGCTGGTGTTAGAAGGAGATATGATTAAAGGATGTTACGAACCGTTTGAAGAAGGTTCCGCAAAAACTCCTGTTCGTTTCGAGACAAGGATCGCTCCTATCGACAAAGAATTCCTTTCTTCTTTAAGAAAAACGAATATCGATCTGGAAGTAGTTCCTTCTGAGAACGGACACGGATTCGGAATGTTAAGTTCATTCCTTCTCATCGCGGTGATCGGTATTTTCGTATTTTACTTTTTCATTATGCGCCAAGTCCAGTCTACCGGTAATAAGGCTTTTTCTTTCGGAAAATCCAAAGCTAAGATGACTGTGGATCCTAAGGTTAAGGTAAGTTTCGCAGACGTTGCAGGTTGCGAAGAAGCCAAAACCGAATTGGTCGAAATTATAGAATTTTTAAAAGACCCTAAAAAGTTCCAAGCTATGGGTGCAAGAATCCCAACCGGAGTTCTTTTGGTGGGTCCTCCCGGAACAGGTAAAACTCTTCTCGCAAGAGCAGTTGCAGGAGAAGCTGGAGTACCATTCTTCAGTATTTCCGGTTCCGACTTCGTTGAAATGTTCGTAGGTGTGGGAGCTTCTCGTGTTCGAGATCTATTCGAACAAGGTAAGAAAAATTCTCCATGTATCATCTTTATAGATGAGATCGATGCAGTGGGAAGATTGAGAGGAGCCGGATGGGGCGGTGGTCATGACGAAAGAGAACAGACCCTAAACCAAATGCTCGTTGAGATGGACGGATTCGAGAAGAACGAAGGTGTGATCGTAATGGCAGCTACCAACCGCGCTGACGTTTTAGATCCTGCGTTACTCAGACCGGGACGTTTTGATAGACAAGTCATCGTGGATCTTCCGGATCTGAACGGTAGAGAACAGATCCTAAAAGTTCACTCCAGAAAAGTTCCTTTAACCAGTGATATCTCTTTGAATTCTATCGCAAGAGGAACCCCTGGATTTACAGGTGCAGATCTTTCTAACCTGATCAATGAGGCAGCTCTACTTGCAGCACGTAAGAATAAAAAACGTGTAACCCAAGAAGAATTAGAAGAAGCTCGTGACAAAGTGATGATGGGCCCTGAGCGCAGATCCTTCTTCATTTCCGAAAAGGAAAAAGAGGTGATTGCATATCACGAAGCAGGTCACGCAATCTTAGGAACACTTCTGGCTTATACGGAACCTGTTCACAAGGTGACCATTATTCCAAGGGGAAGGGCATTAGGTCTTACACAATCTCTTCCTACAGAAGACAAACATATTCATACAAAAGCATACTGGTTGGATCAGATCGTAGTTTGTATGGGCGGGTTCATCGCAGAAGAATACAAATTCAAAATGACTTCTACCGGTTCCAGCAACGATATCCAACAAGCTACCAATATCGCAAGAAGAATGGTCTGTGATTGGGGAATGTCGGAAAAACTGGGCACAATCAATTATGGCAGCGGCCACGAAAGTCCTTTCTTAGGAAGGGACATGGGCCAAAGTAATAAGGCTTATAGCGAAGAATTTGCAGCCATGATCGACAAGGAAATCCGCAATATAGTGCAGACCTGCCTCGACAAAGGCCGGGAACTAGTTCGTAAAAACTCCACCAAGTTCGAAAATCTTGCAAAAGCGCTTCTTGCAAAAGAAACAGTGGCTCACGATGAGTTGATGGCAATTGTTCATCCTGCTCACGAAGAAACTAAAAAGAAAACGGAACGTTCTAACAAAAAGGAGAAGGCGGGAGAAATTCCGAGCAAACCCGCATATTCTACCGGCATTGAATGAAATATTGGCTTTTTAAAACCGAGCCCGACGTTTTTTCCATTGATACTTTGGCTTCTTCTCCCGGCAAAACAGCGCCTTGGGAGGGAGTCAGAGGTTATGGAGCGAGAAATTACCTAAGGGATGAGATCAAAAAAAAGGATCTCATCCTATTCTACCATAGTAGTTGTAAACCTCCTCATGTGGCAGGACTTGCGGAAGTAGTCAAAGAGGGATATCCGGATCATTTTGCTTTCGATAAGAAACATAAGTATTATGATCCAAAAAGTGATCCACAAAAACCGACCTGGTTCATGGTAGATGTGAAATTTAAGGAAAAATTTTCTCGCCCAATTTCGCTAGAAGAATTAAGATCCCACGGGCAACTAAAAGGAATGGTCCTTTTGCAGCCAGGTGGTAGACTTTCGATCCAACCGGTTAGCGAAGAACATTTTCATTATATTTGTAAATTGGCCGGGGCAAAAAGTCTCCTCGGTTAGGGAGATTTTTGGTGAATATTTTCCGGAAAATTCGGAATATCAGCTTCATTCTGCTGATCCTCATCCTGAGTATAGGTTCTCTATATTCTCAGGAAGATGTTCCCGTTTTTCCGATCTCCGGTTCTATGTCCGGAACTCCTATAAATAAATTTACTTCTATCAGAAAGATCCGTCCGGGAGAAGTTAAAACTCCTACCGACTTAGAAACAGGCGACTGGACGAAAGTTGAGAAGGACAGTCTTTCTTTCAGTTTTACCGACGATCAGTTTTTGATAAAGTTCAAGATCCAAGCTCCGCCTAAAGAAGGAACAATCTCCTGGTATTTGGTTCTGAATAACCCTGGGATGGAAAATCTCATTGTCTACAAAAGAGTATGGGGACCGGGGGGATGGGCTTGGTCCGAACTTTCCAGAGATCTGAGGATGTCGTATATCCAACCAGCATTCCTTATTGAAACTCCTCCCAACAAACAGGAAGAATTTTTAATTCATGCTTCTACCAGAAGATCCTTGGTCTTGAATTTTCAAGCCTGGGCCCCCAAGGAATTCGCCGCTCATATCCAAATGGAAAATTTGTTCTTAGGGATCTTCTTTGGGGCGATTGGGATCATGTTGGTGTATAACGGATTTCTTGCTTTTGTGGTGAAGGACTCCAGTTATTTCTTCTATGTTCTGTATCTATTGTTTTATGGACTTTGGCAGATGTCGGTAACGGGAGTGGGGGCACAATATCTGATCCCGGCTCCTGCTACTTCTTGGAACGATTATTTGACCGGTTTTGCGTTTTTGTCGGTAGCATTCTCGCTTTTATTTACGCGGTCCTTCTTACATATGGAAAGAGAGACAGGCTGGAAGAATTATGCTTTCTTAATATTGTCCGGGATTGCGGTCTTAGGGTTTATTGCCTCTTTATTTTCCAGCATTTATGGGCTTATGATCTGGGCCGTTTCCTGGTATCCTTTCCTTGCCGCAGTTTTAGTGATCTATTCTGCTGCGATCCGATTGAGAAGAGGATATCGTCCTGCACGTTATTTCCTCTTAGCTTGGTCCGTTCTGATCCTTTTCGTTTTAATCACTGCTCTTAGGAATTTGTCCATCATCCAAGATACGGAACTTACTCATTGGTCCGCACAATTCGGTTCCTTGGTGGAGATGACACTTCTTTCATTCGCCTTGGCGGATCGTATCAAAACATTGGAGAAGGATTCTCTACAGGCTAGACTTGAAAATTACGAAAGCCAATTGAAGTTAACCGAGATCGAGCAAGAGCTGAAGATCGCAAGGGAACTGCAAGAGTCCATTCTTCCGGATCGTTTACCTGAAGTAAAAAATCTCAAACTTTCCGTACGAAGTGAATTTGCAAGTTCGGTCGGAGGAGACTTCTACGATTTTCAACATTTGGAATCCGGCAAGTTGGGGATTTTTTTATCGGATGTTTCCGGTCATGGTGTTCCTGCAGCGATCATTTCTTCCATGGTGAAATTGGCCTTCTCCATTGAATCCAGAAAGAATGAAGATCCGGCAGAAGTTTTGAGAAGTATTAATAGATCCTTGAGCGGTAAGTACGGAAAACATTTTATCACCGCGGCATATCTTCTAATCGATCCTGCGAATGGAAAGGTGACTTATTCCAATGCAGGACATCCTCCTATTGTTGCAATAGACAAGGAATCAGGAGAAACCAAGGAGATATTTTTACCTGGTTGGATCATGGGAATGGATCCGAATCTGAAAAATTCCGTGATCGAATTTCAGATGAAACCTGGAGATCGTTTAATCATTTATACGGATGGGATCACAGAAGCAAGAAGTAAGAACGGCGAAATTTTCGGATTCCAAAGATATTATAAATTGTTAAGTGAACATATGCAATCCACGGGAGAAAAACTAGCCGAGGATTTGTTTGCTACTGTAAGAAGTTTTACGGGGAACAGAAAACATTTCGAAGATGATTTGACCTTTCTCGTCTTAGATTATTTGCCGATCCCCGATGAAAGTTTTAAAAAGGAAATTACTTCGAGTTTTTCAAAAAGCTAATTAGCTCGTTGGAAACTTGGATCGGACGTTTTCTGTAATTCTTCTTATATTCCTTTTTGTATTCTTTATGACAGTTTTTGCAGGAAGATTCCAGATCGCCTGAAGCAAGTGCTGTGTCGGCGATCTCTTTCCATTTTACTTTTTGATCGTCTAAAGCCCAGTTCGGAACTTCTTTTAAGATCCTTTCGAGCGCTGCCTTGTCTCCTTTTTTAGCCTTTTTGGAAGCCGGTTTGGTATAATCTTCCATAAAATCGTGTAACGTGGTTTCTGTGGTTCCGGATTGTGCATAGGAAGCGGAAACACCGAATAAGAATAATAAAACGATACAAATATTTTTAAGTTTACGGTTCATCTGAGAAAGTCCTCTTTTCCTCAATTTTTAAGCCTTTATAAGTTTAGGGAAGTTATTTCCATTTTTTAAGAAAGAATCCTAGTTTCTAAAAATCTATACCGTTTTGAAATTTTGGGAACCTATGAAAGAGAAGAAGTTCGGATCTTTTTAATCTAAGATACGATTCCATTCTTGGTCGTAATAACGTACAAGACTTTGGTTATCCAATCGGTTGGGTTCCGTGGGTACTCTGGACATATCTTGGGGAAATTCCGAAATGGATTTGAGTTCCGTTTCATTCAGGAATTTTAATCCTGCCGGGAGTTCTTTTCTATATCCTCCGAGTTTTCCCACACTTCCTAAAACAAATCCCCATTCTCCGAAAGAAGGAACATATACGTGCAATGCTCTGGTATTAAATCCTGATTCCTTAAGAGTGGCTTCTACGCACCAGAAAGACATTCTGGCAAATAGAGGAGAGGTGGACTGTATCTCCACGACTGAAAATTCGTTTAGTCTTCGTTTTAAACTTCTATAAAATGCTGTGCTGTACAATTTTCCAATGGAGAAGTTGCTTGGGTCGGGAAAATCTATCAGTACCACGTCGAATACCGAACTAGACTCTTCTAACCATAAAAAAGCATCCGCGTTTTGTACTGTTACTTTAGGATTTTTTAAACTGGATCCGTTTATCTCCGTGAGAATTGGTTGTTCTGAAAAGATACGTGTCATCTCGGGATCTAGATCCACCAATGTAATAGATTCTACACCTGGATGTTTTAAGATCTCTCTCACTGCGAGTCCGTCTCCTCCTCCTAAGACCAATACTCTTTTTGGGTTTGGGTGAGAGAGAAGGGCCGGATGTGCTAATGTTTCGTGGTATCTATATTCGTCTCTGGAACTGAATTGTAAATGCCCGTTCAAAAAAAGTCTGAGTTCACTTTTGTATCTAGTGACTATGATCTTTTGGAAATTAGTTTGTTTGGAATAAATGATCTCGTCCGAAAATAGATTTTCTTCACTGTAATAGGTGATCATTTCAGAGAATGCGAATCCTAATCCTAATAGGGTCAATACAAGAGCGGATTTTGCCCTTAGTAGGTTTTTATGTTTTTCGGATATAGGAAGAACAAACGTCCCCCATAAAGCAGTTCCTGCATTCAATAACCCGAAAAAGAAAGAAGTCCTCACCATTCCTAGTTTAGGAGCGAAGAATATTGGGAACGCCAAAGAAGCTAAAAGCGCCCCAGCGTAATCCAAACTGAGTACTTTAGAAACCATATCGCGAAATCCTAATTTGTTTTTTAGGATGCGGAGAAGGAGAGGAATTTCCATCCCTACCAGTGTTCCGACTGCGACAACGATAGTAAAGAGCGGGATCTGAAAAATTCTAGTTTGTCCAAAACTTAAGAACAAAATTGCCGCACTGAACCCGCCTAATAAACCTAAGGCGAGTTCCACATCCAAAAACTTAGGGATTAGATCTTCTATTAAGTATCTGGAAAGCCAGCTACCAATACCCATGGAGAATAGATAAACACCTATGACTAAAGAGAATTGAGTGACTGTTTCTCCGAGAAGATAACTGGCAACAGTGCCTGCTAATAGTTCGTAGACTAAACCGCAGGAAGAAAGGATTAAAACGGAGATTAATAGGGCTCTCTGCAGTTTATTTTCCCCCCGGGAAATTTCTGGTGAACCAAGCGTAGTGAGAACGGTAGATCCCTGGATTTTGTCTGACAGTTTTAGGAACCTGATTCACTTCTTCAAAATCGGTGGAGGCTCCACCTTTAGTGTATTCCGAAAAAAATCCAAGTCCTAATGAGGCTGCGAAGAAAGGATAAACAAGACCTTTTAAAAAATTCCACATAATAAATCCTTAAACTCTTTTGGATTCGAAAGAGTAACTTCTGAAAAAAGTATAGATCAAAGGAAGCCATAAAAAGATACCGAATAAGAAGAATGGAGCAGGGCTCATCACGTCTCTGATTACCTTTACATTATAATCGGAGCCCCAACCTACAGGGAAATCGGATTGGCTTTCCAATCTAAGATAATATCTTCCCGGAGGGATCTCAGCTAAAGATTTAGAATCCGATTTGGAACCTTCGGACCAAGATTCTCCGTCGTCAACCCCATGATAATAACTGGTTTCGATAGAAGTATCGTAAGCTGTATCCGTATCCTCATTGATCAGGACAGCGGAGAAGAATAGATACTTATTGTCTAATTCGGGAGCTTCGATCTGGATCTCCACATTCTCGCTTGCTTCTCCCTTTAGTTCGAATACGTCCGTTACGAAAGAATTATCCCTAAAATTAGCGCTGCCAA
This sequence comes from Leptospira neocaledonica, assembly GCF_002812205.1. NCBI lineage: Bacteria > Pseudomonadati > Spirochaetota > Leptospiria > Leptospirales > Leptospiraceae > Leptospira > Leptospira neocaledonica. Next base: position 386,068 of record NZ_NPEA01000002.1, read on the forward strand.
TTTCCGAATTCGGCATGGAGGTTTGGACGTATTTGAATTTTCCCTGATAGACTATTTGATTTTTAGCCTTGATACATCCGTACACTTGGAACGCAAGAAATACGGCTGTGAGAGCGGATGCTACCCAGAGATTTCGTTTCAATCTGATCTTGAATGGATTCGGCTCACATACTCCGACTATTTCAGGTTTTCTTAATTTAGAAGCGGTATCCAGAGGGACAGAGGACTTCATTGTCTCGAAAGAGATAAAAGTCCCTTTGGACCAGAAAAGTTCATTATCCGTTCTTTCGGAAGAGATCATATAAGGTGGAGAGATAAAATCCTCAATCTGTGCCTTCTCTCCTGCCGAAACTTTCCAGTAAAATTCTCCCAAAGCAAAGTCCGTATTGGAATCAGCATTAGCGAACCATTTATAAGATCTTTTTTGGAAGACACGTTTTAGTCCTGGAGCCCATTTAGGAACGCCTGGAAGAGGTTCAAAATAGGTCCAGTTGTCTCCATTCTCATTCAACCAAGCGTATCCGCCTTTGTATCGTAGAAGATAATCAGTCCAGGTGTAAGTTTCGTCATCCACCTCAGTCGATTTTCGTAATACTCCAATTACCTTGGATTCAGGAAAATCAGGTAATTTAATCGGAGTTCCTAAAGGGAGAAGAACATTGTCTTTGGAAACCTGATCGAATTTGGCGATGATTTTCAGATCATCACTTTCAGTGTCCATTACGGAACCGCAATATTCGCAGGCTAAGGATTTTGAGAAGTCAGGGCTGAATTGATTGAGAGAGGCTCCACAACCTTTACATTCTATGGACTTTGCAGGAAGTTGTGTTTGGTTGTATGCGACTTCTTCTTGTCTAAGCCCGGTTAGATTCAATTCTTCTAATGGAGCAAAATTTCCGGAAAATAATAATGCAGGGGATTCCGAATAGTCCAAGGTCCCGAATAATCCGTCTTCGCTTGCTAAATCTAATAAGACGGCTTCATATCCGGTTTCGAATCCTATGGGAAGTTCACCTTCTCCACCTACACAAACCGCTTTCATGATCTCTTTTAGGGTCCAGTTCTCTCCTAAGTAAAAGCTGTCTCCAGGAGTGATCCTTTCTCTTCGCCCTGAGCCGATTACGATGGGGTCATCGTCCCCTTCTAAGGTTGGGATCTTGTCTGTAGGAATTCCAACATTTAGTTTTGTATAATAATAAGAACCTTGTGCTTCTCCCAGCCAGGCGGAACTACCATCTCCTTCCATGAGATGCCATTCGTTCCAGAAACCTAATTCGAATTTGAGTTGGATCCTTCCGATCACACGAAATGGTGTGCCCTTATAATTTCCCAGAGTTCCGAGTTGTATAATGGAATGATCGTCCGCGAGTTCACCCCCGGTGCCGATCTTTTCCAAATTCACATCTTTCTTAAGGGAGAGGGTTTTACAACTGGAGCAAACCGCGTAAACGGAAGCTTTATTGATGATAGGTACGGGGGCTCCGCAATTAGGACAACTTAGTTCCGACACAAAGAAAGGTGATAACTTCGGGAGGATACTCTGTCAATCCTGGTTTTACGGGGGTCGAAAGAAATTTCCTGAATTTTTAGGGAATAACGGAGCGTTTTGCCATTCTTCTTGCCCGATCGCTGGCGGGATCGATATCTCCCAAAGCTTTTTCCAATTCTTGGAGGCCTGGATTTTCCCAGGTCGCTTCGTACAGATTTGGAGAATTGAAAATATGAAAATGATTATCGAAATGGATCCGATTATAATAGTCCGCTTTACTGAACATCGCCCGGTTGATCTCGTTATAAATCTCTTCGAATTCCGTGGTTTGCAGATCCGGTTCAAAATCGGAAAGGAATTTTAAGGAAAGAAGAATGACGTATTCTCTGGATTGTTTTAATAATTTCAAAGCCTCGTACAAGTATTGGGTTTTAATCCCAGGCAAATAAGGTCTTGTATTATCTGCTATGATCTTTTTTTGATTGGAGGCTCCATATTCTCTGTAACCCATTTCCAAATGATGTCTTGCTTCTGCATCTTTTGTTCTGAGTGCATACTTGGATAAAAAATCTAATTCTCTTCTCACATTGGATGCGGAAGCTTCCACAGCCTTCGAATATAATATCACTAATAATCTTTGGGTTTGGCGCATCTCATCGTAAGAGTGTCCGAGATCGAATTGTAAATACAGAGTGAACGTCTCGATATGATGTTGTAGGCACCTACGGAATAATGCCTTATCTTCTTCTGTTCCATAATTCGAGATAGTGCTGTTGATTGCTTTTAGATGAAATTCGTTTTGTTTTAATCCTCTTTCTACTCGGACTAATGCAGTGGCTCTGTTGCTATCCAAGTCTGCCTTTGTTTGTCCAAAAGGAAGAATTAGAAATGCGAAAAGAAGAATGAAATATGTAAAATTTCTTTTCGATCCCATATAAGGATTTTCGGAAATAGGAGGGGTCCAAATTGAACCCCGTTACAAGATAAATTTTACTGAACGATTTTTTGTCTTATGTCCTTTTTTTAAGTCGGAGAGCATTTAAGACCACGGAAACGGAACTGAAAGCCATCATAGCACCTGCGATCCAAGGAGCCAAAAGTCCGGCCGCTGCGATCGGGATCCCGAGAGTATTATAGGCTAATGCCCAGAAAAAATTTTGTCGGATATTTCCGGTGGTGGCTTTTGCGATCAGGATTGCTTCTGCAATTTTTTCCAGATCTCCTTTGACTAAAACAACTCCTGCAGTCTCGATTGCGACTCCTGTTCCAGTACCCATTGCAAATCCTACATCCGCTTTTGCTAATGCAGGTGAATCGTTGATGCCGTCGCCAGTCATTCCTACGGTTTTGCCATCGGATTGTAGACCGGAAAGTATCTCCGCTTTATCTTTGGGAAGAAGGGAAGCATGTACATTCTTGATTCCTACTTTTGAGGAAATATTCTCAGCTACAGATGAATGATCTCCGGTTAGCAATAAGGTTTCGATCCCAAGAGAATCCAATTTTTCTAAGGCGGATTTTGCATTTTGACGAATTGTATCTTCTATTGCAAAAATGATCCATGTGGGAGTTCCAACAGCGGCGTCAATAGCGGAACCGATAGAATCCTCAGTAGAGCCGGTCGCGTCATTTATCACGCGGTCATCAGTAGAATTGACATTTTTTTCACTATCTGCTTTGGCCCAAACTACAGTTTTACCTTCTTTCTCCCAAGAATTAGAAATATCTAATAAATCTTTGGGAAAATTTTCCTTCTGGTCGAAAAATTCCAGTTTCCCAATCTTAATTTTGTTTTTGTTTACCTTTGCGGTGATCCCGAGTCCGGGAACAGTTTGCAAATTTTCAGGAGTAAGGATAGAAAGATCTTTTGATTTCACGAATGAAACGATCGCCTTTCCCAAAGGGTGAGAAGATGCAGACTCTGCAGATGCGGAAGAAGTAAGTAGATCCGACTCTTCTCCGACGAACTTATAGTCTGTCACCGAAGGATTTCCCTCGGTGATTGTCCCTGTTTTATCGAATGCGATCAGATCTAAGGAAGCGGTGGTTTCTAGAACTTCTGAATTTCTGAATAAGATCCCAAGGCTTGCGGCCTTTCCCGTTCCGACTAAAATTGAGATCGGAGTTGCAAGACCTAAAGCGCAAGGACAGGCAATTACTAGGATAGCAATTGATTTTTCCAAAGCAGGCCCTAGTTCTCCAACTTCTAAAAAGAAGAACCATAATAAAAAATTAAACAAAGAGATCAGGATCACTGCCGGAACGAATACTGCAGAAATTTTATCTGCGATTTTCTGTATCGGAGCCTTGGAACTTTGTGCTTCTTCGACGGTTTTGATAATGGATGCGAGTACAGTTTCAGAACCGACTGAGGTGGCTTGGACGATCAGATTTCCGTTTCCGTTGACTGTTCCTCCGAATACTTGACTGTTTTTCTTTTTGTCGAGGGGAAGGCTTTCGCCTGTTAACATGGATTCGTCCACGGAGCTAAAACCCTCTGTTACGACTCCGTCTACCGGAAATTTTTCTCCGGGTCTAACTTGTAGGATATCCCCTTTTTTTACGTATTCTGTTGGGATCTCTGACCAAAATTCTTCTTTTTTAATACGAGCTATTTCTGGTTTTAATTCTAGTAAGGTTTGGATTGCAGAAGAACTTTTTCCTTTAGCCTCTGCTTCCATCCATTTTCCTGCGAGTATAAAACAAAGTAGTACTGCGGATGTTTCGTAGTATAACGGAGGAAGAGAATGTAGATGTGTGCCTTCTTCCCATAAAGAAGAGAAGAATAGGTCCCCTTGCTGGATTCCTTGTAAGAGAGAAAGTATAAAGCTATAACCGAATGCAGCAGATGTTCCTAAGGAAACCAATACGTCCATGTTTGCGCTCCCATTCTTGATGGCTCTGAAAGCACTTTTATAGAATGGGAATCCGATCCAAAATTGGACTGGAAATGCTAATAGGAATTGTACCCAAGGATGCATAAGTGCTTTTGGATTCGGTAAGAATTCCAAAAACGAAAAATGGGAAACCATGGAATAAAATAGTGGGGACGCAAATAAAAGAGAGATAAAAAATCTGGATCTTAATTTTGATCTTTCTTTTCGATGTAGTTCTTCCGTTTCTTTATAATTGTTTTCAGAATGTTCTTTAGCAGAATAACCTAAGGATTCTACTTTAGAAAATAATTGCGAAGGTTCGATATAGTCCTTAAATCTTACGAATGCGGTCTCTCTTCCGAAATTGACCCGAGCCTCTTCCACTCCCTGGACCTTGTTCAAACCTGTTTCAATTCTTCTTGCACAGTTGGCACAGGTCATTCCGAAAAGATCTAAAGTGATCTCGGATGTTTTTCCTTCTGGGGAGAAGCTTGTGATATCTTCTCTAATTTCTGTGCTCATCTGTTTACTCCTGGTTGATGGAAACCACAGGGTAACCTTCTTCTTCTAACATTTTAGGAAGAGAGGAAATATCCTTTTTGGTTTCGAAACGTGCAGTCTGTGAGTTTAGGTCCACTATGGGTTTCGTTTCTGCATCGAAGGATTGGATTGTTTTTGAGACTGTCCTTACACAATGATCGCAGGTCATTCCGGATAGTTTGATTTCGTACATTTTATTTCTCCTTGATCTATAATCCAATTGTCAACCTTCCAATAGTGGGAAGGTCAAGGCCCAAATCCGAAAAAAATCCTCTTTTTCATAAAAAAGTGTTTTTTCAAACCTTCTAATAGTTAGAAGGTTATGATTTTATGAATATCGGAGAAGTCGCCAAATTATCCGGAGTGAATCCAAAATTGGTCCGCCATTACGAATCTATCGGATTAGTGTCCAAACCCATTCGGGCAGAATCCGGGTATAGATTATATTCAGAAAAGGATATACATACATTGAGATTTATCAAAAGAGCCAGAGGTCTGGGGTTCTCTTTACCCGAAATCAAACAATTATTAGGACTCTGGAAGAATAAATCCAGAGCAAGTGCTCAAGTCAAATCTCTCGCTATGACTCATGTAAAAGAGATGCAGGCTAAAATTTTGGAATTACAATCCATGTGCGATACTCTCACTCATTTAGCAAAACATTGTCATGGAGATCATAGACCCGACTGTCCTATTTTAGAAGAGTTAGAAGGGTAATAAGAACCTTCTGATCATTCTGACTTTCTAATAGAAAAACGTATAAAATAGAAAGCAACGATGACAGATATTAAAGCGGAAACGGCAAACATACTCTTAGACCCTGAATAAAACCAAATCAATCCACCTAGATTACTCGCAATTAAAGCGGCGATACTGTTCAATCCGGCAAATGTTCCGATGGCAGACGCCGAATCGGTTTTAGGTATGATATTAGTGATCAATGCTTTAGAGATCCCTTCGGTACTTGCGGCATAAATTCCGTATAAAAAGAATAAGGAATAAAAATGGATCCTGTCTTCTGCGAATACCATTCCCCCGTATACAAAGGCAAATATAAATAAGCCGAAGACCAAAGTGGGTTTTAGCCCGATTTTATCCGCTAAGATACCTGCAGGAAGAGAAAACAAGGCATAAACTAAATTATAGAAAATGTATATTCCGATTACTTGAGAATCCTCTAGACCTTTGGCTTTTGCCATTAAAAGAAGAAAAATATCGGAACTATTGATCAATCCAAAGATTAAAAGACCGATCACTATTTTTTTATAAGAAATCGGAGCATTCTTCCAATAAATAAAATGAGAGATAATATTCGGTTTTTCTTGTGAAGACTGTTTTTCTTTATTTTTTTCTTTGAGAAGACCTGAGATCAAAAATGCAGAGAGCCCGGGTATTGCTGCTATAAAAAATAGAGCAGAATAATTCTCCGGATAGAAATATAAGAATATTAAAGCAAATGTAGGTCCGATTACTGCTCCTAAAGTATCCATGGAGCGGTGGAATCCAAACACTGTACCTTTGGTCTCCGGTGTTGCCTCGTCAGAAAGTAATGCGTCTCTTGCCCCTGTCCTGATTCCTTTGCCTAATCGATCCAGGGTCCTGGACAAAAAGATCCAAAGCGGAAAGGCAAAAAATCCCATAATTGGTTTGGAAACTGCACTTAATAAATATCCGAACTGAACGAAAGGAACACGTCTTCCGCTTTGGTCAGAAAGTTTTCCAAAATAACCTTTGCTAAGCCCGGCGATCGCTTCTGCAAATCCCTCCAAGACTCCGATTAGAACTATGGAGAATCCTATACTCTTTAAATAAAGAGGCATGATCGGATACAACATCTCGCTGGATACGTCAGTAAAAAAACTGATGAAGGAAAGTATCCAGACTGCCTTGGTGATTTTTTTCATCCTGTATCTTTATGATGAACGTGGTTTAGGAGGGACAGCCTTATTTGGGTAGTAAAAATCGGATCAAAAATTTTTAGGGGTTTCCGCCAAAAGGATCTTAGTTCTTAACCAAAGAGGTACTATCCTTCCGATTCGAGTAGCAAACGAAGTTCCAAACGGAAAACGATTTTCTTTCCATTCTTTTCGAAAACCTTTTAGAATAAAAGAAGCCGCTTCTTCTTCGCTGATTTGATTGGGGGCAGGTATTCCGTCGTTTTTTACCGCTTCTGTGTCTACAAAACCGGGATGTAAAGTTTGGATTCTAATATGTTTAATGCCGAAATGTTCCAACTCCATTCTGGCAGTTTCTAAAAATAAACGTGCCGCTCCTTTAGAGGCTGTATAATCTCCCTGCATAGGTATCCCGAAATAAGTCGCTAAAGAATTCATATGAGAGATCATACATGTATCTTTCTGTTTTTTCATTTGGCGAATAAGAGGTACATAAAAGTTAATTAAAGAACCATAATTTATATTCATACAGTCCAGAATAGTCTTAGCACTGGCGGTTAATGTATTTGAAGGAGGACCGATTCCTATATTGAGTAATGCTATATCGATTTTTCCGAATTTTTTTACGATCTCTTGGACTACAAATTCCGCATGAGCTTCATCCCTTCCGTCTCCTACGTAAGTGATACATTCGCTTCCTTGTTTTATGATCTCTTGAGAGACTTGTTCTAAAAGACTTTCTCTTCTTGCAGTTAGTATGATTTTGTTTTGGAATTTGGCTAAGGCCAATGCGGTTGCCCTGCCTATTCCGGAGGATGCGCCGGTGATTAAGATTACCTTATTCTTATAGTTCATATTTAGCCGAGCCGTTGAGAAATAATGTGATAAAATGTGAGCATTTGCTCACTTTTGTAAAGTAAAATCTGGACCCGCAAGGGATGCGAAGGGCTTGTCCCGAGTGAACGAACTGTGTGCCCTCTATCACTTGGGTCGTTCGCGAGGGATGAGCGGAGCGAACCCGTAGCAGCCCGGTCTTCGCGAAGCGAAGAGGCGGCCAAACAAACTTAAGATAGAGGTTTTTTGTCTTTGTCGAAGAACTTTTTGTGGATCAGGTCTTGGATGAGATCTTTGTCTTCCTCTGAAAGGCTGATGAAGATTACGTTGGCCTTTTTCCCGGAGACTCGGATCACTTCTGACTCAAGTTCCATATTTTTGCCGTTGATATTTCCGAATAGGATGATCCGGTCTCCTTCGAAAACGGAAGTGCGGGTCTCTAAGCCTGCTCCTCCTGTTCCTATATCAACGATGAATACCGGAAATCTTTGGGTCTTTCCTTTAACTATAAAATCACCGTCGATGGTGATTTTGACGCGAGCGTTCTTCCTCTTCTGTTGAGAAGGGTCCCGGTATTCGTATTTGTCGTCGAAAAGGGAATTAGTGCCCGCCATACGACAATCATGCAGAAGTTCGAAATTCAGTCAAAGTGAAATTGTAATCTTCTTCAGGTCCTTCTTCGCAAGGCTGAGAATTCTTATAGGACAAATACACGGAAGCACCGTCCAAAACAATTACTGTTCTTGAAACTGAATGCGCGTCTCTTCTATGCATACAAGGCGATAGAGCGCCTTGTTCCGGTAGATGAGAAGATAAGAATGACTTAGCTATATTTGCAAAGCCTGAGGCATCCGGAAGGGAAGAAGGACGAAAATTCGAATCGAAGGTTTCTTTTCTCGCGACTTGGGCCTTAGGTCCTTGTGTGAAAGAACTTCCGAAAACTGCAAATGTTTCTGAGTCTGTTTCGGTTTGGTAAGTTTTACCGTCCCAGATAAAAATTTCGGTCTTCTCTTTACTTACCTTGAATAACTTGAATGGATAATATTTTTCTAGTTCGGAGTCCGTATAAGACTCTGGAGTTCTTTCTCCTAAAAGTATAGAACGAACCAGCAACCCTCTACTTACAGGGTTACGCAGTAATTTTAAGGTGGCTTCGTAGTAGTTTACTAGACAGATAATTTCGCCGGCTTGGTTGACTCCGATCCAAGTTCCCCCTGCTTCTCCATCGATTGGGGCTATCGCTTTTCCGGAATTGGATTCTAGTAGTTGAGGAAAAAGAGAAGGTTTCCTCTTCACGGATTCGTCTCTGTTAAATCCGACTCCAAGTATTCCTTTGTCTGGATCTCTATAGATTAAAGAAGTACACATTTTATTTTCCTACACTTAAGAAGAAGTCCACTCTTTCGTTTCGGTCCACTTCGTAAGCTCCGTTTCCTGAGATCAATGGTAACGTTTCACCGTAGCCTCTGTATCTATATCTTCCAAATTCATAATCTTTCCCGAATAAGGATTGGAATACCTTCTTCGCTTTTTCTTCGGAAGCTCTTAGATTGTACTCGTCATCTCCTCTATGAGATGTGTGGATCTGCAACTCTGCTTTGTACCCGGGGAATTTGTTTAAGACCGATTTTAGTTTAGAAGGTAATGTCCACCATTTGTCTTCATAGATACGATTTGGGACGGAGAATCTGAATCCTTCTTTTTCTTTTACGACTAGGATATCAGTTTTAATATCTCCTAATTCTAATTCTTCCTCTCCGCCGAATACGTCTTTATAAAAGAGAACAAATCGCAGGTCTGCCAAAGATCCTATTCTTCTTCCCTGATCGTCTAATCCGTACCAGATCAATTTGTCGGGACCGTTTCCTGTTCCATTCCAGCTTCGAACGATTCTCTCTTCCGGCTTTTCTCCATCGTAATAAGATTCCATAATATTGATCTTCCAGGATACGATTGGAAGTCCTTTAGATCTTAGACGGATCTCGACTAGATCTTTTTGCCAATCTCCGTCCGGTGTAAATCCATTAGGAGAAACATCGTAAGAGAATTTCGGCTTCTGGTCGGAAAGTTGGAATTTTTTAGGAACACTTATATGTTTATCATATCTATTGTATACCGTTAGACGATATAGATATATTCCCGGACCTAAATGTTTGTTTTCCTTATTTTTGGGCTCCCATATCAGTTCTGCAGGAGGTTCCCCTAAGGATTTTTGGGAGAAGACTAGGTTATCGTCTTTTACTTCGTTTTTAAAAATTTCCAATTCATAAGAATCCGATTTCAATTTAGAAGAAACGTATGAGTTAAATTTAATACGATTTAAGGGATTGGTCGGATCGGAGGGGAATAAATCTCCTTCTACGTTTAGATCCACTCCGGAAGATTCATTTTTGATTGTAAGGTTCTCAATCTTATCAATGGATTCGTTTCCTGCCGGATCTCTTCCTGTGAGTTTGTATGTATAAAGACCTGGGGGTACAGGTTTTCCATTAGAATCTGTTCCGTCCCATACGAGTTGGAAGGGAACTTCTCTAGTTCTCCAAGTATATGCTTTTAAGGATCTGCCTTCGGAATCTAAAAATTCTCCGATGAAAATATCCGCGGATTCTCCTGACGTTTTCTGTTGTATGATGATCTTGGATAAGTTTCTATCTTCACTTAATAATAATTTGGTCTTACAATTTGCTTCTGCTTTAGGAGGTCTTGCATCCAAGTAGAATGTGGACTCTTCTGAAAGTATCCTTTCTTTGTTCGCTGTAAGTAAAAATAACTGATAGGTATAATATCCATCTCCAACTGGAATTCCATTTTCATTCTCTCCATCCCATTCTAGAATTGGTGGTAGATAAATATCTTCCGGAGCGAATTCGTTCTCGTCTGAAAAAAGTGTGAATCCTTTTTTTCTGATCTTGCCCGCTTCGAATTTTCGTACGGTTTCTCCTGAGGCACTTCTGATCGTTAGTTCCCAATCTTGGAGTTTTGGCAAAGAAGAAGTTTGTATCTTGAATCGGAGAATGTCGGAAACTCCATCCCAGTTCGGAGAGAAGGAGCCGGATTCTGTACTGATGAGTGAATTTGCAGAAACCGAAGAGGAATACAGAATTCCCAGAAGACCTAAAAAAGGAAAAATTTTTCCGAACATGCTACTAGGAAATTCCTTCCGAGAAAAAATGCACTTATGTTTTATCCTCTAGTTTTCTATTGCGAATGGACCCCAAATGAGTGCCAGTATGTGGAGTCTCAGTCTTTTCGGTATAACGTTTTAATGCAAATGTGACCGACGCAAATGCAATCTCTTCCCAAGGGATCTCTTCTGGAGTAAATAGTTTCACTTCTTCCGATTCTGGACTTTCTGAAAAAATTCCATCTATCAGGTCCGCGAGAAAGAACATATAAACTTGGCTGATATGAGGAATGCTATATACGGAATGAAGTCGAACTATATTTATCTTGGCGTTCGCTTCTTCCGATGTTTCCCTAGTAGCACCTTCTTCCACAGTTTCTCTATTTTCTAAAAATCCAGCGGGTAGGGTCCAGTATCCTTTTCTGGGTTCTATAGCACGTTTGCAGAGTAGTATTTTCCCTTCCCAGATAGGAATAGTCCCAACGATTACCTTTGGATTTTGGTAATGTATGGTCCCGCAGTTCTCACAAACATATCTTGTGAGACTGTCTCCTTCCGGGATTTTTTGGACTACTTCAGAGCCGCAAACGCTGCAAAATTTCATGCTTTAGAAAACCTTCTCCAAGCTAGGATCGCTTCTAATAATAACCAAACAGTTAGAAAAATCAAAATTCCTCCGACAGTCGCGAGCAAATAACTCGGAGATTTGGAGAATAAGAAATCGTAGAAGTTAATCACCATGGCCCAAAGTGTAGCCCCTAAAACGAAAACCATCGGTATAAAGCTGATCCATGTCTTTTTCTTAGAATACAATAGATAGATTGTGATTACAAGCAAAGCAAGTCCTGCAAGTAGCTGGTTTGTGGTGCCGAATAGTTTCCAAAGCGCTAACCCGGCGGTTGTCTTCTTGCCTCCTTGGTCAATCTGTAAGAATGCAAAAAATCCGATGGCTACACATGCGATAATACTGGAAACATAACGATTCCCTAAAGTTTTTTTGATCGTCTCCGATCCAAAACTTTCTGCGATCTCTTCTATATTATATCTCAATAATCTAGTTGCGGAATCCAAGGAAGTTAAGGCAAAACTTACTACCACAAGTGCGATAAATCCTTGTGCAAAACCCTCATCGAATCCTAACTGAGAGATAAATCTTCCTGTTCCGTAGATATAGGCTCCTACCGAAGGTGCGAGGCCCTGGATCCCAGACCAGGACTTATAGAAAGAAGACCATTCTCCTGCAGATGCGAATCCGATCGTGCAGGCAACAACCGAGGTCAGTCCTAAGAGAGATTCGCCGATCATTCCACCGTATCCGATCACTCTTGCATCTATTTCTCTATCCAATTGTTTTGCAGTGGTTCCGGAACTTACCAAAGCGTGGAAGCCGGAAACTGCACCACAAGCGATCGTGATAAATACGAATGGAATAATATCCATATCTACTTTTTCAGTTCGGATTGCTTCCGCATTAAAGGAGGAAAACTCACCGAAAATACTTCCTTTTACAAAACCAAAATAGATTGCGATGATCCCCAGATACAATAAGAAAGAATTGATATAGTCCCTACTTTGGAGAAGGAGCCAAACCGGTGTAACTGAAGCCAAAAAAGCATATGCAAGAAGTATAATTTTCCAGATCGGAACTCCTGGAGAGTTATCTACATCGTTTAGACCTGTCCAGGTTAGGATGGATTCATTCATTCCGAGTACCATGACCACTAAGGTGAGGGCAACGGATGCGAAGGTAAGAGGTCCAAGCTTCATTCCTTTTTTATAATGAAGCCATCCTACTAAAACCGCAAAGATCATGATCCCTGCAGTAGGAATTACCGCTTCCGGGAAATGGCTTCTGAGTTTAATTGGAGAAGATGGAGTTTCCACTCTAACTTCGGAAGGATGCACATGATCTTTGATACTCGGAGTAGTAACCGTTTGTTCAATTTGTGGAGGAGGAGTTACGGGAGCCTGCTTTAGTTTAGGATCTGCGGAGAACATTTCCGCAAGAACGATCACGAACACACCCATTGCCAATGCGACTAAGAAAAAAATGATCGCATGAAATAAACTTCTCGCCCTTGGTCCTAAAAGATCCTGAGCAACTTGCCCGATTGATTTTCCTTGGTTGCGGACTGAAACTACAATTGCTCCGAAATCATGAACACAACCGATAAAAATTCCTCCGAAGACCACCCAAAGCATTGCGGGCAACCATCCCCAGATCACTGCAACCGCAGGTCCTAGGATGGGAGCGAGTCCCGCAATGGAAGCATAATGGTGGCCGAATAGGACTGCCGGCTTTGTGGGAAGATAATCCACACCGTCATTGAACTTATGAGCCGGGGTATCACCCACAGTGTCTTTGAGTTGGAAGATGGACTTGGATAAAAATCCGGAGTAAAACTTATAACCTAAAAAATAAAGAGTGAAACAACCGAAAACCGCGAGAAGGGGTAACATGTGGGAAAAATCTCGTTTAATGCGGCCCGGATCAAATCTTTTTTATCGGGAAAATGAATAGACAAACTCAGGTACAGGCAGAGGGTCTAAGTATAGGTTCTCGCTTTGAACGCCCGTAGTTTCGATCAGGTCAAATCATCCTTAGAGGACGTAATCTTCGAATTACAGTCCGGGAGTAATGATTGTGAGTGGTTCATTTCCTCCGAAAAATTGATCGAAATTTTAGAAATCCGACGAGAGGATTATTTTAAACTCCTATATACTCTCCGGGGAGAAAGGGAATATTCTTCCAAAGGTTCCCAAGGATTCACCCAAGATAACGCGGATCTTCTCATTTTATTATTGGAGAAGGTCCTAAAAATCGAAGGTCTTGCCTACGAGTTCGCAAAGGGCGGAGTGTATTTTGACGACGCTTATCTGGACGAATTCCGTGCCTTTTTGAAAGAGATCGTTCTTTCCAAATTAGAAAGACATGATTTGGATAAGGAACTTCTACTCTTACTTATATCTTCTACCAAAAAATTCGAAGATGCATTCGATTCATACTTCGATGATAAATTCGATGTACAAAGATTAGTGGATAATGGGATCACCGAATTTTTAGAAAGAAAAGGTTTTTCAGGAGATTACGGAGCCGACGTATTCTTGAGAAATTATTTCTTTCAGATCTTAAATACAAAATTATTCCCGATCCGACAAATCACTTCAGAATATAGAGACAGAGCTTATTACGAAATTTTCGGAAGATTTAGAGAAGAAGAGAAAGAAAAGACTAAAAAGAAAAAATCCAACTCCCGTAGAAAATTCTCCCCTAGATCATTTTACGAAGATGAAGATGCTGAAACAAGAGGACATCGCGAATTTTTAGGCCTTTCCGAAGATTATTCAAAAGCAGAATTAAAAAATAAATATAAAGAGATGATCAAAAAATATCATCCGGACGTAAATAAGAACGGATTGGAAATGACACAAAAGATCATCGCTTCATATAATTATTTGGTAATGAAAGATCGCTAATCAGGGTTTTGTTTCCTTCCTCGGAAGAATTTTCCACTGCTGATCCGCTTTTATAATATTGCCGGGAACGTCTCTTTCCCAAAAGCCGTGGACCTTTTCATTATAGTTTAAATATAATTTCCCTGAGACAATTTTCCAAGCTTTCGGATTTGTTTCATACGCTTCTCCATCTCTCATTGCGTAAGCACAATATCCTCCATATTGAGGGGCAAAATTTTCAGGAGATTTTTTGAAAGCTTCCAGGTTTTTTTCCGAGGAGAATCTCCACTCTGCATCTTTCCAACGGTAACTGAATTTGGAATTTCCTTCTTTCGGTTTGGATTCGGTAAAATAAGCGACCGGGTCGTAACCGTGAATGGCGGTTTTTCCGTCCTCTTTAAAGATCGGATCCACGATTTGTCTGCTGCTGCAGTCCATCACGAGTAAAAATAAGATCGGCAAAAAATACGACTTGTTCATGTATCCTTCTTCGGATCGAATCGAAATAGGTTACATCGGAGAAAATATGTCTTCCATCGGAGTGGGCTTAAGAAAAGAACATTATCCCTATTTGAGAAAAGGAGAGCCTGTCCGGATTTCCTGGTTCGAAGCAATCACCGAAAACTATATGGATACCCAGGGCCGTCCTTTGGAAATGTTGGAATTTATCCGTAAAAATTTTCCGGTCGCCTTGCATGGGGTTTCTTTATCCATTCTTGGCGGAAGTTTTCCTGATAAAAAATATTTGGAAAGATGGAAGGAACTCATCCGAAGAATAGATCCGTTTTTGGTTTCGGATCATCTTTGTTGGACAGAACAATCCGGAAATTATCTGCACGATCTATTACCTTTCCCATTCACAAAAGAGTTTTTGAATTTTGCAATAGAAAGAGCTGTGCAAGTCCAAGAAATTTTAGGAAGAAGGATTCTATTCGAAAATGTTTCTACGTATTTGAGTTTTCCTCAAAACGAAATGACGGAATGGGAATTTATCTCCGAGCTTTCTAAAAAAAGCGGATGTGGGATCCTATTAGATATCAATAATATATATGTAAACTCCATCAATCACGGATTTTCCGCAGTTGAATATTTAAATTCCATTCCTTGGGAAAATGTGGGTCAGATCCATCTTGCCGGGCATACGGATACTGGAGATTTTTTATTCGATACTCATTCCAAACCTGTATCCCAAGAAGTCTGGGAATTATTCTCTTCCTTTTCGGATAAAATCCAAAGTATTCCAATATTATTAGAATGGGACGAAGATATCCCCAGCTTTACAGAAATGGAAGAAGAAGCCTTAAAAGCAAAATCCATCTTAGAGTCTGTAACAACATGAATCCGGAAGAATTTAGAAATCTATTTTCAAGCACGCTCCTAGGGAAAGAAGAAGGCCCACTTTTGCAGGATCAAATCCTAGCAGGGGGAAAATTAGAACCAAATTCCGCGATTGCAGTCTACCAAAATGCGTATCTTGCCAGGTTTACGGACGCATTAGGAGAGAAATACGAAACAGTCTGGAAAATCCTAGGGGACGAGGATTTTTTTGAAACAGCGCAAACGTTTATACGAGAAAATTCATCAAATTCTTATAATATATCTAATTACGGAGATACATTTCCGAACTTTTTAAAGGAAAATTTTCCGGAACATCCTATCTTGTGCGAGATCGCGGACTTTGAACTTCATGTTTTCAGAATATTCCATTTTTCAAAAAATGAAGGAGCCGATCTATCGGATTCTCTTTCGGAAAAGGAAGCCGATGATCTGAAAATTAACTTTCATAAATCCGTTCAATTTTTGGAATATTCTTATCCTGTTTACGATCTTTGGAAGACTGAAAATTCGGAGGACTTATCTAAATTCCTGAACGAAAAAAAACAATATTTAGTTTTGGGAAAAAAAGGATCAGACTTATTCATTCTAGAGATCGAGGAATGGGAATGGGCATTCGGTAAAAGTTTAGCCGAAGGAAAAAGTATTTTGGAATCTTTGGAAATTTTAGGAACTCCACCGAAAGGATTGGGATCCATATCCGAATTCCTTTCGGGGATGAAAACGAATCGTTTGGTATCGAAGGTTAGCTCTTAAAGGTTCCTTTTTTGTCTTCACAATCTTTTTTAGTGAGGGAGATCCATCCTTGTCCTTTACAGGAATTTTTTCCCGCACAGCTATGTCCTTTTCCTCCGCAGTCACCTGTCCCTTTGCAGGAATTGATTCCGTGACATTCTCCTTTCGGTTCTTCGGATTTTGCTTCTTTTTTTTCCGCCATTGCTCCTGTTGCAAATAAGCCTGTCAGAGCTGCTCCAATGATCATACTTTTAGTCAGATCGTTCATCTTTTCGGTTCTCCGGATAGTTTATCAAAACCTGATTTTTAGGATTTGATCTGTTTTCAGTTCGAAAATAATAGTAGAAGGTTACGTATAAAAAAGAGACAGGAAGGAAAAAGAAAGATAGAAATATCGGGACCTTCTCTCGAAAGTCCCGATTGGTTGGATAAAATTATTCTGGAATTGCTTCGCCTTCGATACGGATAGAAACTTCTTCTCCGATCAAGAGTCCGCCTTTTTCCAAAGGTTTGTTCCAAGCGATGTCGAAATCAGCTCTTTTAATTTTAGTTTCTGCTTCGAAACCTAGGTGAGTGTTTCCCCACGGGTCTTTTGCAGAACCGGAAAATTTAACTTCTAAAGTAACCGGTTTTGTCACTCCTTTGATAGTCAATTCTCCTTGGATCTTGGAAACTCCACCTTTTTTAACAGTGGCTTTTTTTGCTTTAAATGTAAGAGAAGGGTGATCATCTACATTGAAAAAATCTTTTCCTTTTAGGTGTCCGTCTCTTTTTTCGTCGTTAGTGTTAATGGAAGCAGCTTTGATAGTTACGTCCAGATCGCTAAGAGTGCTGGTAGCTTCGTCGTAAGCGAATTTTCCGCTGAAGTCTTTAAAACTTCCGGATACATTGGAAATGGTAAGGTGTTTGATCTTGAAGCCAACTCCGGTATGAGCGTTATCTAATTTGAAATTTCCGGCTTGTAGTCCACCGAAAGTTAGAAGCACCAGAAGGCTAGGGATCAGGTAAAGTTTCGTTTTCACGAGTGATTTCTCCTTTGAGAATGTTTGGGTTTTAGACTGATCTCCCGGTGTAATTATTGGAATTACAAGTAAAAATACTGATTTTATTTCGAAAAACTGAAGAGAAAAGGAATATTAAGAAAATAGATTGTATCTCAAAATACAATAGATGGCTCTAAATCCATCTTTCCAACCTATCTTTTTGCCTTCCGCATAAGTGCGTCCGTAATAGGATATCCCTACTTCGTAAACACGAATGTCCGGAATTTTTGCTATCTTAGCAGTGATTTCAGGTTCGAATCCGAAACGATTCTCTTTAATATCGATACCTTGGATCACTTCTCTGCGGAATGCCTTGTAACAAGTTTCCATATCAGTCAGATTAATGTTCGTGAACATATTGGAAAGAGTAGTGAGGAAAAGATTTCCAAGTCTATGCCAGTAATAAACGACTCTATGGGCTCTTCCTCCCATAAATCTGCTTCCGAAAACAACGTCCGCTTTTCCTTTGTAAATCGGATCGATCACGTCTGGAATTTCGAACGGATCATATTCCAGGTCTGCATCTTGTACGATGACTATATCACCTTTGGCGGCTTTAAATCCTGTACGGAGTGCGGCGCCTTTTCCTTGGTTTTTCTCGTGGAAAATAAGTTGGTCCACCAACTTTTTAAAAGGAGCAGTTTTGAGAAGTTCTCTTGTTCCGTCGGTCGAAAAATCGTCCACAAGGATGATTTCCTTATCCTTGTAAGGGACCTTCTTTACGGTTTCTAAAATGTTTTTGATGGTCTGTTTTTCGTTATAACAGGGAATTACGATAGAAAGTTTCATTTAGCGTCCAGACCGACCAAGTCGCTCATCCGGAAGTCACGGATGATATTTTCGGCTTTAACGATTATTTTTTCCAATGCAATACCGAAAAGTAAATTCTTATATGCTTCCGAAGCTTTCGGAAAGTCTCTATCGCTAACTTGGACGGTCATTCTGTCGCTGACCCTGTTTTTCTCCACACATTCCAGTGCGGTTTTTCTAAGCCCGGCAAGAGCGATACACACTTCCTTAAGAATGTTCTGGGAATCCCTTTCCATTGTGGATTGGTTTCCGTTCGCATCTAATAATGCTTTAATATGTTCGGAGATACGAAGGGAAGGCATTCCTCTTTTGGTGACCCCGACCCTTTCGATCATGGAGATACTGTCTTGGAACGCGGAGTATTCCGGGGTTCCTCTGAATATATGGATAAGAACAGGTAACTCCGTATCTGCAAATGAAGTCATCGCTCCATAAAAATATCTCATTTCAGGTCTGGCCAATGGATGAAAATCCACCCTTTGGTATTTGGAAAGTTTCTCCTCTTGCTCGTCCAGGATACGATTGATCGTTTCTCCCTTGGAGGCATTTCGTCTTTCCGTCAGCTCTTTATGTTTTGTTTTGATCTTTTCCAGAAAGGCTACTTCGTCTTTCAGGAAATTGTCCAGATTTCCCCTATGTCTCAGGGTTTGGATATAACGATCCTCGAAACCTTTGGCATCGAAAATTTTAGGGCTTTGTTTGGCTCCTTCCCGGTACTCGGTTCGGAGTTTTTCTACGATGTTTTTTATCTCTTGATCGCTAAGTGCCATGCAAAGGTTTCTATCCTTCGCTATCGGCCCATTTTTGCAAGGAGATAAGTAGTGCTCCTATATCTTCCGAACAATATAATAAGGCGCTTCTGGCATCCTTATACATCTGTTGTTGGTTATAAGCTACTTGTTTTAGATGGTTCTCGTTTTTAGTATTCAGAACGTTTAAGGCATTCAGGACCATTTTTTTGACTTTTCTGGTCAGATCTAAAAGAAGTTCCTGCATTTCCCAGCGGATCACTAGTTTTAATTTTTCTATATCGGAAGTTTTGGACTGTAATGCCTGCTTACGATGGGATTCGTACTTTGCCACATAATAAGTAATGGATCTAGGATAAGAAGTCAGCTCTTTATGATAGTTTAATATCTTTTCCAGCTTTTGGAAGAATTCGATATCGAATTCTCTTGCGAGATTTCCCACTATATTTTTGTTCTCGGAAGGATCTCCAGTAGCTTCGAATATTTTAGAATTTCTGATATTGTTCAGTACGGATTCGATCCTTTCCTTGATCTTTTGGAATTGTTGAACGCTATCTTCGATATATTTCGTTTCTCTGTTGGAGCCTGCTTCTATATTTTCTATAAAAACCGGAACATCTTCTTTTCCTACATTCGAAGAAAGTCCTGCGTCTGAAATATTCAGATCCACTTTGGAAAGATCGAATATATCGTTTTGGACGGAATTCATTCTTGCGGAAAGATCCGGGCCTTCAGATGGAGTGATGTCTAATTCTTTCTGAGGATTTGGAATATAAGCGGGTTTTTCCGTATTTGCCGAACTAGGCTTAGTATGTTTTGTTTTTTCGGCAAGATTCTCTATCCAATCAGCGCTAGGATGTTTTGTACTTTTAAGAAGATTGGATAATTTCTGTAGATCTAAAGGATTGGACGATGACTTAGGATTAACTCTTCCTAATTTAGGTTTATTCGCTTCGGCTTCGGAAGCTTTTTGAAGAGTGATGCGGATGATTTCTGCCTTTCTACTTTCTTTATTGAAACGAACAGCATAACGATTTCCGTTTCGATCCAGATATTTGGTACCTAATTGGGCTAAAGAAAGTTTATTCGGATCGATCTCATCGATCGAATTTACTATAATATAATCTTGAGCCTGCCTAGATATCATTTTGAAGCGTCCTGGACTTTAAATAGGACGGAGAATTAATTTCCAATCTATCGAATTAGAAAAAATAAGATAAAAATAAGTACAAGCAAAGCAAAAAATTTTTTCTGGGCCCAAGTTCTGGAAATTTATTTCCATTATCCCTCAGTTGAGGTAAGGACAAATAACGTAATTGTTGAATTCGAAGTCGACATTACTAAAGGGTAGTGCTCCTTCTTCTTATCCGCCGAGACTTGGGCGGATCTTTACGCGACAACGATCGTAGCGAAAATCCCGCGTAGCGGATTGAAGCGGAGAGCGTGATCGCTCGCAAAGCGAGCGAGTCGCCCATCCATTCGAACAAAAGAAGTAAAAGCTCGTTGACAGGCTGCCTGGGTACGAAAATCTGGGCTCAATCCCTGAATAGGAAGTAGAGATCCTTGGCGAATATTAAATCTTCAGAAAAAGATATCCGTAGAACGAAACGCAGGAATGCGGCGAATTCTCAAAACAGGAATCGCCTTAGGACCCAAGCTAAAAAGATCCTAAAAGCGCTCCAAGACGGAGAGAAAGACTCCTTAAAACCTTTGTTCAGTCAATATGCTTCTCTTTTGGACAAAGCTGCGAAAACCAACCTGATCCACTCTAGAAATGCGGACCGCAAAAAGAGTCGGATGGCATTGCGTATCAATCAGGCTGCAACCGCATAATAACCGTAATAATTACGGGCGATTAGCTCAGCTGGGAGAGCGCCTCCCTTACAAGGAGGATGTCGGCAGTTCGATCCTGTCATCGCCCATGTTCTCATCCCAATTCAAAAAACATTCCCCGGAATCATGGCTCTAAATCATCAAAAACCGGTCTTCCAACACCCGGATTTGATGGTCTCCGTGTCCGGAATCCGGGGAATCATTCCCACCGGATTAAGCCCCGATGTAATTTTCCATTCTCTTATGGCCTTTGGGTCCAGACTCAAAGGAAATTCAGTCGTTATAGGAAGAGATTCTCGTCCTAGCGGTGCTTATATAGAAAATATCGCGATCGGGATCATGCTTGCGATGGGCAAAAATGTGATCCGTTTGGGGATTGTTCCCACTCCTACCGTAAAAGCAGTGGTGGCTCAATCAGGAGCCGCAGGCGGGATCATGATTTCCGCTTCTCATAATCCAGTGATCTGGAATGCATTTAAGTTCATTGGACCTGGCGGATTTTTTACCAACGCCCAAGATTTAGAAGGTCTTTTAGATCTGGTCCGAAAAGAAGATTATAAACCTTTCCAATTCAAACCGAATACGGATGTAGAAGATGGAACCGATAGGATCCAGGCTCATATCGACTCTGTTTTGGCCCGAGTGAATGTATCTGCGATCAAACGTAAAAAATTTACTGTATTTTTAGATGCGGTCAACGGTGGGGGAAGCTTCGTTTTACCGGAATTGTTAAGTCGCTTGGGTTGTAAGGTGATTTTGCAACATTGTACTCCCGATGGAACATTTCCTCGTCCTCCTGAACCTACTCCCGATGCGCTCAAACAATCTTCTCGGCTGATTAAAAAATCCAAGGCGGATATTGGTTTCGCCCTGGATCCTGACGCGGATAGACTTGTGGTCTTATCTCCTAAAAAGGGAGCGATCTCCGAAGAATTAACACTTCCTCTCAGCTTCATGTCCTATCTCGTTTCTAATTCAGTTCCGAAGAAGGCATCCATCACTGTGAATCTTTCTACTAGTTTTGTGAACGATTGGGTCGCGGACTCTGTTGGAATTCCGACTTATCGATCTAAGGTGGGAGAAGCCAATGTTGTGGCAGAAATGATACACCGTAAGTCTGTTTTTGGCGGAGAAGGGAACGGAGGAGTAATCGATCCGGCAATTCCTTCTTTTGGAAGGGATTCTCTTTCCGGGGTGGCTCATATACTGAATCTGCTTGCCCTAAAGGGGGAAGATGCTGAAACTGTGATAGGTAGTCTTCCTGCGGTCCATATGCGCAAGATCGCCTACAAGATCGCGGGTCAGAAGACGGAGCAGATTTATTCTAAGTTTCGCAGCGCCTTCTCCGAATATAAAGAAGATTCGAGAGACGGTTTACGTTTAGCGAATCAGGACTCTTGGATACATATTCGACCTTCGAATACCGAGCCGATCCTCCGGTTGATTGGAGAGGCCAGAACCAAAAAGGATCTGGAATCCCTTTTAAATAAAGCCGGAAAGATCATGGAGAATTCATAATATATGTGTGGAATCGTAGGATACGCTGGCGATAAAAACGTAGAATCCGTACTTATAGTAGGGCTCATCGGTCTGGAGTATCGTGGATACGATTCTGCCGGGATCGCGGTCTTGGACAAGGGAGAGATCCAAGTCCGTAAACAAAAAGGTAAAATTAAGGATCTGGAGAATTACCTAAAGGAACATCCGATCCGAGGCAATGTGGGCATAGGCCATACTCGCTGGGCGACTCATGGAGAACCCAATCAAATCAATGCTCACCCTCATACCGATTCTAAATCCACTGTTGCAGTAGTTCATAACGGAATTATAGAAAATTATTCTGAACTTCGCCAAGAGCTAAAACAAAAAGGTTTCGTATTCCATAGTATGACGGATACGGAAGTTCTTCCTAATCTTTTAGCGGAGAGCAGAAAAAGAGGCCTATCTAATAAGGAAGCTTTTTTAGATTTATTTAATAGAGTTCACGGAAAATGGGCGATCGCGGTCGTATTCGATAACGAACCTGATAGAGTTTATTTTGCACAAGACGGTGCACCTTTACTTTTAGGAAGAGGCAAGGAAGAATATTACCTGGCTTCCGATATTTCTCCTCTGACTAGAAATTGTAGAGAAGTTTATTATATCAACTCCAAAGAATGGGGATACTTTACAAAAACCGAATGTAAAATTTTCGGATTCGACGGTTCAGAGAAAGAATTCGAATTCAAAACTCAGGATATCAAATTCGAGGATGTAGATAAGGGCGGTTACCCTCATTTTATGATCAAGGAGATCCACGAACAACCGGGGATCTTCCGCAGAATTATCCAATCCCGTATTAGCGAAACCGGAGAGATAGAATTCCCGGAAAGCACCATCTCCAGAGAGATGATGTCCAAGGTAAATCGTATCATCATCCAAGCGGCAGGAACTAGCTACTACGCCGGGATGCTCGGAAAACATTATCTGGAAAATTTCGCAAAGATCCAAACAGATACTGAAACTTCTTCAGAGTTTCGTTATAGAAACCCTGTGGTAGAAGGTGATACTTTGATCGTAGGGATTTCTCAGTCGGGAGAAACTGCGGATACTCTTGCTTCTTTACTCGAAGCAAAAGCAAAATTTATTAAAGTTCTTTCATTAGTGAATAATGTGAACTCTACGATTGCAAGGGAATCAGATTCATTCATCAGAACGGATGCAGGTCCTGAGATCGGGGTCGCGAGTACAAAGGCATTTACTGCACAGGTAATCAACCTTCTTCTTTTTTCATTATACGTTGCTCGTTTGAAATGGATCGTTTCCGACGAAGAATTAAAGACACTTTTAGAAGAGATCCGACTTCTACCAGGAAAAATGGAAAGGATTTTGGCTCAGGCTCATATCCTAGAAACCTGGGCGGCGGATTTTACTAAGACCAAAGATTTTGTTTTCTTAGGTAGGACCTATAACCATCCGGTTGCATTAGAAGGAGCCTTGAAGTTAAAAGAGGTTTCTTATATTCACGCTTCCGGTTATGCGGGTGGGGAATTCAAACATGGACCGATCGCGCTCATTACAAACGAAGTGCCGGTTGTATGTATCGCGACCAAATCCGAAATTTATAGTAAAATGCTTTCCAATATCCAGGAAATTAAGGCCAGAAACGGGATCATGATCTCCATCGTGACCGAAGGGGATAAGGAGGCAAAAGAGCTTTCAGACTATTGTTTTGAAGTTCCGGACTGTCCGGAAATTTTAAGTCCGATCCTGAATGTTCTTCCTCTCCAACTTCTGGCCTATTATTCTGCCGTGGCTAGGGGTTGTCCTCCGGACCAACCAAGAAACCTAGCGAAGTCCGTCACAGTGGAGTAGTGAACGCGTGGGCAGAATTCAGAGAATTTGGATCGATGAGAGGGAAACTCCTCCCGGTTTGGGAGCCTTAACCAGAATTCGATCTTTCTCGGAGATTCGAGATGGGGTTTTGACTCCCCTCCAACGTTTAAGAGAGCAGTATCCTGATTCTAAGATACTGTATTCTCACTCCAATTCTGCATTCGAGAAAACATTCTTCGAAAGAAATCCTAAGATCAATGAGTACGATGGCAAGGATGTAGATCTAATCATCCGTCCTGAGGAATTTCTACCTTGGAAATCCTTAGAATCTGTGGGTAAAAACATAGATCTGGACTTGGAAAACCATAAGGACCTTCGCAAATGGGCCCGCAAGCTCA
The DNA here is from genome assembly GCF_002812205.1 of Leptospira neocaledonica. Classification (NCBI taxonomy): domain Bacteria; kingdom Pseudomonadati; phylum Spirochaetota; class Leptospiria; order Leptospirales; family Leptospiraceae; genus Leptospira; species Leptospira neocaledonica. The sequence goes on from NZ_NPEA01000002.1 coordinate 410,500, forward strand.
AAGTAAAGTCAGGTGATTTCCAAGTAGTAGGAAAATCTAAACACGTCCATATCCATCCCTCCGCTAAAATTTATCCAGGCGTGGTAATAGATGTAACTTCTGGACCAGTGATCATAGATAAGGATGCAAAGGTAACTTCTTTTAGCTTTTTAGAAGGTCCTTTATACATAGGCCAAGGCACTCATGTGGACAATGCTCGTATCACAGGAAATACTTCCATAGGGAATGTTTGCAGGATAGGCGGAGAAGTAGGCGATAGTATTATATTAGATTTTACGAATAAACATCACGAGGGGTTCTTAGGACATTCCGTGGTGGGAAGCTGGGTCAACCTAGGAGCATTATCCACTACCTCGGATCTAAAGAACAATTATGGTGTGGTCAAGATCAGAGAAGAACATACGGAAGTCACGACTGGTTCCATCAAATTCGGTTCTATCATAGGAGATTTTTCTAAGATAGGTATTGGAGTGATGTTGAACACAGGAACTGTGATCGATTTCGGATGTAATGTGGTTTCTTCCAAGGCGAGCGGATACCTTCCTCCGTTTATTTGGGCAGATGGACAAGCTTATATCCTGGATTTATTCTTACGTGATTCTCGCAAGATCATGGCAAGACGGAATAGAGAACTTTCTCATTCCGAATCAGAACTTATTAGAATTTTATACGAAACCAAGGTCCGGAAATAAAAAAGGACCGGAGGCTCCATGGAAGTTTTGGAATCGCGTATCAGTACGTCTTCCCCTGAATATAAAGAGAATTTCAAAGACCTTTCAGAAAAGGTCGCGGATTTACGTAAACTTCTCCAAAAAGCCGGACAAGGCGGAGGAGAAAAATCCATCCAGAAGCATAAAAGCAGAGGAAAGCTCACCGCAAGAGAAAGGATACAAGGTCTCATAGATCCAAATACTCCTTTCTTGGAATTCTCCGCTTTGGCAGGGGAGAAGGTTTATGCGGACGATGTGCCTTCTGCAGGTATCGTTACAGGGATCGGAAAAATTTCAGGGACACCTTGTGTGATTGTTGCAAACGACGCCACAGTAAAAGGTGGGACTTATTATCCACTCACTGTCAAAAAACATATTCGAGCTCAAGAGATCGCATTAGAGAATCGTCTTCCTTGCGTTTATCTGGTGGATTCAGGTGGAGCATTTCTTCCGATGCAGGACGATGTATTCCCTGATAAATGGCATTTCGGTAGAATCTTTTATAACCAAGCAAATCTTTCTAGAGTGGGGATCCCTCAGATCTCTGTCGTAATGGGAAGTTGTACTGCGGGTGGTGCATACATTCCCGCTATGTCCGACGAATCTGTGATTGTAAAAGGAAATGGTACTATCTTTTTAGGAGGACCTCCTCTTGTAAAAGCTGCAACGGGAGAGATTGTCACTCCAGAAGAATTGGGCGGTGCTGATGTTCACTGTAGGATCTCAGGAGTTACTGATCATTATGCGGAGAATGATCCACATGCACTCGAGATCGCTAGACATATCGTTTCTAGTTTGGGAGCGAGAGCCAAAAAGTTAGAAGAGCAGATCTCTTACGAAGAACCTCTTTATCCTGCTGAGGAAATTTACGGAATTATCCAAAAAGATATTCGTAAACCTTACGATGTAAGAGAAGTAATCGCAAGAGTTGTGGATGGTTCCAGATTTCAAGAATTCAAAAAATATTATGGAACCACGATTGTTACAGGATTTGCGAATATTTACGGAAAGACCGTAGGCATTATTGCTAATAACGGAGTTCTATTTTCAGAAAGTTCCTTGAAGGCGGCTCATTTCATCCAGCTTTGCAACCAAAGAGAGATCCCTTTACTCTTCTTACAAAACATCACAGGTTTTATGGTAGGGAAGAAGTATGAAAACTCTGGGATCGCAAAAGACGGTGCCAAGATGGTAAATGCGGTCTCCACTTCTGTAGTTCCAAAATACACCGTGGTAATCGGAGGCTCTTACGGAGCTGGAAATTACGGAATGTGCGGCCGAGCATTCGGACCTAGATTCCTGTGGATGTGGCCAAACGCTAGAATTTCCGTGATGGGAGGAGAACAAGCTGCGAACGTTTTACTTACTGTGAAACAGGAACAATTGGAGAAGGATGGCAAATCACTCTCCGAAGCGGAACAGGCAGAGTTCAAGAGACCAATATTAGAAGATTATGATAATCGTTCTTCTTGTATCTATTCTACTGCAAGACTTTGGGATGATGGGGTCCTGGATCCGGCTCGTACAAGAGAAGCTTTAGGTTTGGCATTGTATTCTGACCTTTCTCCTAAAGGTCTAGAGCCTTCTTATGCAATCTTCCGGATGTAATTTTCCTCCGGAAGAATGATACCTAAGTATAGTTTTCGGCCCTAAAATTTTATTTTTCCGGCAGATTCCTAAAATCTGCCTAATAAGTACGCAAACTGCTAGACTGGATCTGGATGTTTCTGGAAATTTTCTCCCTGAACTAGGGGAAAACCTGCCTTAGATAAAAATTTGGATCTGTTTTCCTAGAGAAAACCTCATTTCCTGGCTCTTAGATTCCTCTTCTTTTTTTTTAATCTTTTTTTGGACTAATTTTTAACCCGGGTACTCTTCTTGCATTAATTGGATAAAACATATTTTCGAGATGAGATTTGAGAAAATGAAAATTGCCCAAAAACTTATCGCGCTCTTGATCTTAATCGCTCCAGTACTGATCTGGGGTCAAGACGCCACACCAGCACCTGAAGCCGCACCTGCTGCTCCCACTTTGGATAAAGGGGATACCGCATGGATGATCGTGGCTTCCACTTTCGTGTTCTTCATGATCCCAGGACTCGCGCTGTTCTACGGCGGTATCGTAAGATCTAAGAACGTTCTTTCAACAATGATGCACAGCTTTGTTGCGATTCTTGTCCTTACAATCCAATGGACACTATTCGGATATAGCTTAGCGTTTTCCGGCGATAGTCCATTTTTCGGCGATTTTCAACTCTTTCTGTTGAATGGAATAACCGACGAAACATTGGAAGGAACGATCCCGAAATACATTCACTTCCTTTTCCAAGGAATGTTTGCGCTAATCACTCCGGCTCTAATTTCCGGTGCGATCGCAGAAAGAGTGAAACTTTCCGGTTATATCGTATTCATTCTAGCATGGGCTACTCTGGTTTACGATCCTGTCGCACACTGGGTATGGTCCGCTAACGGTTGGCTTTTCAAAAAGACCGCACTTGATTTCGCAGGTGGAACAGTAGTTCACTTGATTTCCGGTATCGCAGGTTTGGCTGCAGCAATCGTACTCGGAAAACGTAAAGGAGAAGGCGCAGCTCTGATCGCTCCGAACAACTTGACCTACACTCTTATCGGTGCGGGATTCCTTTGGTTCGGATGGTTCGGATTTAACGCGGGTTCCGGTCTTGCTACTAATGGCCAGGCTGCAAGAGCTTTCGTTGTAACTTTAGTTGCTCCTGCCACAGCCGGCGCAGTTTGGTTATTGATCGAATATCTTCATACTAAAAAAGCTACAGCTCTTGGAGCAGCTTCCGGGATCGTTGCAGGTCTGGTTGTGATCACTCCTGCTGCAGGATTTGTGGACGCTACCGGCGCATTGATTATGGGAGTAATTGTATCTCCTATCTGTTACGGTGCTATCCTTCTGAAAGGTAAATTCGGATACGATGATTCTCTGGACGCTTTCGGAATTCACGGTGTAGGTGGAGCTCTTGGAGCGATCCTTACTGGTGTATTCGCACTTGCGAATTATATTCCTGAAGGAGTTACTCGCGGAGACCAGATTATCGTTCAGATTATCAGTGTTGTGGCAACCGGTGCTTACTCTATCGTAGTATCCTTGATCTTAGTGTTTATTATCGACAAGACGATCGGATTCAGGATTTCCGAAGAGAAAGAGATTGCTGGACTCGATTCCGAGATTCACGGAGAAAAAGGTTATATTATATAACCTTTGAATTTATACATTAAGTAAAGGAGAGCATATGAAATTAATCGTAGCAATTATCCAGCCCCATAAACTGGAAGAGGTTAAAGCGGAGCTTACTAAGAATGAAATTTACAGACTTACCGTAAGCGACGTGCAAGGCTACGGGCAGCAAAAAGGTAAAACTGAAGTATTCCGTGGACATGAATACCAAGTAAACCTTCTGAGAAAAGTAAGATTAGAGATCGCGGTAAACGACGAGTTCGTAAAACCTACCGTTGATGCGATCTTGAAAGCTGCCAAAACCGGCGACGGAAAGATCGGAGACGGAAAAATTTTGATTCTTCCTCTCGAAGACGTGATCCGCATTCGCACCGGAGAAAGAGGAAGCTCAGCGATTTAATTCTTCCCCAATACGAGTCGAAACTAGCTTCGGGGTCGGTGAATTTACCGACCCCATTTTTATTTTCAGGGGATTAAATTAGAAAATTCGGTTATCTTTTTTGGACCGTAGTTATTTATATTTTTCTAATATAAATTTTTCTCTGTCTCTTTAGGGATAATTTTTCCCAGCACGTTATTCGACTAGTAATCACCTAACTTCCCAGTTTTCTCGATTGTTTTTTTGCCTAGGAGTCCCAGTTTTGCCATAACTATATATTTTATTTGTAAATTACATGCTAAAGAAGTTATTTCTTCGTTCTAAATTCTCTTTTTTCCTCATTCTTTCCGGGCTCGTTCTATTTTTCCCGGTAAACGATTCGTTACGTTCTCAGGCTTGGGATCCGACAGAAATGGATCTAGGAAGTTATCAGGAGCAATCCTGGTCTTCTCTTTTCGAGCAAGCTTGGAATTTGAGCGATGTTCAAACCTGGAATCAGATGGTTCAGGACCAATATTTTTCTCTTAAAGGGGATTGGGAGACTCAGGCGGATCTTCAGTTCTCCGAAATTTTGAGTCAGGTTTTGCAATCAGACGAGATTTTAGATAATTCTGCTTATGTGGATTATGTTTCTAAATATCTGGAATTGGAGAGAGCTGAAGCGGAAAAAAGTTGGGAATCCGACGCAGAACTTAGAATCCAAGAAGAACGAAATTATTTCTTGGATAGTTTGCAGGGAAGGCAGGTGGATGAGCTTGGTTATGCGTTGTCCTCTTCTTCCCGATCGGATTTGGACGCGTCTATCCAAGACTGGAATCGTAAGTTCCAGGACGCTGCAGAAGTCGGCCTTTATGAATTTCAAAACGCTTTGACTTCTCTTGAAACCAAATTTCAAGAGATGAAAAATTCTATCACAAGCACCGATTCAGAATTACAAAATAATTTAAACCAAATCGCTCAATACGAAAACCAGGTTCGACAAAGTATCCAGTCCGGAACCCAGGATATGAAATTGTATCTCCTACAGCAGAATCTTTTGCAGAAGAGGGATGCGAACGGAAATTCTTTACTCGGAGATTTGGATGGAAAAACCGAGGAAGAACTTTTGTCGATTTACAGTTCGATTGATTCGAACGGTTTAAATGAGGCAGGTAAGAAGTTAAAAACTCTGATCGATAATTTGGATGAGGCCTTGGATCCGGACCATCCTTCTTCTCTTTCCGAAATTGCGGGACTTATGCAATCTTACTTTTCCGAAGAACAAGAGAATGCTTCGGAAATAGCTTCGGAGTATAGAGAAGACGAATACTCTTCCTGGAGTTACGGAAATCCGAATGTGTCCGTACATGAATTAACATTTACTACTTCGAATTCGTTTACTTCAAATCCGGATTCACCTGGTGGTGTTTGGAAAAATGAATTGGCGACTTCTATCCGAAAATATATCGAAACGAATGGTTCGAATACGACCGAGTTATTAGATCTTTTGAATGGGTATCTGGGAAACCCTGATCTAACTGTTTCTGAGATCGGAGCGATCGATTTAAAAGCATCTTCTTCTCGCGATTATTTACAAAGTCCGGAAATTACTAATTGGAATTCAGATTGGAATCAACCGGTAACCCGAGTGGGAGGATCCTATGTCGAAGACGGAAATTCTTTTTGGACTTTGACAAATCATTACTGGCTTTGTTGGGATGGGTTATGTTTACCAGGTCAGTCCAATTTTGCAGAAGAGACAGTGTATTTGGATGCTTCTTTGACCATTCATGATGCAGCAGCTCAGGCAAATGCGGAACAGTATGAGAATTTTAGGAATGAACTGAATGCAAAACTTTCTTCTTGGCAGAATGTTCTCGTGCCTGCGATCCAAAACTGGGAAACTCAAGTGAGTAATTATCAGGCCCGTTATTCGGAATGGCAGACGACTAAAATTTCTTTGGAAAATCAACTTACGGAAGAGAGAAGCACACAAATTGCCGAGTTATATAAAAATCGAGATGATTGGGCGAATGAACTTACTGATTTGTACATGGATTCCAAATCGTTTTCTACTTCTTCTTCCAATCTTCCTACATTCTCTTCTCAGGTTTCCGAAAGTTCGGGCTTGAGTTCTTTTTCCAAAACTCTGGAATCCTTTCAGGATTTGAAAACTCCGGATACGAATAATCTAAGCACATTTTATAACGGAATCGGACAAGCGGTGAATGGTGCGTATAACCTGAGTATGGTGGAAGCGAATAGAATTCTCGCTCAGGAAACTCAAAAGAATACGATCGATTCTTTGGTTGCGAATCTTAAAAACCAAAAAGAGATGAAGGAATCCATTTCGGAAGAGGCATATGCAGCATTCTCCGGAAAAAAATTGGACGGTTCTAATGCGGCAGGAATAGAAGGCGCGAACTCCTGTAACTCTGCAAATGCACAATCTAACGAATCCTATTGTAACTCCTTATATAATAATACAAAAAACTTCGATAATAAATATGAAGATGTGTATGTGGATGATGAAGGAAATATCCATGTAAAACAATCGATCAAGACTAGTTCTGCAAGTTATAACGGAAGTGGGGATATCACAGATTATAAAAGTTATAAACTCGCAGAGACCGTTCAGGACTTCGTGGTCGGAAATGTAGGCACTGTGAAACTGGGTGATATTTCTGCGAGTGGGGATTTGTTTAGTTCGAATTGGATTCAGAGTGAAAATTCGAGTAAGGTTTCGAGTGCTCTTCTTTCTTCTCAAAAAAATAATTCTTCAGAGTATTTAAATTCCGAATTTTTGGATTCGATTAATAAGAATGCCGCAAATGTGGATGCGTTCGCTTCTTTGCAAAATCAGAGAGCACAGCAGAATGCGATTACGAAAGCAAGTGCGGCTTCTACCGTTGTGAGTATTGCCCAAACGATTTTTGCCGGTGGATCCGGAATGGATTGGGCCAAACAACAAGTCAAAGACATGACTAAGTCAGCAGTTGCTACAGGGATCAGTCAGGCAACCGGAATTCCTGCGGACGTTATTACGGCATTCATCGATTATAAGGCGGATCAAAAAGCCAAACAAAAAGCGCAGCATGATATGGATGTCCGGATGGCGATTATAAATCCATTCGGTTACGTTCTAAACTATGTTCCCGGCGTGAAAGATTTAATGCGTCCGGTTAATCAAATCTTGGCTAAAGGTGTTTCGGAAATTATCCAGGGAACGACCAATTTACTTACAGAATCGGATATTGGAATCGGTCTCAGAAAGACGGGTGCAGTTTCCCAAAGTTCATTAAATCATTTACATGATATAGGAACCGAGGCTGCCGAATTCGTTCGTGGAAAAGATCTTCAAGCTGACCTTTCCAAGGGAGATGTGCAGGCAAAATGGAAGTCAGACCTTAAGACGGTGGCATATAACCAAATCGCAGAACAATTGGCTCCACCGGGAATGGATCCGCAGGTATTTTCTCAGATTTGGCAAGAATACGATAAGAGACAGGCGGCAAAGGCTGCTAAAAAAGAACAAGAGCAACAAATGATCTCCACTGCGATTCAAGTTGCTGCTTCCGTTGCTTTACAATTTGTACCTGGACCGGGAACTGCAGCGGGTGCAAGTATGCTTGCTCAAGTAGGTAGTTATTTCTCTTCTGCTCGTGGAATGATAGTTACTGCGAATGCCGTGGCTCAAGGTATTATTGCATCTAGAAACGGTAATATGAACGCGGTCGCTGCAGGTGTTGTAAACGGGCTTTTACTTGGAGTAACGGGTCCGATGGGACTTGCAGGTTCCGTGTCTTATACGCCTCCTACTAAAAAGAATACGTTGGGAGCCATGCTTGATGAAGGATTCAACGGCCCTTCCGCTTCCGGATGGGGTGGTGGAATTTCTATTGGAGGTTCTTATTTGAATGGAGGAGTTTCCTTCATGCCGGGTACTGGGGTAAATTTGAATCTTGGCGGAACGATCGGCGATACAGGCGGATTTTATAACCTAAGCTATAACACAAAATCGGGAAACACGAACCTCACTTTAGGAGCGGGCCAAGAATACGGCTCAAATTTAGGAGTAAACCTAAGCACAGACAACGATCAAAAACCATCGATCTTCTTAGGATTCGGATGTGACTTAAACGAAAACAACTGCGGGGGCGGAGGAGCCAATAAACTAGGCTTAGGTGGATCACTTACATTAGATGCAGATGGAAACGTAACACTTGGAGCAGACATCTTAGGAAACCAAGGGTTAGGCGTAACGTATAATGCGGATACGAACAGTTGGGGGCAAGTAACTGGAAATACAAACTTCGGAAATGATTATACAGTCATGACTGCACAGACTTTGGCAGATAAGGCCAAGACAGAATCGCAGATGAAGGTGGCTGGGACTTACGGAGATGTATTAAAAGATCCTAATTTAATCGCAAATAGTGAAAGTTTAAAATCGATCGCAGATAGTTACGGAGTAAAACCAGAAAATCTACCTGAGGTCATTCAGAATCTTTCAGATACGGTACGTAATCCGGATGCAGATCCGGCTTTGAGACAATCGGCACTTGTATCCTTGAATGAGATGATGGGAGCCGTTCACAATGAAGCGTATGTGAAGGGGAACCAAAATCTTAAAGATGCGATTCAGAATTCTCCAGCGGTAGCAGATGTCGCTGTGCAAGGAAAAGATAAAAACGGAACAGCGGAAGCTGGTTTCTTTAATCAAGTAGGAGAACAAGCTAAGATCTATCTGAACCAACTTGCTGGGAATGCATTTGGGGACTTTGCTTATATCAATGATAAGGGTGAAGTAGTTTTTAGGAGTTGTTTTGTGGCCGGGACGCTTGTTCATACGAAGGATGGATTGAGGCCGATTGAGACGGTGAAAGTAGGGGATGTTGTATTGACGAAGAGTGATATGACTGGAGAAATTAGATATAAGAGAGTTGTGCAGACATTTGTCCGCAGTACGGATGCGATTTTCAAAATAATCTTTGTAGATTCTTCTCTTCTTGAGACCACATGGAGTCATCCTTTTCGGAAATTGAAAGTAGAGAATCGCGAAGAAAGTTTTGGAATTGAAAACTCAGAGTGGACGCAGGTCAAAGACTTACAGTCAGGTGATATAATATTGACAGCCAGTGGAGAGGCTCTTGCCATCGAATCGATCGAAGTAGAAGATCGTAAGGAGACGGTATATAACTTCGAAGTGGAGGATTTTCATTCTTACTTTGTAGGGGAGAATGGAGTTTGGGTTCATAACGTTGATGGATATGGACCTGATATGACGATAGCGGGTTGTGTAGCAGGCGGACCTTGGGGATGTGCGGGTGGATTGACTTTGGATGTAATTGAAGCAGCTGTCGTCTTCCGTATTGGGCAAGCTGCCTTTGATAGCTATGAAGAAGCCGTTGCGGCGTGCGCTAGTACGGATTGTGTAAATAAGGTGAAGGAAGAATTTGATAAGTATAAGGTGAAATACACGAATGACGCAAAAGAGTTTTCGTTAGGAGCGTCATATGGCAAGGGGGGAGCAGAAGTATCTGCAGGCTTTACAATAGATAAATCGAAGAGCGGTTGGGACGCGATTAAACTAAACTTTGAGGCAGGTGGAGAGTCTGGGAAACTAGGAACCTCGATTACGAACCAAGGAGTGGATGAGATTAAAGGTACCGTTGGTAATTCCGAAGTTAGTATCGATCGAAACGGTCAGCTTAAGTACAAATACGGGACAACTGGCCAAGCTGATGTAACTTATGACATTGGAGCTGGCGAAATCAGTAAGGTCGGAGTTAGCGTAAAATCTGAACAGAAAGCTCCGAATCGAGATAGCATTTCCATTGGAACAAAGACTGATGTCAATATAGGCTCAAATACCATGTTTGGAGGTTTTTTGCAGAATCAATATGACCTCGCCAAAACTGCAGTCCAGAATTGGTGGAAGAAACAGACTCAGGCTACGCTTCCAACGCCAATTTGCGGAGTGACTAAATCTTGCTCCCCCGTAAACTCTTGCGACGGAATGCAAATGTCTTGCGGGAAAAAATAAAGGAAGGATCGAATGCGATTAATTGTTCTGAATCTTATACTGGCATGGATCATTTCTTTTTCGGTAGATTGTAAGGATCAAGAAGGTGACGTAACAGAAGTGGACGAGTTGATTCGCTATTCTGATGGATATGCCAAGCAAGGGAACTTAGAGAAAGCTCTGATTTTAGCGAATCGAGCTATTACATTAGAACCAAAGAATGAGAAAGCGAAGATCCAATTATCTAAGGTTTATGCAACTATTGCTAGCAATTTTGTGGATAAATTTGATTGTGATTCGGCAAAAAAATATGCAACTAAGGCTTTAGAGTTGTTCAAAGACAATGATGGAGCTTATAATGATTTGTCCCTTTGCGCAATGGCAGAAAAAAAGTTTAATGAATGCATTAAGTATGCAAATGAACATCTTCGCTTGGATTCCATTTACGGAAGTAATTCAAATGCTCCTTATAATAATCTTGCCGTTTGCTATAGAGAAATGAAAGAATATGGTTTAGCTACAGAAAACTTTTTAGAATCGTTAAAAAGGGATCCTCCCGAACGAATGGGAATGAAAAATATTTTCTCTCTCGGTAAAATCTACTTTATCCAAGGGAATCGAGAAGGGGCGAAGAAATATTTAGAAGAATTCATCAAGAAGTATGATAATGTTTCTCGCTGGGAATTAAGACGCGAATTTGAAATTCAATATAAGGAATCGAAAAAGCTTTTGGAAGTAGTAAACTCAGGAGCAAAGATCGGTTATCCTAAAGGAAAGGAACCTGCATTCAATACAGATTTTGTGGGGATTTTGGAAGGAAGAAGTTCCTCTAGTAAAAAGTGAAAGCGAGAAATTAACATTTTAAACTGTCCTGTCCCATGCCAAACGTAATATCCAGTGCAGAATCCACGTAAAACCGGTGCAGACTCCACGTAAAACCGAGAAAGATTTGTCCGGATATCCGGACACGTGCTCTGGGTAAGAAAACTAACACTCTTTTTCTGTAGATAATTGAGATTAACACTGGGGACAGTTGGTTTTTCGATTTTCGATGATTCTTTTTGCGACAGCTTCTTTGATTTGAGTGGAGAATCTTAATTTATCTGGAATAGCTCCGTTTAAAACATCATTTGGAGTGGCTCTGCGTGAAACAAAAATGGAGCAAAATATTCAAGATGGAAAGAAAACCAACTGTCAATTCAGAACGTTTAATGGAGGTTATTTTGAAGTTCCAGTATGTTATAGTAATTAGTTTTTTTGTATTAATTAATATTGGCTGTCAAATTTCTAAAAAGGAAACTTTCGAACTGCTGCATATTAGGAAGACTCATCTTCAAGAGATAGATTTTAGAAAAGCCGAATATAACAAGGACGCGGAAATTTACTCACAGTTCATAAATGGGCTTGGTTATTCGTATATGATTGCTTGGCAAAATAAAGCATCGATTATTTCTGAATCATTAACTAAAGGGGATGCGCGTGAAATCTTCACATATCAAGATGGAAAATTGAGCATGAAAGCTAAAATGAAGAGATATGCTTTTGAACCATACTATAAAGAAAGTGTAAACACTAATGAGCAAACAGAAGATTCTATCTTTTACTATTTAAAAAATAAATAAGAAGAGTCGGGATTCAATTGGCTCGAACATTATCGATTGCTGTTGATTTATCTCTCCCCCGCCAGGGATACGCAAGGCGCGAAGCGTCCCGTCGCGCATCCTAAAAAATAGCTCTGTAAAACTAACCTAATCGCGTAGGGATGAGGGCGACTGCCCGAACCTGAAGCAGCCCGGTCCTTGCGTAGCAAGGAGGCGGCCAATAATTATAAAAACCAAATATAAACCAAGGGTTAGGCGTAACGTATAACTCCGAGACGAACAGTTGGGGGCAAGTAACTGGAAATACAAACTTCGGAAATGATTATACAGTCATGACTGCACAGACTTTGGCAGATAAGGCCAAGACAGAATCGCAGATGAAGGTGGCCGGGACTTACGGAGACGTATTAAAAGATCCTAATTTAATCGCAAATAGTGAAAGTTTAAAATCGATTGCGGATGGTTACGGAGTAAAACCACAAAATCTACCAGAAGTCATTCAGAACCTTTCAGATACGGTACGTAATCCGGATGCAGATCCGGCTTTGAGACAATCTGCACTTTTATCCTTGAATGAGATGATGGGAGCAGTGCATAACGAAGCGTATATAAAGGGTAACCAAAATCTGAAAGATGCGATTCAGAATTCTCCAGCGGTTTCTACCGTTGACGTTCAGGGAAAAGACAAAAACGGAACAGCGGAAGCTGGTTTCTTTAATCAAGTTGGAGAACAAGCTAAGATCTATCTGAACCAACTTGCTGGGAATGCATTTGGAGACTTTGCTTATATCAATGATAAGGGTGAAGTAGTTTTTAGAAGTTGCTTTGTTGCCGGGACGCTTGTTCATACGAAGGATGGATTGAGGGCTATTGAGACGGTGAAAGTTGGGGATGTTGTATTGACGAAGAGTGATATGACTGGAGAACTTGGTTACAAACGAGTTTCTAAAACATTTGTTCGCCAAACAGAGACGATCTTCAAAGTGATTTTTGTTGACGGAACCATGTTAGAGACTACGTGGAATCACCCATTCAGACGCTTGAAGGCTGAATTTAAAGATCAGGATTATCGAATAGAGAACTCCGAATGGAAAGAAGCTAAGGATCTTCAATCCGGAGATATTACTATAACAGCGAATGGAGAAATCCTGGAAATCGAAGAGATCATTATTGAAAATCGCTTTGAGACAGTTTATAACTTTGTTGTAGATGATTTTCACACATACTTTGTAGGTGAAATCGGAGTTTGGGTGCATAATCAGGATTATAGTAATAAATATTCGGACAGGCGAGCAATTCACGATGAAATTGAGGCAAAGCTGGATATAAGAAACCATGTTGCAGACGTAACTGCAGGAGGTTTGTTGGATGGGACGCTTGAAGTGGCAAAATCTATTGGTAAGACACTTTACAGAGGAGCAACGGGCGCACTTGGTTTTCTCGGGATAGCACTTGAAGTTGGATCTGAGGGTTATGCATTTCAGAAGAAGTTAAAAGAAATGGCTGAGACTAGAGATACAAAAGACGCAATTCGCCTCATGGATGACTTGCTAATGAGAGAAGAAAAGAAAGCTAAACGCGAATTCCGTGACGTGAACGGCGGTCTTGATATCTTAATTAATAAGAGGAAAGATTTTCTGGATACAATCGAAGGCAAGACGACTTACGATACTACTGTTGGGGATCTTGCTGATCCACGTATAAATCAACAGCATAGAGATCATAATAAGGAAGTAGCATTTCAGCAGAAAAATATAGATTTAGACATGCGAGAGCGGGATGTATTCAATAAAACTTATTACGAAAAGATGAAGCTAATGGATCAGGCTAGGACTTTTGGAGAAAATGGAGACTATCGTTCAATGCTTAATATTGCCGACAAAGCTTTAATGTATCGAGGACATTCGGATGGGTACGCAGAAATGGAAATGATCCGTCATTTTCAAACAGTAAAAACGGTTGGATCGTTCTCGCATCAGACAATCACTGAATCTCCGAGTAAGGCTTCTACTATTTCAATTAATCCAACTTTACCGGAGATTCAAAAGGCCTATGAAGAATATATGAAAATAAGGGAGAGAAATATTCAAGATGGAAAGAAGACCAATTGTCAGGATAGAACGTATAATGGAGGGTACTATGTTGTTCCGGTATGTTATAGTAATTAATTTTTTAGTGTTGATCATCTTGAAATGCCAAGCGGCAAAGAAGGAGATTTTCGAACTCCCCGAAGTGAGAAAGCAATTCGTCAACAATATTGATTTTAAAAAAGCAGAATTTAATAAAGACTCTCATTTATACTCGCAATATTTTGATACTAGTGTGCTTACTTATTCTATTTCTTGGAATGAGAAGGGAAGTGTATCCTCTGAATCTTTACAAAAGAATGAAGATGTGGAAATATTTATCTATCAGGATGGAGAGTTAAGCATGAAGGCTAAAATGAAAAGACATGCATTCAAGCCGTATTACAAAGAAGATATTGCTGAAAGTATAGAACAAACAGAGGACTCTATCTTCTATTATTTGAAAAGTAAATAAGCAGAGTCAGGATTCAATTGGCTCGAAGATTATCGATTGCTGTTGATTTATCTCTCCCGTGCAGAATCCACGTAAAACCGAGAAAGATTTGTCCGGATATCCGGACACCTGCTCTGGGTAAGAAAACTAACACTCTTTTTCTGTAGATAATTGAGATTAACACTGAGGACAGTTGATTTTTCTATTCTCAATGATTCTTTTTGCGACAGCTTCTTTGATTTGAGTGGAGAATCTTAATTTATCTGGAATAGCTCCGTTTAAAACATCATTTGGAGGGGCACTACATGAAACAATCCTTCCAGTAGGAGTGTTGCCTCCAAGTGCAAGACGGATTGTAAAAAATTTTACCCCTCGCGTCTTAGCGGCCCTGCGTGAAACAAAAATGGAGCAAAATATTCAAGATGGAAAGAAGACCAACTGTCAAATCAGAACGTTTAATGGAGGTTATTTTGAAGTTCCAGTATGTTATAGTAATTAGTTTTTTTGTATTAATTAATATTGGCTGTCAAATTTCTAAAAAGGAAACTTTTGATCTACCGCATATTAGGAAGATCCATTTTCAAGATATAGACTTCGACAAAGCTACTTATGATAAAGATACGAGAATGTATTCGCAGTTTTTTGAAACACCAGGATATGTTTATTCAGTCGGCTGGGACAAAAAGGATGTAATAATTGGCGAGATGTATAAAAAGGGTGGTCTGATTGAAATATATACATATCACGATAATCGATTAAATTCGAAAACTAAATCCAGAAGAGGTGAATTCGAGCCATACTACAAAGAAGATATTGCTGATAATGCAGAGCAAACGGAAGATTCTATCTTTTACTATTTAAAAAATAAATAAGAAGAGTCTGGATTCAATTGGCTCGAACATTATCGATTGCTGTTGATTTATTCCCTCCCCCGCCAGTGACGCGCACCGCACACATCGAATAATTTAAAATCAACAAATCATTTATTTTTTGTTAGACGATCCGATTTATGCGGAGTATATATAAATCTGTGTGTTCGATGATTAGATTTCTAAAATACTTCTCTGTCACATTTTGCATGACGTTTTTGTTGGGATGTTTTTCCAATTACCAATCCGCATATGTAAATAATGGGGCCGGTCTTAGAATCCGTTCCGCTCCTAAACTTTCTTCCGAAAAGACTGCAATGATTCCTCATAAAGGAGAAGTGAAAATCCTAGAAAAGGACCAACGATTAGCTCATATAGATGGATTCGAAAATTATTGGTATAAGATCAAAAGTGAAGAAGGAGAAGGTTGGGTTTTCGGTGGATACCTAAGTTTTAAACATCCGGATTTTCTTCCCCCAGGTTCAAATTCGTATACGGGTCTTGTTTATCGCCATCGAATCCAATCTCTGAAACTAATTCGTAGTCAGTTTATAAACCAGGATTTGTTCTTAAATATTTACCAAGCGGATCCAAAACATATTTTTGCGTTTTTAGAAAGAAAGAACCAGATCTCGGAAAATCTGATCGAATGGAAGATCTTACATGCAATTACGTTGGATATTCCCCAAAAAGACGAAGAAATATTAAATCGCGTTACCGCTCAATGTAATACTCCAGGGTTAGATGGTCAAGAAATCATACTTGCGATCTTAAAGATCCAAATGCGTAAGACCGGAGTAACAATCGGAAATCATTATGAGTTGGTATTGGATAAACTGAAAATCCGCAAGGCTTGGACTCTAAGTGAAGACGAATCTTTTCTGCAGCCTGTTCTGAAAACGAAGGGGATAGAGTGCACAATTTTCGATCCGGGAAATCAGTTGAAGGCGATCTCAGAGTGAGCAACGTTTTGGCTAAACTTTCAAGCTTCCTGCATTTATTTTTGAGAATTTTAAAGCTTCAACCGAACAAAACTATCTCTACCTGAAAGATCCTTTTTTAGATCCGCCTCGGAGTATCCGAGGGAAAGTGCAGTTTCTTTTAACCAGCTAGAATATCTAGGATGGGTTTCTAGATAAAGCTTTCCTTGGGTCCTAAGCTTGGACTTTGCCTCTGTTAGGATTTTTGTATGGAAACCTTGGAAATCGGATACGAATAAAGCGAGATGCGGCTCGTAATCGGCAACGTCAGGCATGATCGTCGATTTATCCGATTCCGGAATATAAGGTGGATTAGAAACGATTAGATCGAATTTGGTCTCGTTAGGAATAGGGGAGAGCAGATCTCCGTGATAGAGTTCGAAACTTCTTTCTGCATTTAAGATTTCCTGAATATTCTTCCGATTGATCTCTAATGCGGATTCGGAAGCGTCCGTGAAAGAAACTTTCCATTCTTTTCTGGCCTTGGCAAGACTGATCCCGATACATCCACTGCCAGAACAAAGGTCCAATACTTCTAAATTGTTTTCTTTGTTGGGATATTCTTCCAAAACCCAAGCGACTAATTCTTCCGTTTCCGGTCTAGGAATCAGAACCGATTCGTTCACATAGAATTCTGAATCGAAGAATGCTTTCTTCCCAATGATGTATGCTGTAGGTCTAAATTTGGATCTTTGGACGATTCTTTCTCTGTATTCGTCTTTTTCGGATAAGGAAAGTGGTCTTTCGAAGTCTATATAGAGTTTTACTCTTTGGATCTTGAGTAAGTCTGCGAGTAATATCTCCGCATCCAATCTTGCGGAAGGTATGTTTTTCTTTTTTAAGAATTCTTCCGATTTCTTGAGTAGGTTCAGAACGTTGTCTTGGGAATCTGCCATGGTTTGATGGTGGCCCCGAGAGGATTCGAACCTCCGACCAAAAGTTTAGGAAACTTCTGCTCTGTCCACCTGAGCTACGGGACCTTTATCTTTAGAACGCGGGTATTCGGTTAAGAAGGTTTGCGCTTCTGGGAGACTATTCTCTGGAAGTCGTTAATATTGTGAATAACGATTTTGTCGGAGTAGATCTCGATTTTGCCACTTTTAGCAAATTGATTCACAACCTTTTGGACTTCTCCCACAGGTTGGGCACACCAATCTGCCACGTCTTCTACAGTGACGTTGAGCACGACCTCTTTGAATTCGGTATGAGTGTGCATCTTCTCATACAACATTAAGAATACGTCGGCCACTTTTCCGATGATATCGTCTAGCAATAGGATGAGCAATCTTCGTTTTGCGTCGTAAATTCTTACGGAGAAGATTGTGAGAATCTTGAGCGCAAGCGTAGGGTTCTTGGTCATTAGGAGTTCGAAGTTGGCTCTATTGAAGTTCAGAACTTTTACTTCTGAGATTGCGATTGCCGTAGCACTTCTAGGTTGTTCTTCTAAGATCGCCATCTCTCCGAAGATATCTCCTTGTTCCAGGATATCTAAAGTTTTGATGGAATTCCCCACGGTTTTGGTAATCTTTACTTTTCCTGCTTGGATCAGAAAGAAATCGTTTCCTGGTTCGTTTTCACAGAATATGATCTGGTTCGGTTCGAAAGTTTTTCCGAACTTTGAGAACATTGACTCGAGCATTAAATCCATTTAGGTGCTG
This sequence comes from Leptospira neocaledonica, assembly GCF_002812205.1. Lineage (NCBI taxonomy): Bacteria > Pseudomonadati > Spirochaetota > Leptospiria > Leptospirales > Leptospiraceae > Leptospira > Leptospira neocaledonica. The sequence continues at coordinate 428,426 of NZ_NPEA01000002.1, forward strand.
AGCTCCTTGGCTTTTTGGCGAGCCTTCTGGGAAAGACTGTCTCTTTCGGGAGGAAGTAATGCTACCTTGCCGAATAACATTCCTGCTCTTTGACGATCTCCTTGTTGTTCCGCGATCTCGGCCAAATGAAATAAAGACTCTTTTACTGATTCTCCGGATGGGTGTTTTTTGATATAAGCAGAGAAGGTATTGCTTGCAGTATCCAAATTATTCAACTTTAAGAAACAAACACCCATTTGGAAAAGTGCGTTGTCCACGAGCTTCTTCTCGCTATCATATTTGAAATCTGTGCGAACCATTAGGTCTTTAAATATACCGGCCGCTTCTTCGAATTTTCCTACATTCAAGAACGTATGAGCGCGGTTATAAAGAGAAGTAATCGTATTGTCAGTTCCTGCCCCGAGATTCGTTTTTTCCGTAGCAGGTTTCATAATATTCTGCAGATTTTCCTGGGACATAGGAGCTCTGGTAGAAGCTGCATCGTAGACTAACGGTGGCATATTGATAGGATAAGGTGTTCCCTTTCTTGCTAGATCTTGTAGCTCGGTTGCTCTTCCTGCATAAGCCCCGCTAGGATAATGTTCTAAATATTTTGCGAATCCGTAAGCTGCGTGTTCGAAGTTATTGTTTTTATAAAATACTTCGGCGACGTTCATAAGCTCGAATGCAGGATTTCTGGCTTCTGCCTGGCCTAAAATTTCTCTCAGTTTTTTGTGAACCAGTCGCAATTGGCTGGAGAAAACCTTCATCATCTTTAAGATCAGATGGGTTTTTTCGGCTACGAATGTTTCGAAGTCTGAAAGTTTAAAAACTAAGACTGTGGCTCCACCTACAACCTGAGCGGTTTCTTCCCTAGGATACTTTCCGAGTGCTGATTTGACTCCGAAAAACTCTCCCAGTCGTACGTCTTCTTTAACCTCGTAACCGGAATCAATCGCGGTGTACGTGAGAACGACTCGACCTTGTCTGAGGACGTAAATATCCTCCGATCGATCTTTCTCGAAGTAAATAATGGAGCCGCCTTTATAAGTTCGGATTATGGGCCCAGCCAAGACCGTTACCTTCTTCTCTAAATCTTACCCGACAGGAAAAAATGCCAAATCCTTTTTGTAACCAAGGGCCCGGGTGACCGATTCTAGCAACCCTAGGGGGTCTCCTGCAAGGTATTTATCGGTTCCGGCGATCTTAATTTCGCGCCCTGTCACGCCTGTTTCGTCAAAAAAATCTTTCAAAGAAAGGTCACCGTAGGAAGGTTTCCCGTCCTTCACCACCAAACGTACGGACTTAAGATCCGCAGTGCAAAGTGTTTGGTAGGCGTCTTCTTTTTCGGAAGAAAGAACTAAAAGATCCGCTTTTTTTCCGATTTCCAATTTGCCCAGATCGTTCTCTACCCGAAGCGCCTTTGCCGGATTTTCGGTGACCATCTTAAAAACAATTTTAGGATCCAATTCTTTTCCATATTCTTTGGCAAAAAATTCCCGTGCGGCTCTGATCTCTTGGAAAATATTTATAGAACCGGACATTGGAGAATCAGTGCCCAAACTCACGTTAATTCCTGCTTCCAGGATTTCCCGGATCGGCGCGGTTTTGCCGAACATGAACAAATTGGATTCGGGACACCATACCAAATTTGCCTTTGTTTTAGAAACCGTTTTGATATCTTCCGCATCGAATGCGATCCCATGAACGAGTACTGTGTTTTCTCCCAAACAGCCGAGAGAATTCAATTCTCTTAGGGCATTTTTGGATTCTTCGTCGAATCCTTCGGAGATATGGGTTACAAAGGGAAGGTTCCCTTCTTTCGCTCTCGCGTATTCTATCTGAGGCCCATCTCCCCAGCCGAGAGAATAAGAACAGATACTATGAGCTAAGGTAAAACGTTCCAGAATCCGAACCGGAGATTTATCCAAAAAAGGTTTTTGGACGAAGTGGGGAATATGATCTAAAACGGAAGTCACGCCGCTGATCAGATTTTTATAAGAACCTAATAAATACAACTGCTCCGGTTCGAGTTGTTGCCTTTCTGCATATACTACGGATGATTTGAGATCATTGTCCCAAGGAAGCCAATTCAAATAAGGACGGTTCGTACCAACTTTAGGAAGGTAAGTGCCAAGAAGATGGTCGTGAGCGTTGATCAGCCCCGGATAAACAAAATTTCCTCTTAGATTGATCCGGATCGGCAGAACATCTTTTGGGATCCCGGAGGAGAGAGAAGAAATCCTCCCGTCCTTGATCCGGATAGTTGCGTTCTCCAATACTCCTTGTGGAGTAACGGCTTTAGAATTTACGATTTCCCATTCCATTTAAGTGCAAAAACCTAATATACTTAATAGCCGCGATCAGTATTTCAAAAGTGGGATCGGATCCACAGCTTTGGTACCTTGGTTGATCTGGAAGTAAAGTCCTTTCCCTTCTTCCAATTCTCCTAAAGAATCTCCTGTTTTTACCGTTTCGCCTTCTTTGACGGAAACGGATCTGAGATTTGCATACACGCTAGAGTATCCGCCCTTATGCTCTAATATAATATATTTCCTGTAACCGTCCATTTGGTCCAGTACAACTACTTTGCCGGATCGGATCGGATGAACATCCTTATGTCTGCTAGCCTTGAACAGGACTCCCTTGTTCGGATAATAAGATAGATTAGAATAAGGAAGTGAAACAGGAGGAAGTGCTTTTAAAGGAGAATGGAATTTAGGGGTTCCGGAAGAAGGCGAGTCCTCAGGCAAATTTTTTTCAATTCGAGAAGAATAGGATAGGTTATGAGGGATTTTCAGTTTTTCTCCCGCTTTCAAACCTTCGTTTTCTTTTTTGCCGTTCCATTCTAGAAGTATTCTCCAATCCAATCCGTACTTTTGGGAGATGGAAAATGCGGTTTCCTTCGGTTTGACAGTGTGGATCTTTAAGGGAGTTCCTGCGGAGTCGATTCTATAAGGAAAAGAAATGAGCATCATTCCGAAACATATCAGACGAATGAAATAGAACTCTCGCATACTCTAAAATATCGGCAAATTTCTCCTCCACCAAAAAGAAAAGGGAGCCTGATCGGCTCCCTTTTTTCCAAAAAGAAAGATATTACTGAAAGATCAATCTTCGTCTTTGGAGTTCGGTTTGTATTTTTTCTGTAATTCTTCTGCTACGTTTCTTGGGACAGGAGCGTAACGAGAGAATTCCATAGAGAACTCCGCTTTTCCTTGGGTAGAAGAACGGATCACAGTAGAATACCCGAACATGTCGGAAAGAGGAACTTCTGCTTCCACTTTGCAATATCCGTCTTGCTCGGTAGTGTTGAGGATCATTCCCCGTCTTTGGTTCAAGGAAGCAAGGATTGGACCTTGGAATTCCGCAGGACCGTCGACTTCTACTCTCATGATAGGCTCAAGAATCTGAGGATTTGCTTTGCTGAATCCTTGGCGGAATGCATAACGTCCTGCGATCTGGAATGCCATATCGGAAGAGTCCACATCGTGGTAAGACCCATCATTGATGGTTAGTTTTACTCCGATGATAGGGAATCCGATCATACTTCCACGATCCAAACAGCTCTTGAATCCTTTATCTACAGAAGAGATAAATTCGCGAGGGATTGCTCCTCCCACGACACTGTTTACGAATTCGTAATTTTTATCTTCTTCCAATGGGATAGGTTCGATGAATCCTGCAACACGACCGAACTGACCTTGACCACCCGTTTGTTTTTTGTGGGTGTAATCGAAGTCTGCACGGCTTGTGATAGTTTCACGATATGCAACCTGAGGAGCACCAGTGATCAGCTCCACTCCGTATTCCCTTCTCATCCTTTCGATATAAACTTCGAGGTGAAGTTCTCCCATTCCTTTGATGATGGTTTGTCCGGATTCTTGGTCTACGTGAGTTTGGAACGTAGGGTCTTCCTTGGTAAAGCGGTTGAGAGCTTTTGCCAGGTTGTTCAAATGTTTAGATTCTTTAGCTTCGATTGTAAGAGAGATTACCGGAGCAGGAACGAACATGGATTCCATAGAAACGTTCATTTTTCCGTCAGTAAAAGTATCCCCGGAAGCACAATCGATACCGAATAATGCGATAATATCTCCCGCTTCTGCGTAGTCGATATCTTCCATCTCGTCGGAGTGCATACGGCATAAACGACCAACGTTATGCTTTTTGTTGTTCGACATATTGTAGATGGTCATACCTTTTTGGATCTTTCCTTGGTAGACACGAACATAGGTCAACTGACCATAACGTCCGTCCTCAAGTTTGAACGCGAGGCAAACGAGCGGTTTGTCTTTATCAGAAGGTAGAACTACTTTTTCGGATTCGTTTTTAACGTCCAAAGCGGAGTTAACAACATCCACTGGAGAAGCTAGGTAATCTAAAACTCCATCCAGAAGTTTTTGAACTCCTTTGTTTTTGAAAGCGGAACCCATGAAAACTGGGGTCAGTTTTAAAGAAATAGCTCCATTACGGATCGCAGTTTTGATCTGCTCTACTGTAGGTTCTCCTTCCAGCAAAGCCTCAGTCAATTCGTCCGAGAACATAGAAGCTGCGTCCAAGAGTTCTTCTCTCTTTTTCTGAGCGAGTTCTTGTAATTCAGCAGGAATTTCTTTTTCGGTGATTTCCATTCCGTCTTTTCCTTCGAAATAAACGGCTTTCATGGTAACTAAGTCTACGATTCCTACTAAATCCCCTTCTAGACCGATAGGAATTTGAACCGGAACAGCGTTATGTTTTAGTTTCTCACGTAATTGGTCGATCACCCGGAAAGGATTCGCTCCAGTACGGTCTAACTTATTAATAAAAGCTACACGAGGAACGTTATAGCGGCGCATCTGTCTGTCCACAGTGATGGATTGAGACTGAACTCCGGAAACTCCGCAAAGAACTAAGATCGCGGAATCCAAAACACGTAAGGAACGCTCTACCTCAACGGTAAAGTCAACGTGGCCCGGAGTATCGATGATATTGATAGTATGGCCCTTCCACTGGCAGTAGGTAGCAGCGGATTGGATGGTGATTCCTCTCTCGCGCTCCAATTCCATACTGTCCATCTTCGCACCGACTCCGTCTTTACCACGAACTTCGTGGATGGCATGGATACGGTTAGTATAGAATAGAATCCTCTCGGTCAGAGTGGTTTTCCCTGAATCGATATGGGCGGAAATACCGATATTCCTAGTTTTTAGGAGTTTTTCGGTGGGTTTGAAGTCCGCAACTGCAGTGCTCATTAGAGTCCTCTTTAAAAGTTCACACGGAAAATCCTATTAACACTCTTTAACAGAGCGGAATAAAAACTTTACGTGGATACTAATCTGACTGGGTTCCCTAGGTAAAGGAACCCTAATTCTTACCAATTTTCGGAAAGGGGCGCGTTTGTAAAGATCGTTTCCAAGAATAGATGGTGATCCTGGTCTGTATTATAGGAAATTCATTGCCCCGCTGTGCCAGGGTCAAAATAGTTTCTGGAAGGGTAGTTTTTCCCTTATACATGGGCTCATTCAAGTTCTTTAAACGAAATGTAAACAGAATCGCCAGGGCGTTTTTGCTATTGTCAGTAGCAAGGATTCTTTGTCTTGCCTTTGCAGGAGCGATCTTGATTGGGTCCTTCATGATCTATGCTTCGGAAGAAGGTAGGATCTCCTATGCGGATTCATTCTATTTAGCTGCCTCTGCCATCTGTGTTACCGGATTAACTACGGTTAGTATCAGCGAACTGGCATTCTCCACCCAAGTGATTATCATGTTCTTATTCCAGATCGGTGGATTGGGAATTATTACATTTACGGTTCTCGTAGGGATTCTGGTGGTTCGAGGACTTTCCAGAAGTACTAGGATCGCAGCATTCGTGTTCGAAGCGATAGACTCTCACGAATCAGCGGATGGGAAAAGTAAAAATGCTCCTTATGTTCGAAGGATTCTATTATCTATTTTGAATATATCCGTTTCGATAGAATTATTAGGCGCGTTCTTATTGTATTGGGCAATGCCGGAAGATCTAAGCGGATTACCTGGAGATCCGAATCGAGTTTTTTTAAGTTTATTCACTTCTGTTTCCGCATTCAATAACGCAGGATTTTCCATAGTAGACGATCTTACATTCTTATCCAAAGAGCCACTTTCTCTTTTGGTGGTAGAAAGTTTAGTAGTTATGGGAGGCATCGGTTTTCCGGTTATTTTATTCTTCGAAAAAACATTACTCGAAGCGTTCAGAAACGTAATGCATAGAGTAGAAGTGGTCATGGAAACTTATCTCATGTCCCGTGCATTGGAAGAAGGTAAAGAACCTTCTTGGATCTATCTCATCCTGATTCGTATGTCTTTCTGGGCCGAGGAAAGACTGGCTCTATACAGAAAGGCACTCAAGGGAGAAGCGAACAGGATACAAATGAAGCTTCTACTTTATGGAACCTTAATATTGGTTCATGTGGGTGGGATTGGGGTATTATTGGCAGAATGGGATAATCCTGAAACCATAGGGAAACTAGGATTTGTGGACAAACTATTCAACTCATTCTTCCTCTCCGTTTCTTCCAGGACGGCTGGATTTAATACGTTCGATCTTTCTGAAATGAGAAGTCCGACTTACGTTCTTCTTTGCTCTTTGATGTTTGTGGGAGGTGGTCCTCAGGGAGCCGCGGGTGGTATCAAGATCACAACCTTTGTAATTCTATTAATGTATCTTAGAAACGTAATTAGTCCTCAAGCAAGAGTAACCATCATGGGGGAAGAAGTTTCTAAAAACTCGATTGCGATCTCTACTCGGATCTATTTTTTAGCAACAATATCTATCGTGTTCTTTATGCTGGTAATCACGATTGCGAACGGACATAGACATGGAATAGAAGAAATCTTTTTCGAAGTTATGTCTGCGTTTGGTACTGTTGGATTAACAAAAGGATTAACTCCTTATATCACTGGAGTAGAAAAGTTTTTATATCCTTGTATTATGTATGTGGGAAGAGTAGGTGTGTTCACTCTTCTGATCGCGTTTACCGGCCATTCCGGATTAGGGACCTTGGGAGCCCAAGACGACGGAGTCAAGATCCAGGTAGGATAACTCGTTGTTTTAAGAAAGTTGGTGAGCCTCTGCCAATTTAAAATAATAGATATAACGATCCAGTTTTAGATCATGAACTACTGAGATGAGTTCGAAACCTATCGCTCCTAACGGATCGAATGCGTCTTGTGTCAGAGGGTCTTTACTTTCCACGATCTTGTATGTTATTTTCCTGTTCATAATGGAAAATTAATAAGCTAACAATGAGTAATCGTAAAGCTTAAAATTTAAAAGTGAAGATTTGGATTTTAATCCTTTCAGACTAGTTTTTTGTTTTTGTCACTTGTGGAATCTTCCCCTAAAACCTGAGAAATCTCCTCCCATTTTAGAGCTAAAATTCCCTTGCAAGCCTTCTATTTCAGTTCAATCTGGCCCCTAAAGCGAACCTGATTTCGGGAGAGAGAATGTTATTTTCCTATATAAAACTTTTAAGGCCCCACCAGTGGATTAAAAATATCATCCTATTTGCTGGGATCATATTCGGGAAAAAATTAGGAGACCTGGAATCGGTAGAAAGGGCAATTTACGCCTTTTTTCTATTTTCATTAACCGCAAGTTGCCAATACGTTCTAAATGATTTTCTGGATCGAAAAGAAGACGCACTTCATCCTGAAAAAAAGCATAGGCCCTTGGCTTCCGGGGCGATCTCTCCCACTATAGCACTTTTACTGACAGCAGTTTTACTTTCGATCACCTTAGTTCTGTCCTTTAAATTACAGGCAGAGTTCTTTTATTGGGTCGCAGGTTATCTGATCTTTAATATAGTTTATAGCCGTTTCTTAAAACATATGGTTATCTTAGATGTGATGAGCATCTCCTTCGGATTCGTTGTGAGAGCGATCGCAGGTTCCATCGTTGTTGGAGTGAGCTTCTCTTCATGGCTTCTTCTCTGCACATTCATGTTGGCTCTTTACTGGGGCTTCGGAAAAAGAAGGGGAGAACTTATCATATTGGAAGAAGGAGCTAAGGGGCACAGAAAAATCCTAGAAGAATACTCGGTTAATTTCTTGGATTTGATGATGGGGATTGTAGCCACAATGACATTAGTCACCTACGTTATGTACGTTACCAGCCCTCATACGATTGAAAATCTTGGCACAGATAAAATGGTGTATACGATCCCGATCGTAGTTTATGCAATCTTTAGGTCTTTGTATATTATCTATATCAAAAATATGGGCCATAATCCTACTAGGGCAATTTTGACGGACTGGGGTGTCCTTATGGCGGGATTTCTCTGGCTTTTACTTGTTGTTTGGATTATGTATTCAGGTTCCGGACAAAGTCTTCCTTTTCAGTTATAGTCTAGGTCTAACTAAGGCATGAACAAAAGAGTAAAAGCAGGATTTCAGTACGGAGGAGCATTGGCCCTTCTACTTTCCGCAACTTTTTTTCTCGCCTGGTTTAGAGCCTTGGATACGGAACCCGTAGTGAGTTTGGATGGAAAAGAATTCAGAACTCCTATAGGTGAAAAAGCGAATATAAAAGGCAAAACTACAGTAGTATATTTTTGGGCGACCTGGTGCGGAGTTTGTAATACGAATCTTCCTCTGGTCAAGTGGTATGCTTCCACACTCAAAGATCAAAATCGTTTCGCATTCATTAGTGTAGAAGAAGGAGAAAGTTCCTCCGCTCTCAAAGATTATCTCGAAAAACAAGCGGTGGATTTTCCTGTGATCGTAGGAAATCCGATGTTACTCAGAGATTGGGGCATTAGAGGTTATCCTAGTTTTTATATTTTGGACGGAGAAGGGAAGGTCAGATTCGCAGAATCCGGAATTATGAGTCCTTTGGGCATGTTCCTAAGGCTGATCTGGGCTAGAATTTTCTGGTCCTAGCCTCTTAAAAGTTTCCGTCTTTTTTCTCATCTTTGAATTTATCACCTCTAATTTCCGATAATCAATCCGATGGACTCGTACAAACCGAAACCACTCTTAAACAAATCTGAACTCAAACAGATCAAACGTTCCAGGACTCGGGTTCACGGCCAAAAAGTAATTACAGACGACGTCAAAAAGTTAAAATCACTTAGCGTCACTCCCGACTTACCAGAAGAAGAATTAGTAAATTATTATAAAGAGCCGATCTGGATAGAATATTATATCCCAAGAGAATCCAGATTCGCTTACGAGATCAAATATCTTTACGTATATCTTGTTAACTCGGAACCAAGACCCGCTCCAATGGATTCAATCTTAAGAGAAGCTTTGAAGAATGACCAGTTTGTGGATCTTGTGGATATAGCAAGGCTTCATCCTGAAAAAGAAAAACTGATCCGAGCTTCTTACACAAATTCTTGGCCATTTTTCGAATCAATTTCTAATGGATACAAACAATACCAACAAACCAAGGATCCGTACTACTTAAGAGTTCCTCTATATCATACTGAAAATCTAATGAAAAGAGAACCTTCTCTTTCTACTTTGGAATTCACAGGAAATTTTTTTATTCATAATCTGAATTGGTTGATCCGCAGAATGAATAGAGGTGGAAAAGAATTCTCCTTAGAAGATGAAACAATCTCCATTCTGATCAAAAGAAGGAATGAATACTGGGAGAAAAAAAATCTCCCTACAGACGAGGACTTTGATTTATTTGCTGCATTATTCTACGAGCAGGCATTTCCTAATAGAGGTCTGGAAGAAATAGAAGCCGCAGAACTTTTGGACGAAGACACTTATTTTTAATCTTTTTCAAAACGAGACCCATTGAACTTATATACGATCTGGGTCGTAACGCCTGACGTTTCATCACCTTCCGGCGGAGAAATCCGATCTATGTTGATTGATAGATCATCTTCGTGAAAATAAACATGGTCTCCTTCGTTTGCGAATATTTCTTCTAAGTTATTGCCAACTTTGGAAAAAGCAAAAACGGTATCATATTCACCGCAAGAAAATCCATCGCAGCTACTGTAACCGCTGATATATCTTAATATTGCTACATAATAGGTTTTACCTTTATGCTTAAACGTACTGACCTGTACACTTTCAACATCTACTTCTTTACCTCCGGATTGATCTATCTTTTCTATGATCTTTTTCTTTAAGGAATCCTGGGGATGAATTGATATATAGAGAGAAGGGTATCTTTTCGCTGTTTTTACTAAATTTGAAGAAATATAACCTTCCGCTAAAACAGTAACCGTAACATCATCCTCGAAGCCTGGTCTGCTTGCGTTTGCCTTATATACTTTGAAATAAACTTTACCGTCCGATCGGACTAACCTTCCTGTGATTGGAAGAAATTCTTCAGAACGAATATCCGCATATTTGCTTTGTGCCTTTAATTTCCCATTTTTAAAATCATACAATTTGTCCGGGGCCTCTAGGATATACACCCAACCTTCTTCTCTCATTTCCAAATCTTTTTGGGCTAGAAGAATATTAGGGTCTTCACCCCTCATAATATAGGGAGTAAAAACGAAACCTATTTTGCCGTCGTTGGATTTTACCTTTGCCCAGGTTCCTGAGTTACCATCGATATTAACTTTATTTTGGCCTTCCGCTAAGATCTCTACAGTTTCTCTAGTTTTAAGTTTTCCTAAAACTTTTCCTTCACTTCCCGGATAGTCTCTCAATAATAATTGGGTCGCGGTAACGATTCCAAATCTTTCTTTGATTGGAGCTAGGAAAATCTGGATCCCGTATTTAGAACCTTTATTTTCCTCTTGGATAAATCCAGTTTTATCTTTTTGTCGGATTTTTAGCCATGGAGTTCCGTTTGTTGAATTCAAATCTTTAATATTTGTGGCAAGGACCTCGTATGGGTTTGTCTTATCTATGGAAAATACAACCTCACTTTTTAAGGAAGGATTACGAAACGCCTTAAGATCATTGCTAGATACATGTCCAAAACCTTTTGGGACTGTCGCACAGAATTGAGATGTAAGAAATATGTTTAGAAAAAATAGAAAAATACTATAATGTTTAAGTTTCAAAACTTTGGTCTCCAAAGGATGAAAAATTAGTAAATGCCGAAAAATGTCGATCGGAATAATTTTCATAATGTTATGATATATTCAGATTCTGATATGTCATTATGGAAGAAATAGAAGCGGCAGAACTTCTGGACAAAGATTAATTTCACCATATCTCTTCCAAAAAAAGGATGCAGTTTTTAGGCATCTTGTATGTCTAAGAGTTACAGGAGAAGACATTGGAAACTAGTATCTCAATTTATTCGGACGTGGTTTGCCCTTGGTGTTATATAGGCAAAAAAAGGTTGGAGAAGGCAATCGAGTCCTGGGAAGGCGATCATCCCGGGGACAAGATCCTCGTAGAATGGAAACCATTCCAATTAAATCCTGATCTTCCAGAACGGGGAGAAGATAGAGAAGCTCACATGGTCAAAAAATTCGGTTCTTTAGATCGGGTAAAAATGATGACCCAAAGGGTTTCCGATATCGCCAAGGAAGATGGATTACAGTTTGCTAATATTCTACAAGGTCACCAACCGAATACTTTTCTTCTCCACGCGCTGATTCGTAAGGCCAGAAATTATGGAAAAGAAGGAGAACTTGCAGAAGTATTCTTTCAAAAGTTTTTTTCGGAAGGAAAAAATCTTTCAGATGATTCTATCATCCAAGAAAGTCTGACACAAGTTGGAGTTCCAATATCCGAATTGGAAGAGGTTCGCAAGGATTCTCCTCTTCTTGCCCAGATTGAAACCGAAGAAAATGAAGGTAAAATGTTGGGAGTGACCGGTGTACCTTTTTATATCTTTAACGAGAAATATGCGGTTTCTGGTGCCCAGCCTGTAGACCTGTTTTTACAGGTTTTTGAAAGATTGCAGTCCGAGGTTGAGGCTTAAGCGGAGATTTCAGTTCCTCTATTAGCACCTTCTCCCATCCATAAAAATAAACGGCGGATCCTGTATAAATAGGCAGCTTCCGCTCTTTCTAACATTCCGTCCGGAACGTTAGGAAATTCGTATTCTCTGATACTTCTGGGACTTCCCGACCAATCGATTGCCTGAAAAAAGGAGTCTTTAGGAGGAGAGGCAAGTGCTAGTCTGTCTCTTAAAAAAAGAAGAAGGTCCTTAGGTTCAAAAAACGCCTTTGCGATGTCCTTCAAACCGGTTGCCAAATTTTGATACACGTTTTCCTTATTAAAATCTATCAGACAAAAGCTGAGGGGAAAATAAGGAGTCCCTAAAAGACCTTTCATTTTTGGGACAAGTTCTCTAATGGAAAAAGATTCCGAATCCAAAACCAAAACCCCAGGTTTGGTTTCCTTTAACATATTAGGAAGTCCTAATATATCCTTGCACCAATGAGCATTGGAACCGCAGGCCCTAAGGAGAGACCTATATTTTGAAAAAAGATCCGAACTTTGTGTGAGTACCACCATCTCTGGATGTAGAGGTTTTGAGAATTTGAAGAATGGAAATTCTTCCAATGCGAATGAATTCAGATCATAAATCCGAGTCGCTCCTGCTCTCACGAAAGAGTTCTTTTCCTCTGCATCGAATCTTCCGATCAGACAAACTTCTCTCGACCAATCATGAGCGGAGCGGATATCCTCAGGACTCGCATCCTTCTTCCAAACTAAAATTTCTTTAGTGGATGGGGGAAACCCAGAACTTCTTACCCATTCCAAATGATCTATTCCTTTCCACTTTAACAAAGCGACTAGGAACTCATGTTCGTCCGAGCTGAGTCGGTGTAGAAGTAAGGCATCGGATAGTAAGTTCATCTCTTTGCAAAGGACGGGTTTTTTCCTTGACCTTGGGGATTTTCGTCCGATCCTAGAATTGGTGCATTGCGGAAAACCCGCAACTAGAAAGGGGAATCGGAAAGAAAAACAAGTTTGCCTTTCAGGCGAACTGCTTTTGTGGGCTTGTCCTGAAAGCGTTGATTACGAGCAAAACCAAGAATGAAAGTTCTGAAAAGATACGCAAACAGAAGGTTGTACGATCCCGAAACCAGCAAAACGATTACTCTAGAAGATGTCGCCGAGATGATCATCGCAGGCGAAGAGATCAAAGTGATCGATAATATGAGCGGAGCGGACATTACTCCTAAGATTCTAGGCCAAACCTTTCTCAAGGTAAGTTTGGGCCAGAGAAACGAAGAATTTTCCAATTATATGCTTTCTGCCCTGATCCGAGAAACAGGCAAAGATATCAGTGCATTATTCGGCCGTTTGGTCCTAGGAGGTATAGGTCTTGCCTATCTAACCAAGGAAAAAATGGATAGGATCCTGCAGAGTATGGTGGCTTTGGGAGAACTTCGTTTGGAAGAAGTGAAAAGTTACCGCGAAGACCTACTCACTCATTTGGCCCAGAGAGCCAGCGAAAACAGCGAACAGATCCAGGAAGACCTGAAAAAAGTAGGTCGAGAATTGGAAGAAGGCGGCGAAAAGGAATTGGCTGTCGAGGATCTATCGGAGAAAATTCGCAAGATTGCGGAAAGAGTCAAGGAAACCGAGTCCTTATAACGGATTTGCGGTCTCCTAAAGTTAAGATCGACCTAACTAAATCCGATAAACAGCATAGGGGGAACCCATGTCGACCGTAAGAATCCTTGTCCTTGGAATTATATTATCACTAACCGCTCAACTTTCTGCAAAAGAGCAGATCTATGAGAAGTTGGACCAATTGTTTTACGACCAAGTCAAAAAATTGGAAAGCGGCAACCTAGAAGAGAGAATCCAGGCTGCAGATTATCTAAGATTCGTAAGCAGTAAGCTGGCGGTCCGCCCTCTTCTGAAGGCATTAAAAGGAAATCCAAACGTTCCTAAATCCGAGGAAAATTCCCCTACCTTAAAATTCACCATCGCCCAAGCATTGGGGGCCATGGAATCCGATGTTGCCGGACCTGGAATGTTGGAAGAATTTAAGAAGATTTCTGCAGTTGTTCAGGAAGGAGATTATCCTTCTTTCAGTTCTCCCGAAGGTTACAATACAGTGATCGCAGCAGGAGAGATTATCCGAAATGTGGGACTTCTTCCATACACTAAAGAAAACCAAGAAGCGATCGTAAACGCTTTGAACCATCCGAATTTTTATGTAAGAGCTTCTGCAGCTGACGGGTTGAAAAACCTAAACCGAAAGGATGTACTATCCCAATTGAATTCCGCAATTGATAAGGAAAAAAATCCTTTTGCGAAAGTTGCGATCCTAAACGCGATCGTTTTTATCAATCGTATCGCGAACCAAAAGTTCTATGATATGTGTGCATTCTTAAAAGACGAATCTCCTCTAGTTCGATATAGGGCATCCATTGCGGTGGGAGAAGTGGATCTAAAAGCGGGAGAATATTCTCTTAGAGAAGCGTTACTCATCGAGCACGATAAAATGGTAAGAGAGCAGATCAAAAAGGACCTGGCAAGTGTGACAGGATTCAAGATGCCTGCAAATACTCTATTGTTTAGCGACTGATCTTTTCTTATACTGCTTAAGATAGAAAAAGCCTCCGAGTTCGGGGGCTTTTTGTTTTATGGGGTGTTCAAGAAGAAGGGTGTGAATAAAACCCTGGGAGATACTGGGATCGAACCAGTGACCTCTACCATGTCAAGGTAGCGCTCTAACCAGCTGAGCTAATCCCCCGGTAATCGTCAGTATTTCGACCAATAGCACAGCGTAAAGCCTTTGTTGTTAAGGAAGCTCCAGAGAAGAAGTTTCCATTTTCTCCGATAGAAAGCTCTTCCGCTCATTTTTCTAAAAAGAAGAAGGTCCGCTGATTCCAGAAATACCTCTTTTGGTCGTTGATTTTTCGTAAAACGAATGTTATAAAAAGGGCTTTTTATAGGAAATTTCCTTCTTTTTCTGGCCGATTTCGAAATCGGCAAGGGTTTTCCGGGATCGGCGGGCGAACCCGTTTGGAAAGGTTTATAGTAAGCCTCACGAAACCCGAAAAAAACAGGGGGGACACAAATGTCAGTGAAGGCAGAAAGAAAAGAACGAACTATTAAACCGATCAACGGCGACTCTCCGAGCGTTCGTAAGATGGACTTCGAAGGGTTGGACCAATTATCAGATCATTATGTGGCGGGAAATTCTTTCCTGACCCATATGGTAAATGCATATCATGTGATCTTTCCGGAAGGAGAAAGATTCTTTATTAAAAGTGTAAAAGCTTTTGCGGATCAAGTGAAGGATCCTGCATTACAAAATAGTATTAAAGGTTTTATCGGGCAAGAAGTACAACACGGAAAAGAGCATGAAAAAGCTCTAGAGATGTTGGTAAAACAAAAACGTCCTGTTTCTAAGATCCTGAATTTTTATGTAAAGACTGCTTATGGATTCTTTTGGCCGGTCTTGGAATTTATCTTCGGCAAAAAATTGAAACTCGCAGTGACTGCAGGTTTGGAACATTACACCGCTTCCTTAGGAGAAGTTACCTTAAGATTCGGTCTTCATGAACAAGCAGAAGGAGAGATGAGAAACCTTCTACTTTGGCATGCATGCGAAGAGATAGAGCATAAGTCTGTTGCTTATGATGTTCTTCAAACCGTTTCCAAAAGTTATACTTTGAGAACTTTAGGATTTATCGTGGCCTCCATCATGTTCTGGGGATACGCAATGACATTACAACATATGTTTATTTTGGCAGATCCTAAGGTCGGATTGAAAAGATATTTCTCCGATCTTATCGCTTCAGGTTCTTACACAAGATTGGTTATTATAGAAGTTGGAAAACTAGCCTTCTTATATTTCAAACCAGGTTTTCATCCGAACCAGACCGGCGGTTACGATCTGGCAAATGCTGCATTAGCGACTATTTAAAAGGAGAATACAATGAGTACCCAAACTAAGAATAAAAATTTAAAATCAATAGATGCGAATTCTCCTACTGTTCGTAAGATGAATTTCGAAGGTCTAGAAAATTTGCCTGACCATTATATCGCAAATAACTCATTCATGACCCATACTGTGAATGCCTATCATATACTATTTCCGGAAGGAGAAAGATTTTTTATCAAGAGTGTAAAAGCTTTCGCAGACCAAGTGAAAGACCCAGGTCTTTCTTCCAGAGTAAAATCTTTTATCGGACAAGAAGTTCAACACGGAAAAGAACACGAAAAGATCCTAGAAATCTTAAAAGGCCAAGGGAGACCTATCACTCTAATGGAGAAGGTTTACAAATGGACCGCTTTCAGCTTTTTCTTGCCTGTATTCGAATTTTTCTTCGGTAAAAAACTGAAACTTGCGGTAACTGCGGGTCTGGAACATTATACAGCTAGTATGGCTGAAATCTCTATCCGAAATAATTTCCATGACGATGCATACGGAGAAATGAGAAGCCTACTTCTTTGGCATGCTTGCGAAGAGATAGAACATAAATCAGTTGCGTATGACGTTCTTCAGACGGTTTCTAAAAGCCATTTCCTAAGAGTTATGGGATTCATCGTAGCATCCTTCATGTTCTGGGGATACGCTTTAAGTCTACAACATTGGTTCCTGCTCACTGATAAGAAAGTAGGATTCCGTAAATATTTCCAAGATATGAAGTCTGCACGTAAGATTGGAAGGATCTTATATCCTCAACTTTTCAGCGCGGCACTTCTGTATTTCAAAAGAGATTTCCATCCGGACCAAACAGGCGGATACGAGCTTGCGAATGCGGCTCTGATAACTATCTAGCACCCATCCAATCACTTTGCTCCCCGCTTCCCGTGCTCCGTAAGGAGTCGGGAGGCGGTTTTTTTCTTAACCTTCTACCCAACTTTTTATAAACGGTTGATGTTTTACGGGATGAAATTCGGTGTATTTATAGTTTGCGTAACCTAATTTTGCAAACGGATCGTCTTTCATTATATCACTGATCTTCTCTAAGGAGATGGATCTTGCGATAATCATTCCACCGTTTCTTGGTTCTTTCGGTCCGGAAAGAAGAAAGGTGCCTACATCGTATAAGGTTTGTAAAAACTCTCTATGAGCCGTAACAGCTTGGTCTAATTTTTCGAGGGGTACTAAATATTCTAATTCGATCAGGAAAAATTTCATTCTGTAAATCAGACTTGCCGACTTCCTTTAAAAATCAATTCCCAATCGTTTTAAATAGAAATTTTTAAGTTGCTGCGGTCTCCAATTCCGGTTCAGATTCATCTTCGTCATTAAATGCTTCCGAATAGGTCATCCATCTTCCGGTGTCCGGATCCATCAGTTTACATTTAGACGTGGATTCTAGATAATCTTTCCAAACTGATTTTCTTTCTACTACGTAAGCTCCGTAATGGACTTTGATTTCTTCCAAAGCTTGGCCAAGTTTGTAGAAAGGAATTTTCATGTGAACATGATGAGGAGAATGAATAAAAATATTATGCATGAAGAAGTTTAGCAACGCAGGAACATGATAATTTACCGTTCCTCTCATTTGTCCGTAAAACGGAGTCCATTCATCCGCTTCTTTCCAAGGAACTTCCGGGCGAATATGATGCACATATACGGTAACTCCGATGAAATAATTCCAAGAGATAAAAGGAAGAAGCCATACTTTCAGGAAAAACCAAGTTCCTAATCCTATATCGAATCCGTTAGGAGTATTCCCTCCGAAATAAAAAACCGCGCCGGCAGAACCGAATGCAAAAGTAAGCATAAGCAATTTATCTCTGAGAGCTTCTTTCATAGGGGCAGTAAAAAGAACCATTCCTTTTAGCCAAATCTCCACCAGATAATAGATCCCTCCACCGAATGCGGACCAGGAAAGTCTATGGAAAACCTTTCTGAATATTCCAAAATTTTTATATTGTTCCGGAGTCACAGGATGCCATACGAAATCACCTTTTACTTTGATCGTATGCCCATGATGGACCCGATTATGTCCATATCCCCATTGGTTGTATGCATGCAAAGAAGGCAGCATCGCGATCTGTCCGATCCAATAAGAAAGTCTTTCACTTTTGAATAAGGAACCGTGACAGGCATCGTGTCCGATAATAAAAAGAGAAGCGATAATCATTCCTGCAAATGCCCAAAGAAAAGGAAGATAATACCAAGTCTCGGTATTCCAAAGTAAGAATATGGTGACCGAGAAGAAAAATAAATCTCGGATAAAGTAAGCGATTCCAAGATAAGTAGGATTTTCGAAGCTGCTATCGGAGATAATCTCCCTTACACTTCCAAGAGTTTCTTTCAGTTCGGTATTCTTTTTCATCTTATATATCCTATGATTCCTGAAACAGGAGGTTTTCTTTAAGGATCGTTAGATGAGAGCGGATCGTATTCGCTTTGTTGCAGAAAAAGATCGGTATTTAAAATATTTCTTCGATTCAGGATCTGAAGATAGGAATATCTCTCTTAAAATAAGAGAAAAATAAGTCCTCGGCGGTTTCTCTACTTGAACCTGTTCTTTTACCCAAGATAATGAGACAATCCTTGGCTCTCGAAAGCGCAACATATAGAACTCTATGTTCTTCTTCCCTGATCTGCTCCGAAGAATCTTTTCTGAGATTCCACCCGTCCACCAAATCTACGATGATTGTGTGGAACTCAAGACCTTTAGCAGAATGGATCGTAAGTAATAATTCAGGCGGAACTCCCGCTCGTATATACTCTCTGATTCTATGATTGGAACGACATAGTATCTTTAATTCACCTCCGCTTCGTTTATATAATTCTCCTAAATAAGTAAATAATTCCGGGATCTTATCTATTTTGATCCTGGAAACGATCGCCTTTCCTTTTCTATGAGCGATTACTTTCTTTTCGATTTTGTTCTTATTTTTGGAGATAGGAATGGAAGAAGTATCCACGATTTTCGGCAGAGACCTATAATTTGTGTTCAGGAATTTTCGAGTGCAGGGTTGGAACATCTCGGGAAAATTCAAAAAATTGAATATATCTGCTCTTCTGAACGAGTATATACCTTGGCTATCGTCTCCTACTACCAAGATCTTAGATCGTTCCGAGAGTAATTTTAAAAATCTAAGTTGTTCCGGATCGGTGTCTTGGAATTCATCCACCAAGATCCTTTTTAAACTTCTTTTAGGAATCTCGGTCCAAGCTTCTCCGTTTTCTAAAGAATCCAGAAACATGGTTACTAAATCGTCCAGATCCAGCTTTCCTTCTTTTCGTTTAAAGTTTTTATAATCTTCTAATAATGGATTTTTCCAAGTTTGGGGAAAATGAGAAGGTAACGTAGAACCGCCGATCAAAAACTCATACGGGATTCCGCCGATGGTATCCGATTTTTTACGGAACCATTCCCTAAAAAATACGTTCTTTTCGGTGGAAGTCAGGATAGAAGGTCTTTTGTTTCGAAAATCAGGATGCCAAGTGATCAATGCTCTCAGGCAGAAAGCATGAAACGTATGCACTCGAACCGATCCATCATTCGTTTTCTTTTTAATTCTTTCTTTGATCTCTCCGGCTGCTTTGCGAGTGAAACTGAGGACCAGTATTTCTTCTCCGCTTGTACCTTGAGAGAGCTCATTTTGTACTACTCCTACTAAGGTGCTGGTCTTTCCGGAGCCTGCGGCTGCTATAACTTGTAAAAATCTGGAACGATCTTGTATGATCTCTTGTTGGGCTTCACTGAATTTGGAAAGGTTCATACGGAACCATTTCCGGAATTTTGTTCAGTGCGCGTAATTTTTGAAGGTAAAGGACCTTCCTTCGTTTGATTTTTATTCGAAGGAAGGCTTGGGATTCTTCTTTTTTATTTATCCCCTGAAGGAGGAAGATCTATAGGTTTCGGACCGTCCGTCGGAGTATTTATGATCATAGGAAGCGCATCTTTTCCGGTCGGGACAAATAAAAGTTTTGTATTAGGATTTTCGAAAGCTTTTAGTTGCAGATATTGTTTTGTCAACTGGGCCGCGATCATCTTCTGAGCTTTTGCTCTTGCTTGGGCTTCGATCACAGTTGCTTGTGCGGTTCCTTCCGCTTCGATCACTGTGGATTTTGCTTTAGCTTCCGCGTGGATCACTGTGATTTCCGCATCCTTTTTCGCTATATTGATCTCGAACTTCATCTGTTCCTGTTCTTGCTCTTTGGTAAGTTTACCTTCTATTGCAGTCAGGATGGGACGGCTGTATTCAATATCGTCTATGATCACATCATCTATTTCTACATGTTTGCCTCTTAATTTTTCTCCCAAGGCTTGGCGAATATCCTGAGAGACCTTAGGAGTTTCCTTAGAAATTTTGATCATACTATATGCGGATAACGCGTTACGAACAGATGTCCTGAATTGAGGGCGCACCACTTTTTCGTAATAATCGGGACCAATCTCTATTTGAAGATTATAGATCTCTCCCGGGACTGGTCTCAGAATGACTGCAGCTACCACATTGATGGTCAAATCATCTCTGGTAAGAACATCCACTTTTTCTTTGTAGGAGGTCCACTGGGTTTGGTACAATACTACATCGTTCCATGGAGCGTAGAAATAAATTGCATTTGTCAATAGGTCCTTTTGGAGCCCGCTCGTTAAAGGGTGATATCTGAGTCCTGCCTCTCCAGGCCGAATATTCGTGTAACAACCCGTTCCGGCGAGCAAGCTCAGGGAAAGAAGGGCAAACAAACTCAAACTTTTAGTCAAAAATTGAAACCTGGTCATATAAATCTCCGTAGGACCTGTCTATAGTTGGACCAGGTCCGGATTAGGAACGTTTCCTGATATTATAGAATTGGAATGGGCGACAACGAAAAACGAATGTACGAAACTATTCTTTTGATTTGAATTGGTCTAACGGATGGAAGGCATGGAAGACAATCTCCAAAACTTGCCTAAAATCAGGACCAGATTCAGAGGGATTGTGGAATCTATTTCAATCGATCCCAATCCGGAAAAAGCAAGGATCTTGATCAAAGACATAAAGCTGCTGGTTTCCGGTAGAAAGGTTATATACGCTCAAGATTTTTATTATTCCTATCGCTTTCGAAAGCAAAATCTGAAACAGGGCGACCCTGTGGAATTCGACGCCAGAATACGACCCGACAAAAGAGGAGTTTCCTCCGAAAAAATTCGTTTAAATTATCCTACAAAAATTTATAAACAGGGCCCAGACCAAGCAGGCCTATTTCCGGAAGTACGCTCTAACATTTGACTTCCCCGCCTGGCCCTTGAATCTGACTTTCGGAGCTGAAATTGGAAACTATCAAATATCTTTTGGACTTCTTTTTGCATCTGGAAAATCATTTGGATGCGTTGATCGTTGCTTATGGCACTTGGATCTATCTGATCCTATTCTTGATCATCTTTTGTGAAACCGGTCTTGTTGTAACTCCTATACTTCCGGGAGATAGCTTGCTCTTTGCTTTAGGCGCATTTGCGGCTAGAGGAAGTTTAGATCTTGGAACACTATTGATCCTTCTGATCATTGCTGCGATCTTAGGTGACACAGTCAATTATGCGATCGGTCATTTAGCAGGTGAACAGATCCTTGCAAAGGAGAAGGTCCCCTTCTTAAATAAAAAACACCTGGAAAAAGCCCATCAATTTTACGAAGAATATGGTGGAAAAACTATCATCATCGCAAGATTTATTCCGATCGTTAGGACATTCGCTCCTTTTGTTGCCGGGATCGGAAGTATGACTTATGCTAAATTCATTTTGTATAATATAGTCGGTGGAGTGGTTTGGATCGCTCTATTCTTATTCGGTGGTTATAAGTTCGGTAACCTTGAATTTGTCCAAAGAAATTTCAAAATTGTTATTCTCGCGATCATAGTCATTTCAATAATGCCTGCGGTGATCGAGTATATTAGAGAAAAAAGAAAGACTAAATCTTCTTAAGTTATTGGCTACAATCCTTGGTCTGTTTTAAACTTTTGACCAAGGGTTTGTCCTTATAACGTTTGAATGGAGGAGGTTCCATATCCCTGGCGATATCCGAATCTCCTCCTTTTCCTCCCGGACTAATCCCTACCGGTCCAAAACTAGAAGCCGGATAAAAACAAACCGGAAACTCTTTCGCTTCTTCTAATTTTTTAGTCTTTTCATTCGTTTTAAAAACTTGGTCCTGTACTCGAACATACAAGAGATCCGAATTCTCGGACCAGCGAATCTTGAATTCCGGAGTTTCTTCCCATTTTGTTAATTGGAATTCGAAATAAGATCGATCATAAGAAGAAGATTGTCCGTTCACGTCCGCTATGATCAGAGTAGGAGATTCAATTTCCAGATCCGATTTCAATTTTCCTAATATAATTGCTGCCTTTCCTCCGTCCGGAGAAGGTACGAATTGAAAGATAGTTTGGTCTTCTCTTTGGAAATTTTTAGGTTCGAAAGATCGAAACCCTTTGGGCGACCAAACCGCTGGAAAACGTATAGATCCTCCGTATTCGTCATTTGTGCCTTGGATCCAAAATAAACGATTGGTTGCAGAATGAAAATAAACGGATCCAGGTAAAGTCCAAGAGCCTATTTCATAAGAATAAATTGGTGGATCACCGGAATCGTTCAAGGCTCCTGATATTTCGTAAATCCTGAATTTAGTTCTATAATTCTTTTTGTGAGTTGTCCCGTTTAAAGGATTCCATGTATCCTTCTCCTCATAGATCACTTCTGTTTGAACTATGTTTTTACCGGTTTCAGACCAACCCCTCTCTATCGCAAGACTTGCGGGTCTCCATTGGATTTGGGAGCATTGAATGAATAAAATGGAAAAAGATATAAGTAAGTTCTTCATAAACAACCGCGTATAGGTGGATAGTAAATTAGAAACCATAAGGTTCCAGTTGGTAAGTTTATAGTATTAAAAGGAAGAGGGGAAGTAAAACTAAATTCTGAGGAAAACGATAGCGCGCCGATTTCGACGCGCTATTCTGGATTGGATTATCTCCAGCCTTCGTTTTTCAATTCACTGTGGTTCAAGTATAATCCTGAGGATCCTACGGAAGGAGCTCTCGTGTGACCTTGGAACTGAGTATAGGTTACGTTCGAGTTGAACGGCCAAATACCTTCGCTCTGAGTCAACGAAGATTGGCAAACGCTCACTCCGCCCGACTTATTATAAGCACAGGAAGAATGGAAAGCGACTGCGTAATCGTCCTCGCCTGGAAGAATCAGGGATGCACCAGCCATACCTTTATAACCTGGTACTTGGTATACAGTGATACCTGCAGTGTTGTTGTGGTTGTAAGCGCCACGAGCGGTTCCAACGATCAGGGATTTATCCATTGCGTTACCGCCGAATCCAAATGTAATACCATTTAGAGCGGAAGCAAGCTCGGATCCACCGGAAGCAGAAGCCAATGCAGTAACTTTAGTTACATTATAACCTTTGCTAGAAGTGGTTCCACCTAAGTTAGATAACCAATACTCAATCGCATAACAACCCGCGCTATGACATACGATCTTGCAGGAGTTAGAACCCTTGCAATATGTATTCAAGCCCGTAGTGATATTGGTCTGAGCTCTGGCCGATCCATAATTTCTTGGGTCAGAAGTTCCGTCGTAACCAACGAAAATTTTAGAACCGGACACTGAGTTCGGTGCGCTTCCCCAATAATTATTCACGTCAGTAGTTCCCACTCCGTTGTGGTTGCTGTCAGACTTTCCGTGAATGAAAACCGTATAGGTTTGTGCAGAAAGCGAGCCAACAAAGAACGATGCGAAAACACATCCCAATACCATACTTTTCCAATTTTTCATCTTCTCTATTCTCCGATCTTTTGGGAAAACCAAAACCATAACTTTTGATTTTCCCGGTCTACAAGTATGAGCTATGCGGCTTTCTGAGTCAAGTGATTGGACTTTTTTTAACATAACGGGTAGAATGTAAAAATGATAACAATTCAATAAATATATTATAAAATTATAATGTATAACGTACGTTACAATAGCATGCAGTGTTAGTTACAATTTATTTCCAAACAATTGTTACGAGGATTTGTAAGTAAAAAATAAGAAGATTGGCAAACCAAACAATGGGACTGAAAAGAATTCGTTCTAATAAAACTAGTCCAAAAGGGTTAGGTAATTTCTTCTTTATAGATTCTTAAAATAAAGGTTGAGAAAGGCTCCCCATTTCATATACAGGTGAGCCTGTACTGGGCACTGAAAAATTAGAGATGAGTCAAAAAAAAATTTTTATCTACCTTGGGATTGCCATCGCAGCCGCCTTGGTTTTCTATCTATTAAGGGATGAGGCTGAACAAAACGGTTGGTTCTTGTCGGAAGAAGAGAAAAAAGCAAAAGCAGAATGGATGGCAAAAGGAAGTCCTCCTGGTGGTGGTTCTGCAGAGGACAATTCTAACTTTTTAGAAAGTTTAGACGAATCTATTCCTCCTGAAAAAGTTTTAAGAGATTATTTAGAATGGTCCGAATATCCGCCGAACTCCAGGCCTTTGACCAAGTATAATGAAGACCTAACAAACCCTTATTTTATACAAATTTCTCCGATTCCGATGGTGGATAAGCCGGAGGACAAAAAACCAAACGGATATTCCTGTAAATTACAACCTTTACAATGGGCGGCAATTGGCGTAAAGGATCCACTTCATATAACCTTAGAATGTTTTAATACGAGTAGCTTCGAAAAAGTTCCATTAAATATTCGTAATGTAAAACTTTGGAAAGAATTTGACGGGAACAAATTTGTGGCATTACCTCCGGATGGAAATGATAAGGGAATCGATGGGGACACCCAGGCCAAAGACAATGTTTTTACATTCGAATGGAGGCCTACTTACAAGGATTGGGGAGATATGTTTCTAGAAGTGGAAATCGAGTATGGAAAGGAGAAGAAGCAGGGCAAAGTTCTATCATCCTTCTTTTCTTCTCCATACCAGCCTGCGGAATGGAGCGGTTACTTTTTGGATATTCCCAGAGACGGTTCTTTGAGTATAAAGGCAGGAGTGAACGTATTTAAGGCCGGAACTTATCATCTAGAAGCCAATCTTGTGAATGCTGGTAATGGCGATCCGATAGCTTGGGCGAGTTTCGATGGTAAATTGAACGCCGGAAGGCAAGAAGTAGAGTTTCTGTTCTTTGGGAAATTAATCAGAGAAAGCGGATACGAAGGGCCTTATGCTTTTACACAATTAAGAGGTCATAGAGTCAATCTTGCCGTAGATCCGGATTGGTTCGGGCAAGGAGAGGAAGGAATGAGAAGGATCCTTGCCGCAAAGACTACGGAGCCTGATAAAGAGCTGGTCGGTCCTTATAAAGAAAACAATTATACTACCAAAGAATATAATCTGAATACATTCTCCCTAAAAGCCTATGAGTCTCCGGAGAAGGACCAGAAGGTGAAACAATTACAAGACCTCGCGCGTTAGTCGAAAATGGCAGGATTTATTTGGAATAGAACCTTGTTCTTGAGCCGATATTAGGATGAAAAGAGGGCAAATTCGGAATGAAGAAAGTAAATGATATATATGATGCGATTCTGGAATGGTTTCAGGCTAAAAAAATCACGAGTGGTCTGACTCAATCCGAAGCAAGGCCGGTCCGAACTACATTTTACACTCAATTGAGTATGCTTGCGATCCCAACACTACTAGTTGTCTCAATCTATTTTAATGAACCTCCTGAAACCCATACCTTCTCTTTTATCCATTATTTCCTTCTTATCATTCCGTTACTATTTGCATTTTATTTATTAAGATTACGTTATTATAATTTATCTGCGGTAATTACATTAGTCGCTGTTAATTATCACCTTTTAGCGCTGACAATGTCTCAAGCGGATGATCCTGCACCGTTAGGGTTTCTAGTTACTTCTATTTTGTCATTTCTAATGATCTCTAAGAAGTTTAATACTGTAAGGGTCGTAATCTCTATTTTGCCTTTAGGGCTTTTTCTTTTTAGCCAGTACTATTATAAAGTTTTAGGCGGGGATGCGATATTTGGTCCACCGAGATGGGTAGTACCGGCCGAGTATCTTATGCCCCCTCTGGTACTACTATGCGTTCTTTTCGTTCTGATTATTTACCAATTTGTGAAGGCGGTAGATTTGGCAGAAGCAAAGTTAACGGAAGAGCATAAAAAGTCGGAGCAATTGCTTCTTAATATATTGCCGGAAGAAATTGCCCAAGAGTTAAAAGAAAAGGGAGTTTCAGAACCTCGCGTACATCGCAGTGCAACGGTTTGTTTTACCGACTTCAAGGGTTTCACTCAGATTGCGGAGACTCTATCGCCCACGGAACTTGTTGCGGAGCTCGACCGTTGCTTCTCTTATTTTGATAGTGTAATGGAAAGGCATAATCTCGAGAAGCTCAAGACGATAGGGGACAGTTACATGTTCGCGGGTAGTATCCCGGAATCGAATCGAACACATGCTGTGGACTGCGTGATGGCCGCTCTGGAGATCCAAGCATTCATGAATCAAATGAAAGAAATCAAAGCAAACCAAGGCCTACCATACTGGGAGCTTCGACTTGGGATCCACTCAGGCGATTTGATAGCTGGCGTAATTGGTGAGAAGAAGTTTGCATACGACGTATGGAGCGATACTGTCAATACTGCAAGCAGATGTGAATCATCCGGTATTCCCGGCCGTATCAATATTTCTGGTACCACATACGAACTAGTAAAAGATTTCTTCGAATGCGAATACAGGGGAGCAGTGCCTGCCAAAAACAAAGGAGAGATCGAAATGTACTTTGTGAATGGACTCTTGGCAGATCTTCGACGAGCGGGAGAAGATAGAATTCCAAACGAAGAGTTTCGGAGAAGATATAAGCAGCTTTGACACGTCTCTTTTAGGTCGTTTCGCGATTTTTCATTGTCTCCATTCAAAAAAAGGAGTTAAAAAAGGATTGACATTTCTTTATTATATAACTATATGATTATATAATAAATTAGATATGCAAACCCTCGATTCTACCTTTGCCGCGCTTGCTGACTCAACTCGCCGAGCGATACTCATGCGTCTCGCAAAAGAAGACTTAACAGTTATGGAACTCGCAAAACCCTTCAAAATGAGCCAGCCGGCTATTTCACGGCATCTCAGAGTTTTGGAGGAAGCCGGTCTTATCTCAACCACGATCCGCGCACAGGAGCGCCCGCGTAGGCTTGAAACTGCGCAGCTCAAAAAGGCTACGGATTGGATTGAGAAATACCGCCAGATATGGGAGAAACGTTATCAAGTACTCGATGGGTTACTCGAAGAATTGCAGACGATGCAAATAAAAGGAGATCAATGAAAATGAAAACAGATCAAAAAGAACTGAAGGTCGAGTTACGAGGTGAAAGAGAAGTTGTCGCTACACGTTATTTTGCCGCGCCTCGCCAATTGGTATTCGATTGTTTTACAAAACCGGAGTTGATGCTTAGGTGGCTGACTGGTCCAGAAGGTTGGAAGCTTGAGACTATAGAGAACGATCTTAGGGTTGGTGGCAAATACCTTTACGTCTTTGCAGATCAAAACGGAACCAAAATGGGGGTTTATGGAAAATTCCTAGAGGTGGTTATTCCTGAGAAGGTAGCGAATGACGAGAATTATGCGACAGACATGTCTACGTTTAATCCGAATGGTCCGGAAAATCCGGATGCTACCGTAGAGTCGCGCACCTTTACTGCCGAAGGTAATCTAACTCTCATGACTCATGTGGTTAAATTCGCTTCTGCCGAAGTGCGCGAGGCAGAAATAGGTGCAGTCGAAGCTTGGAAGGAGCTATGCCTAGTGCTCGATAAATTACTTTTGGAGCTTGTTTGAACAATTTAAAGTAAGTAGCCCGGTGATCCTACCGGGCTTACAATTTCTACTCAGATTTAATCTTTTGTTTTATGTTAAGAGAAGGCCAAAGCATAGGAACCCTACGTTTATATTGCAGATACTTTTCGCCGAAAATACGAACCAAATCTTTCTCTTCAAAAAATGTTCCTATGATGATATAGACTGTCATACCTGCCGAAAGAATGAGATGCCCTGCATTCATTAACGGAGTACTCCACAAGACCAAAATCATTCCTAGCATCATAGGATGACGCACAAACCTATAAAGTGACGGTGTGGCAAATTCCGCTGAACGTTTTTCAGTTTTCATTAGAAAACTCCAAGCTTGCCGCAATCCAAAAAGTTCAAAGTGATCAATCAAAAAACTGGAAACTACGGCTAAGAATAATCCTATTAAAAAAATCGAATAGATCATATATATCCCGAAATCAGCCTTAATATTCCAAATTTCGGAATAGATTGGCTGCCATAGGCAAGAGAGAGCGATCAAAGTAATACTAACTATGAAAACGTAAAGGCTCCTCTCAATAGGCATTGGTACAATTTGGTGCCAATATTTTTTGGAACTGGCCCTGGCCATGACGCTATGTGGGATTCCGAACATTGCTACTAAGGCGATATTTAAACAAATCGACCCGATTAGCCCGATTTGAAATTTGAATGAGATAGGCTCCAAGAATTGGGTGATATCAAGTAAGCGGCAAACAAAAACCAATATGCTAAATAGGTAGATTGTATAGGAAATCAGAGCGAATATCAAATAAGTAAGTCGCGTAAGTATATTATCCTTAATCAAAGTTGCCTCCAAAATGCTTGGCATTCAAAGCTTTTTAAAAAGCTTCAACTTAGGTAAAAGAGCTGGGGGTAACTACTGTAAATAATAAATTGTAAGGATCTTTTTGCTTATTGGAATATTGCTTGGTATTCAAAGTAATTTTTGGAATATAGAAACTGTTTTTTTATAAACATAGGAAAATATGGAAAGAATGAAACAAGACAGACTGTTAGTTCTGATTACGGCATTGCGAGATCAAATCCTAGATGAAATAAAGAAAGATTATCTACGTTTCGGACTGACGAATATAACACCCGCGATGGGCGCCGTTCTTTGCACTCTCAAAAGTGATCGCCCACAATCGATGAAAGAGATAGCGAAACAAATTTTTAGGGACCAATCTAGCGTTACTCCGTTAGTGCAAAAGTTGGTCGATTTAAATTTAGCAATTCAGGAACGTTCATCCGTTGATGCTAGGGAGAGTCAGGTTCGACTGACTATGTCCGGGAGAAATTCACGTTTAAAAATAATTCGGGCGGGTAGAAAAATGAATGCTCGTTTGTATAGGGGGATGTCGGCCGTCGATCGAAAGCATCTTATTTCTTTATTGGCTCAATTAAAAAAATAAACTACTGATTCGAACCTCTAAGGATTTTTTCCATAGCCTTTCCTTTTGCCAATTCATCGATTAACTTATCTAGGTAACGGATTTTCTGCATAAGTTTGTCTTCGATTTCTTCTACACGAATGCCGCAGACTACTCCTTTGATCAGTGAAACATTATCATTGAGGTGAGGCGCCTGATCAAAAAAATCTTCGAAATTGACTTCATTCTTCAGTTGTTTTTGAAAACTTTTAGCATCATATCCAGTGAGCCAAAAAATAATTTTATCAACTTCTGCTTTTGTCCGTCCTTTTCTTTCCACTTTTTGAATATACAAGGGATAAACTTTTGAGAAAGACATAGCAAAGACTTTTGAATTTTCCATTTGATCTAATACCTTATTTGGTGCTAAACATTTCGTTTAATTGCTAAAATTTTATTTAAGTTCTTCCGCCAATGCGATGATGAATCCTTCTGGACTTCGCAAATAACATAGAAGATAACTATCTTCATACTGTTCCAATTTGCCAACGAGTGTAACTCCATGCTTTTCGAGTCGAGCAACAGTATCTTTGATATCTGTGACTGCAAACATTACACGAAGATAACCTAATGTGTTTGAGGGGGCATTTTTTGGTTCCGGTTGTATAGCCTTCGGCCTGATGAATTTCGATAATTCCAGGCGACTGTGTCCGTCCGGAGTTTTCATCATTGCCATGTCGACTTGCATTCCTTCGAGTCCTACTACATGGTCTGCCCAAGATCCTTCGACTATCATTCGTCCTTCGAATTCTAAGCCAAGCTCGCTGAATAGAGCAATCGCAGCGTCAAGATCTTCGACAACAATACCAACATTGTCCATTCGTTTCACTGTCATTTTTTTCTATCCTCCGGTTTGCCCGTAATAGCCTCCATTATTGTCCACAGGGTCGATCCATTTATCAATCGATTGATCGGTTATTTTCTAAGTATTTTACTTGACATGCAGGTATTTACCTGCATATTATTCTCTTACAAACGCAACGAATGGACGCTGATAATGTTTTTAAGGCGCTGGGAGACCCAACACGCAGAAAGCTGCTCGATCTTCTATATGAGAAGAACGGCCAAACTTTGGGCCAACTCTGTGAACATTTGGACATGACACGACAATCTGCCACGCAACATATCGGGATCCTCGAATCAGCCAATCTGATCAGTACAGTTTGGCGTGGCAGGGAGAAGTTGCATTTTATCAACCCGGTTCCGTTGCATGAGGTTTATGAGCGCTGGGTAAGGAAATTCGAACACCAGAGGCTTAGCCTGTTGCATGACCTGAAGAAGGAACTTGAAGGAGAGAATAATGAGTAAAGAGAAGACGAGCTTTGTTTACGTGACTTATATCCGTTCTACACCGGAAAAAGTGTTTGAGGCAATCACGAAGCCTGAGATTACAAAACGTTATTGGGGTCACGAGAATATCTCTGACTGGAAGCCTGGATCCTCATGGGAACATGTGCGTAATAATGAGGAACATACAGTTAATATTGTTGGTAAAGTAGTAGAAGTGGTTCCTCCGACACGTTTGGTTATCAGCTGGGCAAGTCCTGCACAGGCCGCAGATCCGGAAAGTTACAGCCGTGTGACCTTCAACGTCGAAGAATATGAGGATATGGTTCGACTAACTGTCACTCATGATGAACTTGAGGCAGGTAGTGGAATGGCTAAAGGTATCCAACAAGGTTGGCCAATTGTTCTCTCTAGTTTGAAATCCTTATTAGAAACCGGCGAAGGAATCGACGTCTTTGCTAAGCCGAAGTCGGCTTCAAGTGGGAGTCTTTCATGAGTAAGTCCTATACCGGCGGATGTGCATGCGGTGCTATCCGCTATACAACCAAGCACGAGCCTATCTTTCAGAATCATTGCCAATGTCTCGATTGCCAGAAGAGGAGTGGAACGGGGCATGGCTCCTATCTTACCTTTCCTGCAAGAGCTGAGATGATAATTACCGGTGAAGCGACTCATTGGGAAGTTGCAGGCGATAGCGGTAATATGAAGATTCACTCCTTCTGTCCCGTTTGTGGAACCCCAGTTTATCTACGTTTTGTAGCGATGCCGGACTTGATTGCAATCCATGCGGCGAGTTTAGATGAGCCTAGTCGCTTTGCACCACATGCACTTACTTACAAAGTTCGCGGGTTGGCTTGGGATTTAATCGATCCTTCGTTAAAGGCATTCGAGAAAATGCCGACTGGTTGATTTGCCTGTCGAGCATGCGCGAACGTTCGCCCATGCACTTGCCGAACAGAAGTCTGTTGCGAATGGCAGGTGGCAATGTCATTCGCACAAGTTATATTCATTTAACTATATTATTTAAATAGTCCAATGAGTAATTCTCAGCTTCGGATAAGTTTTTAATTTCAGAACTATAAAGTGCTAATCTTAATTCTTGGTATAGCTTAACTGAATTTAGTATGCTGTCTTTAATGGATCTAAAGTCATAGTTTGGAATTGTCGATTTTAGTTTTTCGAGATCGCTTGGATCAATAATAAATTCTAGTTTTCTAACTCCCCGAGGTAGGGACTTATATTTAAGATGAAGAAAAGGACCTAAAACTGTATTTCTAATGAATGATAAAAAATCAATCGTCTCAAAATACTCTCCTCTTCCTAATTTCGTGCCGGCATAATGTACCCAAACCCAAAATCGATCCTCTATCCATTGAAAGTCTGGATTTGGCCATTGTGATTTTGTTGATTCAAGGATGGCTGAGATCCGTTTATTATTTTTGTAGATGAAAATTGGATTTTCAATTCGGTCTTTTAGTTCGGAAAGCTGAATAAACTTAAAATCAACATGAAGAAATGGATTCTCATACAGACAAATTAATAGTCTTCTTTCCCCGACATGTTCACCTGTAAAGGCTGATAGCAAAGGGCCGAAATTTCTTGCGAAATCAACCATCTCCTTTCGTTCATATAGAATTCCATCTTTCAGCACTATAACGAAATCAATGTCAGAATATTCGTCCAGTTCTTTGGAAATGAATGAACCGGCTACTGCGACACCTTCAATTACTTGGCTACTCGACGCAAGGTCGTTTACCTTTTCAATAAATCGATCTATCTTCTCCATCGTATTTTTATATTTCAATGTCTAGGCTATTCACCTGGAGCGTATTGAAGAAGGATACCGCCTGTAGAAAGTAGACGAGATTCGAGTAGTTTAAGTTTTTTATGAGGAATTCCTTGACTGAATAAAAGTTTTCCCTTTCCTAAAAATACTGGCGCAATGCATAGGCGAATCTCATCAAATAACTCTGCTTTCAATAAAGATTCAGATAAATTACCGCTACCGAATACAAACATATCGCCGTCGCCTTGCTGTTTTAATTTAGGAATTTCGACTGCAGCATTTCGTACGATTGTCGTATTATTCCAGTCGGCTGTTTTGAGTGTTGATGAACAGACTACCTTTTGGATCTCATTCATAAATTTGGCGACTTCTCCTTCCGTCGGATCTTCTGCCGCCTTGGTCCAGTATTCCGCCATACCTTTGTATGTAGTCGCGCCGAACACAAGCATGTCGGCCGATTTCAATTGAACGAGGCTGAACTCCTCAAGCTCTTTACCCCAGACAAGTTCGTGAAAACTGAGGTCCCAGTTTTTCTCGCCCTCAAAATATCCATCCAGGGTGACTACATTCCACATTATTAGCTTTCTCATCATGTGTTCCTTGAATATTAAGATTTTGTAAAATTATTTTTTTGGTGTTGGCGGTTTGGCGAACGTTCGCATATCCAACTTGAAGCAGATGCATGTGCGCCTATTCGCCCATGCGGTTAAGAAAAGCGGTATGGTCGCACCTTCGCCCATGCAGTTAAAAAGGGAGAATCCGAGAATCCTCCCCCATAATCAATGAGTCTGTAACCAGTTCACCAGATCGCCCAAAACTTTTGCCTTGTCCGCCGGAAGTTCATTCATGGTTTCGTGATATAGGCCATCGTAAATTTTCATAGATTTGTCCGAAGAAGGTATAACTTTGAAAGCTTCTTCCGTTCCTACTGAAAGTGCGATTGAATCTTCTTTTCCATGGAATAGATAAACTGGGAAGTTGATACGAGTTGCTTTCTCCAAAGCTTTTTCTTTAGAGTTCAAAAGGAAATCTCCTAAGTAAGCGCCAACAGAACCGTGAACTAAAGGATCTTTTTTATAAGCTTCTACAACGGACTTATCTCTGGATAGAGCATTCACATCTAATCCGGTTGGAACAGTCAGAGTGGGGAAAGCTCCTGCCAGTAAACTTCCTGCTCCTTTTTTAATATTCATGACTAGGTCTGTTTTTACTGCGATTGGTAGCCCGCTCAGCACAAGTCTATCCAAGCTTGCTTGGTGAGAAGGTTCTCCTGCATAAAACAAAGAGATCAAGGCCCCCATGGAATGTCCCATTAGAGTAACATGTTTCACTCCCTCTTTTTGTTTGGCGATGCTGATCAATCTGTCCAGGTCCGCTAAAAATTGGTTAAAATGAGTGACTACTCCTTTGCTTCCGCCGGATTTTCCGTGGCCACGGGCATCTATTAGATAAACATTATATCCTTTTCCGGAAAGTGCTTCGAGTAGGTTGTCGTATCTTTTTCCGTGTTCCCCGATTCCGTGATGGACTACTAAAGTCCTTGGATTGTTTGCTTCTTTTGCACGGTAGGCTCTATAGTAGATGGATACATCGCCTGCTCCTACAAAGGTTCCGTCTTCCAGATGGTAGTTTTGTTCCCAATTCATTCGGTAAATATCCGATCTATCGGAAAAATGGGGAAGGAAATTTCTATCCGATCGTATTCTTTCTTTTACTATTTCGAACGAACGTAATGGCTGAAGTGGGCGTTGAGGCCCTTATTCCGGAAAAAGTCCCGGTAGGAATTCCTCTTGTTTTTTCTTTTTCAAAAGATAACGAGAAGGGACTGCGAATAAGTCGGTCCTTAATTCTCTTCTTTTCGTGAGCCCAAATCGTTTGGCGCAGATGGAAAATCTTTTTTGGAGAAGTTCCGCATAATTTCCTTCTCCTCTCATTCTTTCTCCCCAGGTAGCTTTGTATAATTTTCCTCCTCTTGCTTCTGAAATAACTTTGAGGACTTTTTCTTTTTTGAGTGGGAAATGTCTGGTAAGCCAATCTTCGAATAAAGGTGCTACTTCGAACGGTAATCTGACGAATACCATCCCGGCGGCTTCTGCACCTGATAAGGATGCTTGTTCTATTAAATTTTCCATTTCAAAATCGTTGATAAATGGAATTACAGGAGCGAATAATACTCCTGTTGGAATTCCAACATCGGTAAGTTTACGTAGAGTTTCCATTCTTCTTGCAGGAGCAGGGGCCCTAGGTTCTAATTTGGACCAAAGTTCCTTATCCAAAGTAGTGACGGAAAGAAACACTTTCAAAATTCCTAATTTTCCCATTTCAGAAAGAATGTCCGTATCTCTTTGGATTAAAGATGATTTGGTGATTATTACAGCCGGTTGTTTGAATTCCAACAGGACTTCCAGGAGAGATCTTGTGTTTTTGTAGATTCTTTCTCCCGGCTGATATGGATCCGTGGCGGTTCCTATCGTGATTGGCGCGAGCGCCTGTTTTTTCTTTCTTAATTCTTCCGTTAAAAGTTTGGCCGGTTCTTTTTTAACGAATATTTTTGTTTCGAAGTCCAATCCAGGAGAAAGGTCCACATAAGAATGATTTGGTCTTGCGAAACAATAAATACATCCATGCTCGCAACCTCTATAGGGATTGATACTGGCATCGAACGGAATATCCGGCGATTTGTTACGGGTAAGAACTGATTTGGAATCTTCCCAAAAGAATTGGGTAGAAGGGGAACTTTCCCCCCCTAAATCCAACCGGTCTTCCAGCCAGACTTCCCTTTGGATCTTATCGAATCTGCTGGGAGGCAATTCTTCCGTGCCTCTTTTCTTAGAATTCATAAGTTAGAATTCTAAGAAATACTAATCAAAAAACAAGCAAAAATCTGTTTGTATTCCGTTGGAACTCCAACATAAAGATTTTAGTTGATCTCTAATTTTGCTCCTTCTCCCCAGGATTTGTAAGAAGGTAAATTAGAGATGGTTTGCACGTATTCACTAGCCTTAGGCCCTAATTTTACTCCGTAGGTTATGAATCTGGAAACTACCGGCGCGTAGAATGCATCTGCAATGGAGAAGTTTTTGCCGAACAAAAATGGCCCGCCGTAGGAACTCAAACATTCTTCCCAAAGTGTTTGGATCCTATCTATGTCCTTCTTCGCATCTTCCGGAATAGAGAAGTCCGGCTTTCTGCCATGAAAATTCATACTTAAATTAGATCTTAGGCCGGTGAAACCGGAATGCATTTCTGCAGTTACAGATCTTGCCTTGGCTCTTGCGGCCTGATCTTTGGGCCAGAGTTCCTTCTCCGCATATTTTTCTGCCAAATATTCCGCAATGCTAAGGCTGTCCCAAACTCTCAAGTCTCCGTCGTTGAGGACAGGTACTTTTTTAGAGGGGGAATACTTATCGATTATGGCTGCATATTCAGGTGTGAATAGTTTTAAGGAGATCTCTTCGAAAGGGATTCCGAATTGAGTGAGTAGGATCCATGGGCGGAAAGACCAGGAAGATATGTTTTTATTTCCGATTACAAGTTTGAGATCGCTCATAACTTAAAGATCTCCTAAGGCTGGATGATTCTGCAAGAAAGTAATCCTTTCGAATTAGTAACTTTGTAGAGATCGATACAGAGCCTTCGATCTGGTTTGCCTTTCTTTTGCAACAATTAGCTTAGGGAATTTTCATGATCAAGTGTACATAATCCTGCAAAGGTTGGGTGTCTTCATTTAACAATGAGACTTCTTCTTAGTATTCTAGGAATGCTTTGTAGGATTTTTTTAAAAATACATGTCTTAAGTTACTAATAAGAGAGAAATCTTTTCGAAAAGAATCGAGCGGTTTCTTTAGAAACAAAACGAATCGGATGGATCTAAGCTTGGAAAACGTTAAAGAAATTATTCAAACACAAGAAAGTATGCCCGATATTTTGTTAATTTGTGATTCGAGCGGAAGGATCCTTCATGTTAATGAAAATGGAAGGAAGATCCTTAGCATTCCCTCTATAGAATCGGCTAAGAGTATGAGCCTTACCGATTTTCTTTCCGAAACGGATCAAAAATATTTCGAAACTGTTATACTACCTAATGTAAGCAAGTCAGGCGAGTTTGAAGGAAGAGGACTTCATTTAATGAAGAAGGACGGAAGTTTCCTCCAGACAAAACAGCATGCTTATCTAATGCCAGAGATGTCTTATCTATTCGTATTTACGGAAGACAAAGAATCAGAAGCGGGAAAGAAGGAAGCATTATACAAAGCGTTCCAACAATCTCAGAACGGAATGTTCTTAACCGATAAAGAAGGTGTGATCCTTGCGGTGAACAAACAGTTCGAAAAAATTTCCGGCTTAAAAGAGAATGAACTCATAGGAAAAACTCCTAAAGCATTCCAATCCGGAGTGGGGGCATCCAAAACTTTTTATGACGAGTTTTGGGAATCGGTTCTCCAAGGCTCGGTATCCATCGCTAACTCGAATCTTAAGACCGGTTTTGTAAAAGATTGGAAACAAAATGTTCTTCCTATTAAAGATCGTAACGGAGAAGTTTCGAGCTTCTTAAGTACGATTCTTGCTAATCCTGAACCTTCAGAGCAGGGAGAAGCAAAGAATAATTTGGATTTTGCAAAATCCCCATCTGATACTTTCAAAAAACATGAAGGTATGGATAGAGAAGTTCTTATCGGAATTTTAAGAGATAAAACAAAACTTACCAAAAAAGAAACAGAGATCTGTGCGGGAATTGCTTCCGGTAAGGATAAGAGTCGGATCAGCGAAGATTTAGGCATCCATCCTGGGACTATGAAAAACCATCTCAAATCGATTTATAGAAAAACTATCGATTTAGAAAAAGAGATCCCAGGCCCGGAAAGAGACAAACTACAAAGACTTACAATTTATCTCTTCCGTTTACTTGGGGAATAAGACACAGAGATGTATCGAGAGCCTCTGAGTTTATTCGCACAGAGGCACAGAGCCGCCGAGGCTTTGCGTTTTTCAATCCGACTTCGTGCCCCAAACTTCTTTCACATAATCCTCTCTTCCGGAACCCTTTCTATATTGTTTATAATGACTAGGGTTCTTCTTATAATAGTCCTGGTGGTATTCTTCCGCTGGATAAAATTCTGATGCAGGCAAAATTTCCACTGCGATAGGAGAAGAAAATTTCCTAGAAGCTCCTATCTTATCTTTAAATTCCTGGGCTAATTTTTTTTGCGCTTCATTCTTATAATAAATGGCAGCTCTGTATTGGTTGCCTCTATCTGCGAATTGTCCTCCTGAATCTGTAGGATCTATTTGTCTCCAATACGTATCCAAAAGTTTTGCGTAATCGATCTTTTTCGGATCAAAGGTGATCAATACGGATTCTCTATGTCCTGTTCTTCCGTAACCCACGTCTTCATAAGTGGGATTTTTCTCTTTTCCGCCTGTATATCCCGAGATTACGGATATGACACCGGGTAGTTTTTCGAAAGGCCCTTCCATACACCAAAAACATCCTCCTGCAAAAATGGCTGTTTCGGTTTTCGGATTTTCTTCGGAATGAAGAATATTCAAAAAACTAAATATTATGAATATTATAAGTATGGATTCTAATCTTATAAGTTTGAACAAATTTATTCTCATAAGGTTCCTCATCGGTTCATTTTTTTATGAATTTTTAATCTACCTATTCTTACCGAGCACTTGTTCGACTTTTGATTTTTTTCAAAAAATCCTGGTAAGGACAAGCTAGATCAATTTCAGTAGTTATAGATACTTTCGACTGACGTCGGAAAAAGTTACGGACTTATCAACCGTTTCCAATTCTGGGTTTTAATTCTTTATATAGAATGCCCGCCATGCGAGTATCAATGAATTTAAAAACAAAACAATTTTTCTCAAATCTTCCTTACGATCTTTCCTCAAGTATCGCAGTTTTTCTAGTAGCTATTCCTCTTTGTTTAGGGATTGCTCATGCGTCGGGTGCTCCCTTATTTTCTGGAATTATCTCCGGTTTTATAGGTGGGATCGTAGTCGGAATTTTCAGTAAATCCGCCTTAAGTGTCTCAGGGCCCACGGCAAGTTTGACTGCGATCGTTCTTTCAGGTATTAAAGATCTGGGGAATTTCGAAGCATTTCTTCTTGCATTATTGATTGCAGGAATGATCCAAACTTTGCTTGGGATTTTGAGAACAGGTGCATTATCCGCTTATCTTCCTTCTGCCACGGTTGTGGGGATGTCCGTCGCGATCGGTTTGCTTCTGGTCGTAAAACAATTGCCTCACTTAATCGGTTACGATGTGGAAGAATTCGGGGTCGAAGAATTCGACATCACACAAGAAGACGTTAATGAATCCTACCATGATCCTCATGAAGTGAAAGAGACAAACTCTCTAATGTTACTCGTACATGCTTTCCGGAATTTACAAAGTAATGTGCTCGTGATCGGAGTTATTTCTCTTTTATCCTTTTGGATCTGGGACAGATACTTTGCTAAAAAATTCAAATATGTTCCCGCTTCCTTAGTTGCGATCATTCTTGGAACTTCTACAAATTTACTTTTAGGTCATCTACTTCCTGGGGGAGCTTTGAGCCAGGACCACTTGGTCACTCTTCCCATTTTTAAGAATCCTTCCGAACTTTTTGCTCATCTGGATTTTCCGAACTTCTCCTATTGGGATCAGGCTCCTGTATGGACCTTAGCATTGACTGTCGCGTTTGCTTCTTCCTTAGAATCCTTACTTTCCGTGGAAGTGGTGGATAAACTGGACGAGGAAAATCGTAAGACTCCTATGTCCCAGGAATTGATCGCGCAAGGATTAGGAAATATGGCCTGCGGACTTGCGGGAGGGATCCCGATCACAAGTGTGGTGGTCAGAGGTTCAGTAAACGTTTCTTCTGGCGCGAAGACCAAATT
The DNA here is from genome assembly GCF_002812205.1 of Leptospira neocaledonica. Lineage (NCBI taxonomy): Bacteria > Pseudomonadati > Spirochaetota > Leptospiria > Leptospirales > Leptospiraceae > Leptospira > Leptospira neocaledonica. Next base: position 467,427 of record NZ_NPEA01000002.1, read on the forward strand.
TTCCGCCATATTTCATGGAGCTTGGATAGGGATCAGTGTATTACTTTTTCCTAAATTTATGAATACCATTCCGCTCGCTTCTCTTGCGGCGATCCTGACTTTTACGGGTCTCAAACTCGCAAAACCTGCGATGTTCCGTTTGATGTTCCAAAAAGGGTATTCTCAGTTTCTTCCATTCTTGGCAACTGTAGTCGTTACATTCTTCACTAATGTTCTGATCGGAACATTCTGCGGTATCTTGGTGGCTTTGGTTTTTGTTCTATATGAGGATCATAGGACTGCGATCTATAGGGAAGAGCGTCATGGTAAGTTTAGAAGGATCGTTTTAGGGGAAAATTTAGGCTTCTTTCATAAGGCAAAGATCAAGGCAGTTTTGGAAAGCCAACCTTCCGGGATCACTTTAGAAATAGACGGAACTAGAACACTTCATATGGATCAGGATATCAAAGAATTGATCCATGAATTTAGGAAAAATGCCTACCGTAAGGGGATTACGGTGATCCTAGGAGGGATACCGAATATGGAAAATGATATCGAATCCTTGAAAAAAGAAATGAGCGAGTCTTACCAAAAATTATTGAGAAATAACCAGGAATGGGTGGAGGAGAAGACAGCGGAAGATCCGGAGTTTTTCTCTAGACATGCAGAAGGCCAAACACCTCAGACATTGTTCATAGGTTGTAGCGACTCTAGAGTTCCTGTAAATGTGATCACTAAGACCAATCCTGGGGAAATTTTCGTGACCAGAAATATCGCTAACGTGGTTTCTGTGGATGATATGTCCCTATTCAGCGTTGTTCAGTATGCGATCGATGCGTTGAACGTAAAACATATCATTGTTTGCGGTCATACAGGCTGCGGTGGGGTTAGGGCCGCACTTCAAGGAAAGGCAGCGGGCCTTATAGACAACTGGATCACTCATATTAAGGATGTGTATCTAAAACATAGGGAAGAATTGGACGCTTTGCCTGAAGACAAAAGGGAAGAGAGGTTGATCCATCTGAATGTTGCGGAACAGGTAGTGAACTTATATAAGACCGGAATGATCCAAAATGCTTTGGCTAAATACGGGTTTCCTGAGATACACGGCTGGGTATACGATATCCGAAACGGACAGATCAGCGAAGTAGACTATAAGGACATTCTCTCCAAGGAACTTGGAGGGCTGTACGGTTATTCTAAATAGCAGTCGGTTGGTAGAGTAGTTCTTGGACTCTTAGGTATTTGTCCATTCCGTTGATCTCCCAACGGACTACTTCTCCCACTCTAGCGCCTAATACTGCAGAGCCATGAGCGGAGAATAAAGAAAGTTTACCGTTAGCGGGAGCGTTTTCAGTATATTCATCGGGATATACTAGGGTAAATTGAAATGCTTCCGCGTTACCCAAGTCTCTAAGCACGAATTTAGAATTCATAGTGATCAGGTCTTGCGGAACTTGGTTCTGATCTATCTTTTTAGCTTTAGATAGCGTCTTACGTATGATTTCTAAGATACTCGGCTGGACTACTTTGGATTGGGCGGAAACCTCAAGGGTGGAAAGAATCCTTTGATGATCATTCTTTGAAAGAAATCTTTTACCACTCATGACGCGGTGCCTCCCTTAGAAAACAAATCCGAAACTTACATATCCGCGAAATGTACTCAAGCTTTTTTCCTTTTCTTGAATTTTACGAAAATTGCATTCGTTTATGCGACATAGAATTTCTCCTTAAAGATAAATTATACTAAACGAAAGATAAGTTTCGTTCGACATAGGAAGAAGACATGTTCCTAACTTTGTTCCAGCCGACTCGAAATAAATCCTTCGCATTAGTTAAGTACCTGTTTCGTTTAGTCCGCAAAGATATACGACCTATACTGATCCTTCCCAAAGGAAGTTTGGGGCTGGAAGATGGACTCAGTTTTGGAAGAATGATCTCCAAAATTTCAAATCATCACTCTTCAGCAGTGTTGGGCCTCGCAGAAAATTTTTCTCAAGCGGTTCACTTCTGTAAAGAGATCCGATCCGGTACTCTTGGCGGTCATGCAGGAAGAGAACTTCCTATCTTTGTGGATATTACTAGACTTACTCTCGGTCCGGAGTCGGAAGATCTAGAGGAGGCCATCCTAGGTTTGGGGGAAAATTGGAGCAGGATTTTTCCACTGACTTGTTTTATTGAAATAGGAAGGGACAGTTCCAGACTAGAAGAAGCAAGCGGACGTACTTCTCTATTCAGAATTTCTTCTTTAGTCATGGAAAGAAAGGGGAAGGACTGGAGGTCTCTCAAGAGTGAGAAGAAGGATGAGGATTCGTACGGGGACTGGACCTACGAACTGATCTCTGATCTTCTTCCAGACAGAGGCGCTTGAAATTTTTTTCCAATTATGAATAAGACCCGTCCGGCCCCTGTCTTTTTTTTAGGGGCCAAGCTAGGGGGTATTTCATATTTTTAATTGAAGTTTTTTCGATCTCGGTCTTGACTGATAAAAATTTTGCCCCTAATGGGGAAGAGCAGGTTGATCTTGCATGATCGAAAGACGCACGAACAAGTTCGGGGAAAACGGAATCTTCGCCTCTCAACCAATTGCTAAGGGAACATTACTGTTCAGCTATAGCGAATGGATCGAAGATGAGGAATTCGGATGGAAAGTACTCTCCGTCTCGGAAGCCGATGAACTTCCGGAAGAGGAAAAGGAAATCTTCATGAAATACGGCTATGACGTAGACTTCGGCCTAGTCACCGGCCCTTCCGGACCTGAATTTGTTATCAATCACTCCAACTTTATGAACCATTCCTGTGATCCGAACATGTGGTACGATCAAACGGACAATATTATAGCCAAAAGGGATATAGAAGTTGGAGAAGAGCTTACCATCGACTACGGTAACTTCGTAGTGAACTTCGACCAAACCTTTGAATGTGCTTGTGGAGCAACCGGCTGCCGCAAATTCATTCGTAAGGACGATTGGAAACTCTTACTACCTCAGTATAGTCTCAACTTTCCTACATTCATGCATAAGGAAATTAAGAAGATCCTGGTAAAAGTCCCTGCATAGGGACTTTTTTGTTTCTAGATCCAGGATCATTTCCTGATCCTGGATTGCCTTCTCCATAGGATACGGGCAAAACTTTCTCCTTCCTGTCCGGAAGTCTTCCAAAGTTCCGGGTCGCTTGTCTTACGGGCATTCTCTATCGTATAAAAGGCTCCTGGCGCCGTATTCTTTAAGATTCCAAGTACAATGGGTATATCCTTTCTTCTTAATAAGGATAGAATGACTTTGACCGGACCTCTAACTCCCTGAGCTTCCAGTGTGGTTGTGCGATAGCCTGCTTGGGCCAGGTTTTGGACGATCTCTTCTCCCTTTTCAGGAACAATGATGCGGATGAGTGAATGCCCGAGGGCCAGTTTTTCTTCTACCACCATTCCTAGGAAAGTGCCCGTAGCAAATCCACCAGCGTATGCTATATAACAGAATACATTGCTTAGGTTTCTCATGATCTGAGTGATTACGATCAGCCAGAGAAGTACTTCTACAAAGCCTAGGAGGGCTGCCAGGATCTTTCTTTCTCTGGAGATTAGAATGATCCGGACAGTGCCTATGCTTACGTCCGTCATTCTGGCAAAATAAATTCCGAGGGGTAAAACTAGATAATCAAAGGCCCAGTTAGGCATTCGATAATTCTGCAGGTTCCTAGGTGGTTGGCCAGCAATTTACGGTTTGCAGTACACTTCTACGGTTTTGGTGGTATAGAAGGGACCGATCAAGGTATGAATGACTAGATCCACGAATCCGGTTTTGATAATCACTTCCGGATGGTTCCTGTCGCAGCCTGCTTCCATTGGTGCGGTAGTAGGATAAATCCCGAAAACAGTGCTTCCTTGTTTTACTTTTTTATCAGGGCCTGGAGTTTCCTTTGCCAATGCATAGGGAGTATCTCCTCCCTTATGAACCACAGTAGTAGTATGACAACCTGCGGAAAATCCCAAGGCCAAAACCAATATTAGAGTTTTGATTATCTGTAACATTCTATCTCCACTGTTTGAGGGGAATAGATCGCAAGAGTTAACTGCTCCCAAAGTCCGTTCCAAAAACTTGTATACTGATGAACTGATTTAGGTCCGTCTGCACAGTACTTGGAAGTATCCAAGACAAGGTTTCCAGGATAAAGTCCGAAAAAGTAGTAGGCATGTTGGATCTTATGAACTTCTCCCCCTTGTTCTGCCTGCGCAGATCTTAGATCTAAAGCACGTTTGCATTCTTTTGAGCTAGGGTAGATCCTGCATGCTTCCGGAGGGCTTTGGGGATAACGAACCATTGCATGTCTGCAAGATTCTCCGAATCCTAAACTTAAGAATACGATCCCGAGTATCGGTAGAATTTTATCTGCGCGCAACTTCTTCCTCCCAAATTACCGAGGCATAACCAGGGCCATGCACCGCGGCGAATATTCTATAAGAAAGAACTTCCGATGGATCGGAAGATAGATGGTTTAATACCAAGGAATAATCTCCTTTTTCAGGATTGTTGATTTCCAGTTTGCAAGGAGAAAGTTGGCTGATCTTATCTCCACATTTGATTTTAGAATCGAATAGGATTCCTTTTCTTAATAAGGAGACTCCTAGGTCCGGTTTATCCGTTAAAACTTCGATGAGTAGAGTAACTCTGTCTGCCTGTTTGATTCTAAATCTATATTCCCAAGCGCCTGTGAGAATGGTTCCGTCTACCTGAGCTTGGAAAGCGGAGGCTTCTGCTTTGGTAACTTTTTCAAAGCGTAATGGCTCATATCTCTGCTCTTCTCCACAATTATAGAGAAGAGCCAAAGAGAATATGCTGAATATGATACAGAGGCTTATATTCTTTTTCATAAGTTCTGTTGTCTGTATACTCTCACAGGAGTATTGTTTTTTCCAACACTCACGTAGAGATAATAGACCCCGCCGGTGCTTACGGATACAGCGGAGAATATTTGCTGCACGTTAGTGGAATCGGTAAGTCCGTTATTTGCGATTTGAGTCCATACGTTCGATGCAGATCCAGGGTTTGTAGTATTCGTACGATAGATACGGATACCGTTCGGATTATCGAATCCTACATAGAGATACGATCCATTTTTAGCCACCATGGTAATCGTCTTATTGGTAGAATCTCCGAAGTTGGTGATACCGTTTCCGTCGTCTCCCACTACGCTCCAGTCACCGGCATCACATTCAGTGTTCCCGCCAGTGGCAGTAGGATCACATTTCCATAATTGAGCTCTTCGGTTTGTGTCTGTTCCATCGGTACATCCTGTTACAGTTCCTGCACTTTGACGGATACCGCTTGCCTGAGTTCCTTGGATACAGATGGTCCGAGTCACATACAACTTATCGTTAAATTCTGCAAACTGAGCGAATGCTCTATCAGCAGGGATCAGATCATAGAATTTTGCAAGTTCCAAAGAGAACCAATTATTCGTGGTACTGTTATGCCATTTCGTATTTGTTCTTGGTCCTACTTCTGTCCAGTCCGCGCAAGTGTTCTTAGTGGAACATGCTGTAGTAGGGCTAGAAGAATTGGAACGGATGATTGAACCGTTATGACCAACTGCATGTAGACCACCATTCGCAGCATAGATCCTATTCTTGAATACGATCGAAGAATCCACTCCGATATAATATCCCCAGTTCGGACTGCTGTTTACGCTACCGTTTCCTCCGTTGGACGGTCCTCCGAAGTACGGCATATAATCGATTCGTATCCTTCTACCATTGCTACCATCGTAAGCATCACAATTCGAACCCGCAGTACAGTTTCCTGTTCCTGTATCAGCAGTATTAAATGTGATATAGCCGAAGTCAGGAGCATTCAATCCTCCTCCAGTTCCGGTTCCATCATTACTTGGTTTTGCAAAACCAGGGAATACTCTGTCGTTCAGAACACTGATAGAAGAAGTTCCTGCAGTTACAGTTCCTGTAATGGAACCCATATCGATGTACTTGTAATTCAGGTTGGTAGAAGTATCGTTCGAGTAGTAGATATAATCGAAGTTATAATTCGATCCACTCGGAACAGTTCTTGCCGCCGCGATGAAAATATACGGGTTACTTGATAGAGAACCTGTAGTGAAAATTCCTCTTCCACTTTCATTATCTGGGCCGCAACCATTTGCCAGGGTCGCATCGTTTTGTGTACAACCTGAGTGTCCCAAAGTCACGTAAGGAGGAACTGCAATACTATTCTCTCGAGTAGTCGCTGAGTTGGAACTAACGTTAGAAGTGTCGGAATTCTGACCATTCGTATCTTTTACGAAGGAGAATTGGACCGACTCTGGATTAGAGCCATCATAAGCGAAACGTAATGCTCCGTTGCCCGCATTGTTTGGTCCTGTATAGATCTTACTATTGAAGTCCGCTAAGTAACCGAATGTAGAACCGTTCGGATCGATGGAGATCGGACCGTCACCAAAGTTTACAGGAGAAGTTCCACAACCTAAGAACGAAGCTCTATCTCTCGGAGATGATTGGATATTTTCCGAATCTCCAGAATCACGGATGGATCCCCAAGAAGTATTATCGAATCCGTCACCGTTCACGTTATTCGCTGCAATGATCGTATATTGTGCTCCGGTTTGTAATAAGCTGTGAGTAACACAAACTTTTGCAGAATCGGCAGTTGCTCCGCCGCAGACCACTCCATCTAGTATTTTAGCTGAACTGATGGTGCCTAAGTCTGTGGTTCCGACGAATGCATAACGGTTTGCGCATTCCGAAGTGCTGCTACATTCTGCTGAGCCGGCCGTATTGTTTCCGGATTTGATCGGTTTGGAGAAGTTGATGATCACCGTTCCGGTGCTTGCACAAGAAGCCGAGCTGACTTTCAACTGCTCTTGTCCCACAAAGTCTCCATAGTTCGCACAACCTAAATTGTTCGGACTTGCAGAGAGATCTTGAATACCGCTCTTATTTACGATTATTGTATAGTTGTTTCCGGAAGTTTGAGAAGAAGCCAGGGTCAAAGTGTAAACCGCTCCAATACCATTTACCGAAGAAACCGAAATATTAGAAGTAGAGGAGAAGTTACTATTATCCGAACAAGAACCGCTTACCGCAGAGGTCAGCGCTAATTTATAATTAGAAGCAGTGGTTGCCTGGGTAGAATTCACGGATTCCGAGAATGTCACTCTTATAGTAGTCGGGCTCAAAGAAACAACGTTAGACACAGTCGGAGCAGTAGTATCCAGGAACACCACCGTCAATTGAGTGTTTCCACTTACTGAACCACTGGTCGCGGAGATGGTGATTGTTCCTGCTGCAACACCTGTTGCCTTACCTTCTGTTCCTCCTGCATTGCTGATTGTAGCCTTGCTCGTATCGGAAGAAGCCCAGGTAACGGAAGTTGTCAAATTCTGAGTGCTTGAGTCTGAATACGTTCCAGTTGCAGTAAAGTCTTTGGTCTGAGTCGTATACACATTACTGTTCGTAGGAGATACGGAAATAGAAACCAGAACCGCAGCTGTCACAGTAAAATTAGTAGAAGCTGACACGGAACCTAAGGTTGCAGATATCGTGCTTGTTCCGACTGCGACTGCAGTGGCCACACCCTGATTTCCATTCGAATTACTAATCGTAGAAGAAGAAGTATTGGAAGAAGCCCAGGTCACTTGAGCGGTAATATCCAAGGTGGTAGCATCCGAATACACACCGTTTGCTGTGAATGGAGTCGTATATCCTTTCGCCAAACTAGAGTTAGTCGGAGTGATGGAGATGCTATCAAGAACTGCAGCCGTTACGGTAACTACCGTATCCGTACTAGTTACCGAACTATAACTTGCAGAAATCTGAGTGCTTCCTTCTTGCAGGGCAGTTAGTTTACCGTTGGTTCCGGAAGTATTACTGATAGTCGCCTTAGTTTGATCGAAAGAACTCCAGGTCACCTGAGTGGTCAGATCCGAAGTCGAATTGTCCGTGTAATGTCCTGTTGCAGTGAAGTTTTGAGTGCGTCCTTTCGCTATACTCAAAGTAGGAGAAGGAGCAATCGTTATGCTTGTAAGAGCTGCCGCCGTTACGGTCAGTACGCTTGCAGGAGATGTGACCGATCCCAAAGTTGCAGTGATATTTGTGGTTCCAGTAGCAAGAGTAGTCGCAAGACCGTTACTTCCTCCTGCATTACTGATAGTAGCCTTGCTGGTGCTGGAACTTGCCCAGGTAACTGAAGTTGTTAAATCCTGAGTGCTTGCGTCTGTATAAGTTCCAGTCGCAGTAAAGTTTTGAGTCAGTCCTTTTGCAACGCTTGGATTTGTAGGATCCACTTGGATAGAAACTAAAGTAGCAGCAGTTACGGTCAGGTTTGCATTTCCGCTAATACTTCCTAATGTAGCAGATATATTAGATATTCCTAAAGAACCGCTATTCGGAGAAGTTAGAGTCTTTTTAGGTGCAGCTGTCAAAACTCCCAATTGGATGATAGAAGTTTGAGAACTATTCCAAACCACTTGGTCAGTAATATCCGCAGTAGTTCCATCGGAATAGGTTCCGGTAGCTTCAGCAAGGGTAGAAGTTCCCTTGGCGATAGAAGAATCCGATAAATGTACTTCGATTGAATCCAGAACAGCCGAGGTTACTGTAAATGTGATTGAGTTGGATACGGAGTTTAAAGTCGCAGTAATGGTTGCAGTTCCAACGGAGACTCCCGTTGCTTTTCCCTTGGTTCCGTTTGCGTTACTCACACCTACGGTTGAGTTACTGGAACTTGCCCAAGTAACCGAAGTTGTTAGATCCTGAGTGGAATTGTCCGAATAAGTTCCGGTTGCGCTTAGGTTTTCGGATCTACCTTTCGCAACACTTGGATTAGAAGGAGTGATCGTGATCGATTGTAAAACTGCCGAAGTCACTGTCAGTGTTGTAGAAGGAGAGGTAATTGTTCCTAATGTTGCAGTGATATTCGAGGTTCCAACTGCAGCTCCTGTTGCCTTACCTTCTGTTCCAGCCGCATTGCTGATCGTAGCCTTGCTAGTATCGGAAGAAGCCCAGGTAACGTTAGTTGTCAAGTTCTGAGTGGAACTATCAGTATAAGTTCCTGTAGCAGTAAAGTCTTTGGTTAATCCTTTTGCGACACTCGGATTGGTAGGAGTGACTGCAATAGAGACTAATTTTGCTGCGGTGACAGTGATGTCCACGGTAGCACTGATACTTCCAGAAGTTGCAGTGATGGTAGATATTCCTAAACCTCCGCTATTAGGAGAATGCACTTCTATTTTGGGAGTAGAAGTAAAACCGCCCAATTGTAAAATGGAAGTCTGAGAACTGCCCCAAGAAACGGAACTTGTGATATTTTGAGAAGTTCCGTCCGAGTAAACCCCGGTTGCTAAGATAGTAGTGCTTGTTCCTTTCGCAATGGAAGAGTCATCCGCAGTTAATTGGATGGAATCTAAAGCAGCTGCTGTTACAGAGAAGGATACGGTTTCTTCTATTCCGCCTATTTCTGCAGTAATGTCCACTGTTCCTACATTGATACCGGATACTCTACCTTCAAATCCGGAACCGTTATCCACAGTTGCGATAGAAGTATCTTCACTGGACCAGGTCACTTGATCTGTGATTGTTTCATTATGACCATCCGAGAAAATACCGGTAGCTACTAAGTTTAAGGTTCTTCCTTTGGGAGTACTTGGAACGGATGGCGTAATAGAAATACTTTCCAATACAGCAGCGGTAACTGTTACATCAGTACTTCCTCCGATAGAACTCAAGGTAGCGGTGATGGTAGAAGTCCCCATATCTTCCGTGGATAAAAACCCTCTGGATCCTGAGGTATTGCTGATAGTAGCCACTGCTGTATCGGAAGAATTCCAAGATACCGAATTCGTAATATCTTGGTTCGAATTATCTGAATACGTTCCAGTTGCGGTGTACTGTTGATTTTTACCCAATGCCAATGACTTATTGGTAGGCGTCACTGCGATAGAAACTAAAGCAGCAGAACTAACAGTTAGAGATAAATCACTAGCGTTTAATGAATTGTAAGAAGCCTTGATCGAAGTAGCTCCAGAGTCTACAGCGGTAACTAGTCCCGAAGAATCAATGGTAGCAATAGCAGAACTTCCTGTGCTCCATGCAGTGTTTGGATCGTTAGTCAGGTCTTGATTAGAGCCGTCTGCAAAGTTACCGGTTAAATTACATTGTCTAGTAATCCCTTTAGGTAGATTATCCGTTTGGTTTACACAGGAAATGGTAATTGTACTCAAAGGAGCCGAAGTAACCGAAAGAGAAATTTGTGCAGTTTTGTTTTCGTAAGTGATGCTGATGTCTGCAGCTCCTACTCCAGTTCCTGTGGCTTGCCCGCCCGCTGCCAAAGAAATAATATTGGAATCGCTGGTGCTCCATACAGCGTCCGCAGTAATATCTTTATGAGTTCCGTTAGAATACGCAGCAGTCGCTACCAAAGACATGCTCGTAGTTTTTGCGAAACTGGAGTTTGGAGAAGAGATCTCTACTCGGCTTAATGTAGGAGTTCCTCCACCGGGAAGGAAGAATAATCCTCCGCCCCCTTTCTTTCCAGCCGCGAGCCCAACAGCTCCCGTTAATAAAGGCCAAGCCACACATCCTTGGAAAAGAAGGAATGAACACGCCAGTGCGGCGTAAAATTTTTTGGTAGGGTTGATTCCGGAGCTCATATATATCTCTTTCGGTTCGACAGTAGCTGTTCATTCTACTATCGACCTAATTCTATCGGACGATACATATCTAACGACTATTTCAAGAAAAAATAAATACTAAGGATTAGTTTTGTAAGTAAATACTTACTTCGTCCCGAAGATCGGGAGTCGGAGTTCGGCCAATTGCAGAACCCGTTTTAATTTATCAAAACATCACTTGAGTAGTGAAATTTTTATCAGGAGCTAGATTCTGCTATTTGCTTCTAAGAATATTTACTCTTAGAAATGTAAAAAACCAACGAGCCTCAAAGATTATTATTTGAAAGTAGAGATGTAATCGATTGATTACAATACGGATTTCGTAATTCGAACGAATTACATCTTTTTAAAGTAGCATTTTGACTTTAAATTAACATATATAAATCTGAAATGTTTTTCCAAGTTGAGAGAAACAAACAGGATCTCGTTTAGTGAATAAGAGACTAACGTGTATTTTTTGCAGAATTGATTAGTTATGTCCCTATTCACTGAAATTATTTAAAGTCCGGGAGGATCCAGTCCTTATGGAAAAAATCATCTTTGACCTTCATAAGATCCCTATTTGGGTCGATGAACGGCAGGCTTTTTTTGCCGTTTAAAGAAACCCTTACTTCTGCATAAACTGCGATATCGTCACCTGTCCTTTTCTTTTCCTTTTCCCCCAAGAAGTGAGCGAATTGAAGGATCAGATCCGGTTGGGTGCTCATCATAGTTTTTTGGACTTCATTCAGATAAGATTCAGGTAAAACATATTGGATTTCTCCTGTTCGAGAATTGACCACTTGGAAACTCGCGATCCCATTCTTTTGGATCAACATGATATGCCATGCAAATCTAAAACCCTGTTCTGTCCATAAATGGTTTCCGGGATATAAAAAATGCCTGAGAGGAAAGAATATCTGGATCAAAACATATAAGGATACTGTCCAAACTCCGAATCTGGAAATAAACCGAGAGGTGAATTCTCCAAGTTGGGTTTCAAAATTTTTTCCCCATACATTCGGTTTTTCTAAAGTACTCAATAGTATTAACAAAAATTTTGCTGAGAGAAAACGGAAAGCTACCGGCAGTTTGTTCCAAGCGGTTTTGAATAAGTTCCTGAGTTCGCCGTAAGGAAAAATCCCTCTTCTTTTCAAAAATCCTCTGGCTTTAATTGGCCAATTTGGAGGGAAAAATAATAAAGCGGAGAAGATCATGATCCAAGGGAACATTCCTATCGGAAAAAGTCTCCAGGTTAGAATATGAAAGATTAAAATAAAACTGTAAGCCCATGGTCTTAGATTTTTTTTCAGAAGACAGAATGGAACAAATAGATCGAAAAATAAACCCGCGTAACTGAATAGATAACCTGCGATTGGATAGGAAAAAAATCCTCCGATCACGGGAAAGTCCGTATTTCTCACCAACCAAATCCTAAGAGGTTGTGCAGAAAAAAGCCAGTCCGGAACTAATTTTGCCAAGCCCCCGAAAAAATAAACACAACCTATTTGAAATCGAAGGATCCACAAAGACCAATTCGGTATTTTTGGAATACTCCATCTTCCGTTTCGGTATGCTTCCAAAAAATGGGATAAAGAAAAACAACGATCTGCAGGGATCCAGAAGAGAAGAAAGAGTAATAGAAAAACCAAATAGTAATGATTTAGATAAGTGGAAACATCTAGAAGATTAAAATAGGAAAATCCTAACCAATAAATGAAAATGGAAGATCTATATAATACTCCTAGAGAGATAAATAGAGCAGCAACGCATAGTATTATGAAAATAAAATATAATAAAGGACCTGGAATAACTTCCACCCAGGAAAATCCGAAATGTTTAAAATGAAAATCTGGTTCTAAAAAGTATTTTTGGATCCAACCGTAGTGAAGATAACGAGCCGAGATAAAAAATAAAAGAATGCCGAACCCGAATCTAAAAAATCCTAATGACCAAGCGGGAGATTGTTCGAATAGTTCGGACTTATACCGATTCCAAAGAGACAAGTTTGATTCCTTTTTCTATTTATTGAACGGATCGAATGAAACCGTTTCCTATATCGATCCAATTACCATTCAATTTGTTTTTTCCCAATCGAGCAAGCATTCCGGGAACTTCTTCGAAATTAGATGGAAGAATTTCTTCCAAATGAAAAATTTTCTCTCCTTCCGTTTGATATTTATCAAACAAAACGGGAGTGGCACCATCGGAGAGTAATTTTTTCCCGCCTTGGTTCTGAGTTTGTAGCGGATGATCAAAAACAAAAACATCTCGATCTTGTGAGATCGCGTTTGATGCGGAGGACAATGCTCCACTTTTTGTAGGAGCCTCCATCATTAAAAGAGAAGGTGAGATTCCTGTAATGATTCTATTTCTTTTCGGGAATGCATATTTTCTCACTTCAAAACCGGGAGGACATTCAGTAATCACCAAGGCATTGTCAGAAGATTTCATTCTTTTATATAAATTCCTATTTTCTTGAGGATATTCTTTTTCGGGACCCGTTCCCATAACTCCGATCACAGGCATTCCTTGCTCCAATGTCAGGAACATTGCCGCGGCATCCACTCCCAAGGCCAGGCCTGAAATAATACCGTCCAATCCAAGAGAATATACGAAATTCGGAATTAGTTTAGAATAATGTAATGTGATTGGCGAGGCCTTTCTGGTTCCTACGACCGCTAAATAAGAAAGTTTCAGAAGACCTATGTTCCCAAAACAAAATAAATTGGGCGGGGGATCGTAAATTTCTTTGAGAAGACTGGGATATTCCTGGTCAAAATAAGAAACGATTTCCGCTCCCATCTTTTTCAATGAAGAAGAATAATTTTTGGAATCAAACTCTGCTTTTTCTATTAGGTCTTTGGGAAGTATTTCCCTTAATTTTTCTAAAACCTCAGATTTAGATCGGCTCTCGGATAGAAATCTAGATCTGCATAGAATCTTGTACAGACCTGGAGAAGAAAGAGAAAGAAAATCCATGTCGGATCTTTGTTTTAATTCTCAGGGGATTCCATTTTTTTAAGATTACCTATTACGTTTTTATAAGATTCATTTTCTTGCAGATCTTCTTTGATGAATCCGTCTTTTTTAAGACCCTCTATCGTATTTTTTAAATGTAAATAGATATCTTTTGCTTCTTGTGCCTTGCCGAATCTGTATAAAAAATTCCCTTTCGCAAATAACACGGGAACATTACGAGGTTCTTTTTTTAGGATAGAATCCAGGAGAGTAAAAGCCTTCTCTTGGTCTTGGAAACCTGCATTGATTCCTTCCCAAGAAGAATCCGCCATGGAGGAGTCAAAATAAATTAAAGCCAGTTGGTAAGGAAATCTGGAATCTCTGGTATCCTGTCTGGAAAGAGATTGGAAAATTTCGATAGCGATCTGTCTTCTTTTAGGTTCCCAACCCCTGTCTTTGGAGGCGTTTGCGTAAGACAAAGCGGTCTCAAAAAGAAGCTGTTGGTCCACAGGCATGAGGAGTTGTGCTTTGTCAAAATAAGGAAGAGAAGATTCGAAAAAATGAACATCGGCGCCGATTACTTCTGTCTTTCCGGAACCTTCTTCCTGGATTGCTTTATTATAATATTTGGATGCTAGATCGTAATCACCGATCTTCATGTATCCTTGCGCGATCTTCCAGCTGAGAGCACCCGTGGATCTGGTCTTGGAAGCCATTTCCCGGATTTTCTTTTCTAATTCGATGATCTCGGATTCGTCCATATCCAAGCGGCGTTTCCAAGCTTCCAGATCCTCCACTGTAGGAGGTTTTGTATTTTTCCCGGAAAATTTACTTAGGTTCTTACAATCTGAAATTAGAAATACAAAAAGAAGAATGAGAAGGACAGCGATCCTCATTTGATTTCACCTCGGGAAGAAATCGTATTTGAAATACCATGTCCGATAAGTGTACGGATGGTCCACGGAAAATCCTGAAAAAGGAATTTTTTTAGAAGGAAAAATGGGAGATTTAAGAAGGGAAGGGAGAAGGTATAAATCCTTCTCCCTTGTTCAATTAAGCGTTGTCTCTGGAAATTCCAGCGATTACCAAAGCTCCGCCCAAAAGACCTAAGTCTTTTAACGTATTGATAGTAGAGGATATATCTCCTTTAATTGCTCCCGGCAAGTGTAGAAGAGCGATATAAATTCCTAAAAGTACTGCCAATAGGATCATAGCAAGTTTGGTTTTTTTATTTATAAAAATACTGACAGAAGCTGCGATCATGGCTGCTCCAGTTACATAGATCCAAATCACTCCTCCTGGAACAGGAACCATTCCTGCCATTTGACTTCCGGCTACAAAATGATTGATCCCAAAAAGTAGGAACGGGACAGCGTATACGTATTTCCCGATTGTTTGCATAAAAATTTTCTCCTCGAGTTTGATCGAAAATTGCTTTCGCAAAGCGACCGTTAATTAGTATGGATGATTCCGCCTCACGCAAGGAGAAAATGGATTGGATCTCGGAAAAAAAAACGATCTTCCCCAAGGTTGGAGATTAGTCGGTCTTGAAGATTTGCAAATCCTGATCCAAATGGAAAAAACAGTTTTTGGAAATTCTTCCTGGTCCAATTATTCCATCCAAAGCCATATCGAAAATCATCCCGCCTGGATTAAAGAAGATGTAGGTTATATATTTTATATGGACCTCGTTGATTTTTCGGAATTATTACGAATAGGAATCTTACCTGAAAAACGTAAAAAAGGAGAAGCAGAATCCATTCTAAAAACTCTCTGCGATCTATTTCCAAAGGTTATTTTAGAAGTTTCTAATTTGAATTCTTCCGCTATTTCCTTATATTCTAAATTAGGTTTTATAGAATCGGGAAGAAGAAAATCTTATTACGGTCCGGGAGAGGATGCGATCTTGATGGAGAAGTTCCGCTAAAAGGGAGACGATTTTTTGATTACTCTGATCTGCACTAGTTGTTGATTGGAAAATAAAAAATATAATCTCACTCTTAAAGGAAAAGGTTTTTTCCAAAATCTGAATTCTTTCAGATTTACATACATTCCTAGATCAACTTCAGTATAATTGTTCTCAGTCGGGATCCAATGGAATGCGTTGGATTGGACTGTTCCTTTTTTGTTGAATACCATGATATCCGAAACATATTCGGGATCATCGGGAAATTTCCCTTGATGAAAGCCTACCAGATCCAGTTTTTTTCTTTTGATATAATCCATTACTCTTCGTTTAGAACTGCCAAGCGGTAATTCGTCCAATACTTCTCTTCTTAATAGATAAGAAGAAGTTTCAAGATATGGTCTTTTTAGAATATATAAGAATATTGTAATGAATGTGAATAAAATTGCGGCCGATTTGATCGCGATTTTATGAGAAGGTTTTAATTTTTCTGCAAAAGTACCACGCAACTTGCGCCCAATCCTTCGGTTCTGCCTAAGGCTCCCATTTTTTCGGTAGTAGTCGCTTTCACTGAAATACAATCTTCGGGAAGTCCTAATAGATTAGAAAGTGAAGATTGTATCTTAATTCTATGAGGAGAAATTTTAGGTCTTTCTCCGATCAGAGTGCAGTCGATATTTACTATACTGAAACTTCTCTCTTTCGCAAGATCTAAAGTTTTTTGCAAAATCAATTTGGAATCCATGTTCTTGAGAGAAGTATCCGTATCCGGAAAATATTGCCCTATATCCCCGAGCCCCAAGGCCCCCAAAATCGCGTCAGCTAATGCATGTATTACGATATCTGCATCCGAATGGCCGATCAATGCATATTCTGAATCGATGATTGCTCCGCCCAGGATGAGTGGACGAGCCTCGTTAGTTTCCAGTCTATGGAAGTCTAGTCCTTGTCCTATTCTGTACATTAAGTTACTTGTAACTCACTTCCAGCATTCTTTGGACTGCCATTCTTCCTTTTTCTACGATTTCAGGATCCAACTTGATCTCGAATTGTTCGTATAGAAGTGCATCTTTAATTTTTTCTAATGTAATTCGTTTCATGTGTGGGCATGTTCTGCAAGAAGAAACAAATTGTCTGTCCGGGAACTCAGATCTGAGATTATCTCCCATAGAACATTCCGTAACCAAGAATACATCCTTCGCACCTGAATCGCGAATGTATTTGGACATTTGGGAAGTGGATCCTGCGAAATCGGAAACTTCTACCACGTCTGTGTTACATTCAGGGTGAGAGATGACTGTGACTCCAGGCCATTGTTTTCTGACGGAAAGTATATCCTCTGCGGTGTACATCTCATGCACCATACAACGCCCAGGAAAAGAGATGATCTTTTTGTTCGTTTGTTTTTGCACATTTCCCGCAAGGTATTCATCAGGAAGAAAGATAACCGTATCGCTATCCAAAGAATTTACGATCTGTACTGCGTTTGCAGAAGTACAACAAATATCAGTCTCTGCTTTAACTTCTGCAGTGCAGTTTACGTAAGTGACTACCGGGACTCCAGGATATTGGCTTTTTAGTTTTTTAACATCTTCTCTAGTGATACTTTCTGCGAGAGAACAACCTGCTTTTAGATCGGCGATGAGTACCTTCTTCTCCGGAGACATAAGCTTTGCAGTCTCCGCCATAAAATGAACTCCGTTAAAAAGTATAATGTCAGCATCCGTTTCTGCGGCGGCCTTACTTAGATAAAGTGAATCTCCAAGTATGTCAGAAACTCCGTGAAAAACATCCGGAGTCATATAATTATGTCCTAAAAGTACTGCGTTTTTTTCTTTTTTGAGACGGTTGATCTCCTGGATGAGAGGAAGTTTTTCCTCTATCTCATGTTCCATGTAAGTGGATTCCAGGGATTTTCGAATATCCTCTATGGTTTTCATGGGCTCCCCCGGCCAATTTAGGCGGTTCTATCTCTTTTTTAATTTCGACTCCTATACTTCGGAGTCTGGCAACCTAAATGTAAAATTGCCGAAAGAACTAGGTTTTGCAAGTGTTTATAATCCGTTTAGCGCCCAAAACATGAAGCGGATTCTGCCAACCTCGAGATTTTTGCGTCTTCTCGACCGTATCTTAAAATAAATTGACAGAAAAAGAAATCCCGGGACAAATACGAAGTTATTCCTAAAAATCATCCATAAAGGATTGGTATTAACCCAATGAAAAAAATTTCTGCTCTGCTCCTCGCGGGAGCTATGGCATTCTTGCTCTCTAATTGCGATGCAACAGTGGACGTCGAATACCCTGTTTTTCCTAAATCGAAAGAGGGACGCCAACTTCAAAAATTCCTAGGCTCTATCCGCAATGTGGGTTTAGCAGTCGAAAAACCCCAAAAAAGCCTTTGGGAAACCGTTTTCGGAGCAGGTTCCAGCTTTATCGATCAAATGCCTTCTAAAGTTTTTGAAGCTTTCGACAAAGAAACTTATTACAAGCTGATCGACCTGAGCAAAAGAGCTGACTCTATCAACGAGGCTTCTTTAACTCTTACCGGAATTACTAAAAGCCGTGTGAAACTCGGAAACCAATTAGGTGCTGAGGCTATTCTTCATATCGGTTATCAAAAACCATACACCGAGTGCGGAAGCGAGATGATGGTAGATTACGGCGCGGCTGCGTTGAAAGTTGGTGGAGCAATCGCTTCTATCGCAACTGGAAAACAAGTTGATACCGGAAACCAACCTATCAGCAAACAAACCGGTATCCGTTATATGCTTATTCCTCTAGATGCTACTTTGATCAAAGTAGAAACTGGAGAAGTTAAAAAGGCTGTAGTTTCTAACCCTGCAAAAGTTGATGCAGGAGTTGGTAACATGGATTGCCCTTCCGTTCTTGACTCTTTCGGAAAAGCTTTAGATGAAGCTGCTCTTTACATCAAAGACAGACTTTCTCCAAAAGTTAAAACCGAAGCTATCAAAGTATTCAAGAAAGACGAAGATCCTGAAGTTGCGGGATATCTTGACGACGGTTACCAAGAAATCACAGGAGAAACTCCTAGCTTCAAAAAAGCGAAAGAGAACTGGGACAAAGCTGATAAAAAAGCTGGTGGAAAGTCTTGGGGAGCGAAAGCAAACCTAGGAACTTACTATTTCCAAGCCGGAGACTTCGAAAAAGCTATTAAACTTTACGAAGAGGCGATGAAACTCAGTGGAGCTGACAAGAACTACGTGAGAGAACTTCGTAAACGTGTAGAAGCGGCTGCTGCCGTTGATGACACTGAAAAATAAGAAAGTTAAACTTTCTTTCGGTTTCGAGAAAAGCGGGCTAACGTCCGCTTTTCTTTTATGTAGCGTATTTTTCTTGTCAGATTGTAGCAGAACGAAACCGAATTTGGAAGAATGTTCGGATGCTCAGATCCATATTTCCAAACTGATCGCGAACGATGAAACGATGGAAAAAGGTGTACAAGCATTGATGTTAAGATCCGTGCTAAAACCTGAGACCAGTGAAGCCATCATCAGAAGTTGTGTGGAGAATAAAAGTTTACTCCAAGTACAATGTGAGCTCTCCAAGGAGAAGTTTGGCGATCTGCAGGAATGTAAAAAATTGGCTCCGAAAAGAGCAGAGACCGAAGGTTAAAGGTTTTTACTTTCTGTTTAACTTATTTAAGAGAATATTCTAACCAATAATATTGTTCCGGCATCTTTGAGATAAAATAAGGCCCCGATAGTATCGGGGCCAATTCAGTTCTTAAAATCTTGGCATTAAATTTACCGAAGGTTTCTGAAAAACTCCACCTGAAGGTGCCGTGTAAGTGGTAGATTGTAATTGTGTTCCGGTTTGCAAATTATACCGTCTCAGATATGCAGTGCTATTGGAGCCAGAATCGATGTAGGTTAGGAATACATCTGCATTGGTTCCAGTACTTACAATATCAATTTCTCGAAAGGTATTTGAGCTAGGGCTAAGTGGAAATGTGCTAGCAGTGTTATTCGGAAAAACCCCGCCTACAGATGTTACATATTGTATAGGAACAACGCCGACACCTCCTCGCGAAAAGGCGAGGATCGTTTCTCCATTCGATAGTGCGGCAAGCTGGGCAGAATCCGCGTATGCGCCATTATAATAGTAATTACTCGTATTCCAAGTAGAGCCATCGGTACTTGTTTGGATCGTAACACCTGGAAAAGTTATAGGAGCTGCATAAGAAAGCCAGATTTTTTCCGAAGCTGATCCAGCGCCCGTTACTACTGCCGACAAAGAATAATTATAAATTCCTGCTCCGCCATATCCACCTACATAAGTCCAATTTATACAATCGCTACTTTTATAAATATACTGGCTGCCTACGGAACTGGAACTACTCACGTAGTTTAGATAAAAATTCCCTTTAAAATAAACGAATCCAAAAGAAGAAAGTGTGGAAAAGGTAATATTACTCGCGGGTAAATCTGTTTTGACAAAATTTAGTGGAGCAATTTGACTCCGTGGAGCAGTACCAAAACGAATAATATTTCCTCTCGAGTATGCTATATAACTAAGCCCACGATCCGGTGCATTTGCGATCTTCACGGCTTGGACACTTGCATTATTATTATAATAAGGTATTGGGTTTGACGGCGGCGGATAAATGGACTGAGCTAAAATCTGTCCTGCGGCAGAAATTCCTCCATTACTAGTTCCTGTCTCAACTGAAAGAGCCAATTCCACCTGATTAATTTGAGTCATTATATCGGGTTCGATATTAATATAGTATTCCCCACTTCCCGCAGTACTATGATTTCCGTGAGTTGCAGGACACATACTTTGAGAAACATTAGGCCCAAAATGAAGAACTCCACATTGATTACACCATCTCCATCCCTGTTGTGAGTTAGGAGTTGCATTAAAACCTAGAGCATAGGAACCGCTTCCTGTAGCATTATGTGTTCCTCCGTTTGGACAAACATTTGCTGATCCGGGATAATCGAACCAAATGGCTTGGCAATTTTTACACCAATGCCAGTGGTCTTGGTAGCCGGATGGAACGGGTTGCCCGCTAGTAAGAAACGGAAGGTAATAGATTCCACTCGGTATCGCTTCATGAGGCAGACCATCTCTTGGACAGATACTATTAGGTTGTTCCAGTCCATAATAAAAAAGCCCGTTACATTTATGGCACCAAGCCCAATTCGATTGTGTGTACATGCCCGATATCACAGTTTGAGCGCTTACGGAATTGGTAGGGGCAGAACTCAAATTTTTAGCCGAGGACAAAAGCCCGGAAAGAAAAGAAACTTCATTCTCTCCATGATGTTCGTGAGGAATACAATTCCCAATAATGGGTGAAAGAAATAGTACCAATAAAACTGCACTGATAATACGTGAACGCATAAATGCTCCTTTAGCTTTAGTTAATGCAGATCTGATCAATTCAGAGGAAATAAATTATTAATTCTTAAAAATGACAAATAGGGAACACATATAATCATAGATTAGAAACTTTGTATATCGCTCGAATAGGTAGTTTTATTCATTTTTTAAAATATAATCTGAGTTTATTCCGTACGAGCCTGTGATCCGGCGAGAACTGAGTATGAAAAAACAACCCTAAAAACGGTTGGATGACGTCTGCTTTTCTTTTATAGTGTACAAGCCTTGATGTTAAGATTCGTGCTAAAACCTGAAACTAGCCAGGTGAGGATTAAGGAATATATTCGAGAAATCTAATTGTAAAAATTGAAGCGTTATACATGCTGGAATCATATGTTTAAGAAAGTTCTTACCATTTCTTTTGGATCCCTTTTTTTCTATTTAGTATCGTGTGTTAGTTTGCAGCCGATAAAAGAAGATCAAATTCCCATTTCTGAGAAAAATAGTTATAAGCCTAAACCTTTTCAACCTAAAGCAGCAATCGATTATTTTATTCCATTAAGAGCAAATGTCTTTAGGAATTATCATCGATCTGGGCAAACTGTTTCCGCGTATGATTATGCGGGACCAGGTTTGGATCTTGGGAATGGTTTATTTTTGGATATCAACGGTAATTTCTCAATAAACGTTTCGTCTCTTTTTGATTTGGATAAAAAGGAAAAAGTTTCGATTGAATGTGACGGAAATTACGGCTACACCATAAGAAAAGATAAAGAGAAATTTTTCTATAAAGAGCACGGCCTTAAATTTATGAACCCGTTTCCATCAACTGCCGAACTCATAATAGAAAATGATGGCTTTATAGCTCCCAATAGCGTGTTCGGTGATATAAAATATTCTGTTAATGGCAATGTAATATCGAAGATAAAGAAGAGTGGAAAAGAAGACGTCTCGACAATGAACGGTGGTATTGTGAAAATTACCACATTAGGTGAAGAGGATATTCTTTCGGTTGAACGCCTTCCGAAAGAAGAAGGTCTCGCAATTTACGGTATCCAAGGGTATAAATCTGTTAAACTGAAAATTGTAAAGAATGAAATGGAAGTAAGCACTGAAAGTATCTCTCCTTATAGTGATGAGATTTTCGTAACAAAGTATAGATATTTGCGTTCTGCAAATAGGATCTTATTGTTTCATCCAGACAATAAGGGGACAGGAGTGAGCATCGAGAAAAAAGGAGATGAGGTTTCCATTCGTTCTCTAGGCATTTCAGTAAGAGGCCAGAACTATACTTGTAAAGTTCAATAATCAGAAATAAGCCCGAAACTCAATTTTCAATTAAGGAAGACTAATGTTAAAACGATTGGATTCCTTAATTGCCGCCTTTTTCCGGATTGTAGAAACCGGAGAACTCTAAAGTTTAGTAGTGAAGGCTCCTTCCATGGCAAAACTAAAACTGGTTCAACTACCTGTTCCTCCTCCTACGGCCTTTGCCGCTACGGGGAATGTTCCCTTGGCAGCTGGATGTTTGGCTGTTTCTGCCCGGGAGAATGGCCTGGAAAAAAAAGGCTTAGAATTAGAAGTTCTAGATCCTGATATCACAGATAAAGAAGGAGATAGCCAACTTGCGGACCGTATCGCAAAAGATGAGCCTGAATTTTTGGGCTTCTCACTTTATCTTTGGAATACGGAAAGAAGTCTTCATCTCGCTAAAGAAGTAAAACGTAGATCTCCATCCACTAAAATTTTAATCGGCGGACCGGAAGTAAATCCGGATAATCCTTTCGTTCTCTCCGAAACAGGTTACGATATTGCAGTCTCCGGTGAAGCGGAGCATACATTTTTTGCTCTTATGGAAACTCTTCTTAAAAAGGAAGATCCTAGGAAATTACCCAATATAGCAGTCAGAGAACTGGATGGAAAAATGGGAATGTTTTCCAGAGAAGAGAATGCTTCCTTTCCACTTACGAGTTATCCTTCTCCTTATCTACAAGGATTTGTGCCTGTGGATCCGGCAAGATCCACATATCTGGAAACCGTAAGAGGATGTAGATCCCAATGCACTTATTGTTTTTATCCTAAGAGTAGTAACGTATTAAGAACTTTAGATATACCTGAGACGATCAAACTTCTTTCCAGTTTGAAAGATAAAGGAGCCAAAGAGTTAGTATTTTTAGATCCTACATTCAATCATAGACCAGGCTTCGAAGAATTTTTAGATGCGATCATAGATGTAAACTCGGACAGAGCGATGACAATGTTCGGAGAATTGAGATCTGAAGGAATTACTGAAAAGATCGCAGACAAACTAGCGTTAGCCGGTTTTAATCGAATAGAACTCGGAATGCAGTCCATTAATAAGGAAACCTTAAAACGTGTAAAACGTTTTGGAAGTCCTGAAAAAGTAGCTGAGGCAGCCAGAATGTTGGCTGATCGAGGGATCGAACTCTTATTGGATTTAATCATCGGGCTTCCCGGAGATACCCCTGACGATGTGATGGAAGGGATAGAATTTTTTTATGGGCATGGATTAGGAGAATGGGTCCAGGTATTTCCATTATCCATTCTGCCTGGAACTGCAATGAGAAAGGATGCAGAGTCCGAAGGATTGGTATATCTTCCTAAACCACCTTATAGAGTGATTCGAACTCCTAATTTTAGCCCGGAAGCATTGAGCTCCACATTGTTCCGCTCAGAAGACAGATTGGATAGAAGATTGGATGAAACTCCTCGTAGTCTTTTGTCAGACCCAGATCCTTCAGTTTCCGATATATTTTCCTTTTCTCCAGGATTGTCCGAAAAGTTTGCCTTAGAGGATTTTTCACTTTCGGGTGCCAGACATGTTTCCATTTGGTGGAGAGGAGATAATTTAGAAAAATCTAAAAAAGAATTCTTTGATAGATTGAATTATAGATTTAACAAAGATCCTTTTGCTGTCACTGATCTGGTATTATATCCTAGATCTACTTTTGATCCTGAATTGATTACTGAGATTATGGAAGAATTTTCCAAGGTCCCGGCATCTTATCTTTCTAGAACACTCGCTCATAGAGGAGAAAATATGCTCCATAGGATTGTTCTCGTCCTTCCTCAAGGGATTTCTTTTCCATTAGAATGGATTTCCGAGATCAGAGAATATATCCCTGTTTTCCAGGAAATGGAATGGGAAGAAGCAGTACGAAAGTCCGAAGAACTTGGAGGAGAATTTCCAGGGGCAAGGATCATTTCTAAAAATGAAAACGGCTCGGCTTGGAAAATCCTAAAAGAAAATGCAGACCCCGAATCTGTAACCTTTGCCGACAGAGTTTTAGAAAAGCGTTGGTGCTGGGAAGTTTTAGGTTATTCTGAGAAATGATATTCTGATAAAGTAGAATCGAACTCCATCCGACTGGGCCCATCTTCGCAATATATTTATACTTCCGTTTACGGTCACGATCATTCTAGAGGCTCTGTTTTTTCATTCTCCAAAAAACTGATCTCCTGTTATAAAAAATCACCTTCTGACGATTTTATACAATTTTTCTCTTCGATTTGCGCTTAGCATTTCTGCATTATCGGAGAATGAAATGCAAAACAGCCGTAAGAAAGTATACGATTTCCCTCATAAGGCTATCCGTTACGGGATCTCAAAATTAGTACAAGAATCAAGTAAGACTGAATATTCCGACTCTAAAGAAGTGTTCCAACTTTTCGAATTAGGAAAAGAAGTCTTCCAAATGTTAAAAATACATGCAAGAGATGAAGAAGCTGTCAGTCTTAAACATCTGGAAGAAAAGGATCCACAAGCTTCTCTCAAAGACAAAGAAGAACATAAATATCTAGAGGAAAAAATAGAAGAGCTAGAGTCACTTTTAGATCGGATCAAAGAAGAAGTAGAGCAGGCAAATATTCACTCCGAGGAATTTTATACAAAACTAATTCGTTTTCAAACGGATTACTTTTCTCATATGAGTAGAGAAGAAGAGGAAACTCAAGTCAGATTACATTTATACTTTTCAGATCAGGAATTGGACGATCATCAAAAAGAGATCATGAGCTCTTTGGGTGGAGATGAGTTTAAAATTTGGGCCAAGTATTTGATCCCAAATGTTCCGACCCCAATTAAAAATAGATTCGAGGAAATGTTAAAAACTTATTCTTGAACCACGGTATTGGTTAGTTATAAACCGAGTAAGTCACTTGATTTTTGGGCGGACGTCCTGTATGATTCTTCTCGATGAAGTCGGATAAATCAGAGGTATTAAAAGAATTTCGCACTCTTCCCGGTGTGGGTAAAGTAATTGCAGAAGATCTTTGGAATCTGGGCGTTCGTAGCAAAGCGGAACTTGCAAAACTAGATCCGGAAAAATTATACGAAAAAATCTGCGAATACCAAGGCACTCGAGTAGATCCTTGTATGTTGTACGTATTTCGTTGTGCAGTTTATGTTTCCGCAACTTCCGATCCTGAACCCGAAAAAATGAAATGGTGGTTCTGGAAGGACAAACAGCTTGTCTGATTTGATCCGAATTTCTTGGAGCCACAAAGAATCTCCCGAAACGTATACGATTCTTCCTGGAGAGGAATGTGTAATTGGAGTCCAAACTAAGGGAAGGATTTCCTTAATTTCCGGAAGAGGGCCCAAAACTCTTTCCAAGGCTGGGCTTACTGGGATCTTAAGAGGTCCCAGAACATTTTTCTCTGAAAAAAATACAAAATCACTTTTAGTTTATATTTCTCCTTTACTACTTTCCAGAATGATCTCCGTTCCAATGGACCAAATCAGCGATTCAAGTGTTTCATTAGAAGATCTATTTTCCAAAGAGATGATCTCCGGATTGATTGCAGATTGCGAAGAAGCTGATTGGAAAGAGGAGGAAGCCGCCCAGGCTTTGGAAAAGTTTCGGCTCCTTCTTCCCATAAAGGAAGAAAAGGAAAAATTCCTGCCGGAGGCTGTTCTTAGAATCAAATCTTCACTCGGGGAGATAGGGATCAAAAACTTGGCTTCCGATTTGGGGGTAAGTCAAAGCAGTTTGGAAAGAGGTTTTAAATCAAGAGTGGGTTTAAGTCCAAAGGAATTTGCCGGGCTTGTACGTTTTAGAAATATATTCAAATTTTATAATTCTTCTTTGAGTCTGACCGAACTCGCTTTAGAAGCAGGTTATTATGACCAGGCACACTTTATCCGCGAATTTAAAAAGAAGACCGGCATTAGTCCAAAACAATGGTTTCGTCAGAATGTTAGTTCCAGCTTAGGTTTCAATTTTTAGAAAAGAATTCTCTTTTGATTGCAGGATGTTTTCGGATCAAATCCAAGGATTTCGCGATTAGTATCTTGGCTTCCGGGGAATGATTCCAAACATTTAGTCCGGATGGATGAGGCAAAGGGATCCAGTCCAGGTCCACTCCGTAAAAGTTTTTCTTAAACTTTTTACCGATAACATCATCCAGTTTATACTTTTTATTCTCCACCAATTGATCGATCGCGAGTTTGCCTATCGGAATGATGAGTTCAGGTTGATTGAATTCCACTTCGAAACGAATATACCTGGAACAATTTTCTACTTCGGAAGGATTTGGTTTTCTATCCCCGCTCTTTGCTTTGCCAGGAAAACATCTACAAACTGCAGCCATATTTACTTTAGATCTGTAGATTTCTTCTTCTATTCCAATGGAAAAAAACCATTTGAATAAAGTTTTGCCTGCAGTGTAAGCGAATGGCCTTCCGAATTTTTCTTCGTGGATACCGGGAGCCTGGCCTATGCTCATAATTTTTGCGCCGGGAATTCCTCCTTGCACAGGATTGCCCACCATGTCCGGACAAAGTCTGCAATGAAGTAATGTCTCTATATGTTTTTTGAATTTTTGGGAATCGTTCATCGCCAACGGGTCAAGGCGCTAAAAGTTTCCAAGCCTCTTTGGAAGTGCTTCCTACTCGGATTAGACTTTTTAATTTGGTAAGTTCTAAAATTTTGTTCACTTGAGAGGAAGGGGAGAAGACTGCGATTCCACCCTTGCCACTCTTGACTAGTCTAGAATGTGTCGCCATAAAAACTCCCAGTCCAGAAGAATCTATATACTTCACATTTTCCATATTCACTAGAAGATAAATGAATCCTCGATCGAGTAGATGAAAGAATCTTTCTTTCATGATCTGAGCGGAATACAAATTGATCTCGCCGGAAATTTTTACAACCACTGCTTCCTTGGGAAGACCATCCGGAATATTATCCTGATCCAGAAATACGCCCAACTCGGGTGCATCATGATCGAAATCTTTACTGTCCAGGTTCCAAGGAGTATCTGCCATAGTTGAAGTCGCTTATTTTTACCGAATGCGAAGACTATCGAAGTACTAGCGGTTTCTGCAAGGATTTTATCCCGTTTTTTCCATACTCTTAATTGAGAAGAATATATTGTCCCTGCTTCTAGTTCGAAAAGACTTATCTCTTAAAGGGTCATTAAGAATCCTCTCTTACACCTTCCGAGATAGAAAATTTATAGATCTTTGCATTTAGTCCGAATTTCCTGAAATATTCCTTTTCGAATTCGGAGAATAAAGAAGAAGATCTGCCTTCTTTGTCCAGGACTAGAACACAACCTCCGAAACCTCCTCCAATCATTCTGGCACCTAATACATTTGCGGAATGGAACCACTCTACGATAAAATCAATTTCTTTGCAGGAGACTTGGAAGTTTTGGGAGAGAGACTCATGGCAAGAGAATAATTCTTTTCCGACCTTCTCCGCATCTTTATCTTTTAAGAAGCGGATAACGTTTTGAGCCCTGGATTTTTCTCCTAAAATATGAGTGGCCCTTTTAAATTCGGATTGGGTCAGGTTTGCTTTTTCTATCAGTGAGAAGTTTGCCTGGCTTAAGGTCCGGACTTCCGGAGAAAGTTTATTACATTTTGAAGTCGCAGATTCCACTTCTTTTCTTCTGTTATTATACTCACTTTCTTTCAGACTATGTGGGACCTGAGAATCGATTAGATAGAATTCGTAACCTGGAAGATCCAAATTATGATAAGAATATTCTAGACTTTCAGTATTGAGTGAAATACAAGTAGAAGGTTTAGCCACAGCGATCACGAACTGATCCATGATCCCGCAGTTGACTCCTACAAAATGATTCTCCGCCGCTTGTGCGAGTAGAGCGATCTTTTCAAGACTGATGTCCCAATGGAAAATTTTAGAAAGTGCAAATGCGGTTCCAACCTCTACCGCCGCGGAAGAAGAAAGTCCGGCTCCTTGGGGGATATTCCCTGTAAAGGCGAGGTCAAAACCTTCTACCCTTAAACCTAATTTGCGAGCTTCCGAGACGACCCCTAAAATATAATTTGCCCAAGATTTTTCCTCGGAGTAGATTAAATCGTTTGTTACAAATTCGGATTGGAAATCTAAAGAGTATAATCTGAAAGTTCCAAGTCCGTTTGTTCGAATAACAAAGTTCGTTCTGAAATCGATTGCCGCAGGAAATACCAGACCCCCCGCGTAGTCCACATGCTCACCTATGATATTTACCCTACCCGGGGCGGAGAAAAAATGAATGGGACCTGAGTCCGGAGTATCCGGAAAAATCCGGGACAGAGAAGAGGAAAGATTCTCTCGGATAGAAAGAGTCATTCTGGAAAATAAAATCTAAGACTAAATACTTACAAGGGATTTTGGAAAATTAGAACAGTGAATTATTTCGTTTTTCCTTGCTATTCCAATTAACATAAGTAATTTGTCTCGGATGTCCGATTTTGAGGAATGCCGATGGCCTTTTCTTTAGAAATAAACGATAGATTTGCATCGGAGTTTGCAGATCCGAAAGTTTTCGAACTCTTATTAAAAGAGTCGGGCACAGCATTACAAAATCTTTTGTCCGGAAAATCTCCCGGCTCCGAATTTTTAGGCTGGGTCAAACTTCCCCAAGAGATCCAACAATCAGAATTAGAAAAAATTCATTCTGAAGCACAACGATTTAGAAAACAATCCGAGACGATTGTTGTGATCGGGATCGGAGGTTCTTATCTAGGAGCCAAGGCAGTCATCGAAGCTTCTAAACCTTATTTCAAAACTCCAAGTTTGGGATCACCTGAGATCGTTTATGCGGGACATCATTTAGATGCACGCTATCATTCCGAACTTTTAGAATATTTAGAGAATAAGGAATTTTCGATCAATGTGGTTTCCAAGTCGGGAACTACTACAGAACCTGCTTTGGCATTTCGTTTGCTTTGGGATCTGGCCAAAAAAAAATACGGGGCAAAAGCGAAAGATAGAATAGTAGCAACCACGGACGGCTCCAAAGGTGCATTACGCAAAATGTCCGAAGAGTTGGGATTTACTACCTTCTCCATTCCGGATAATGTAGGCGGAAGATATTCCGTCTTAACGCCTGTAGGACTTTTTCCGATTGCTGCTGCTGGAGTAGATATATTTTCTTTTTGTAAAGGGTTTTCGGAAGCCGCAGACTTTTTGATTTCGGAAACTTCTTCGCATAAAAACCCTGCCTGTATTTATTCAGCTTACAGAAATTTATTTTATAGATCCGGAAAGAAAATAGAAGTTATCGCAAATTATAATCCTTCTATCCGTACCTTAACCGAATGGTGGAAACAATTGTTTGGAGAAAGCGAGGGCAAACAAGGTAAGGGTATTTTTCCTGCTTCTGTGGAACTGACTACAGATCTGCATTCTCTTGGGCAATATTTGCAAGAAGGGGAGCGTAATATTTTCGAGACAGTACTTTATTCCAAAAACACCGGAGCAAAGGTTTTGGTTCCCCAGGATGGGGACGATTTGGATGGTCTGAATTTTTTAGCTTCTAAGAACTTGGAAGAGGTGAACTTGCAGGCGTTCCTTGGCACTTTAGTAGCACATTCGGAAGGCGGAATACCTTGTTTGGAGATTTTGTTTCCGGACACAGGACCGAATAGCCTAGGGCAAACGATGTATTTTTTTGAATTAGCCTGCGGGATTTCAGGGAATGTACTGGGTGTAAACCCGTTCGATCAGCCTGGAGTGGAAGCGTATAAGAAAAATATGTTCGCATTACTCGGAAAACCAGGTTTTGAAAATTTAAGAGAATCCCTTCGTAAAAAAGGAGTCTAAGTAAAAAGAATCTCTAAAAGCTTGACAGAGATTCATTCAGGTTTCGGATTAGATTAGTATGGTCCTAAGAGGAAAAAAACTAAGGTTCGTTTCGGCTTCCTTAGCCTTATTTACTCTATTATTTTTTCTCCATTCCGGACCGTCCAACAGCCCTTATCCCGGGAAGAAGTCCGACCAATCACAAACAATCATCGGACAAGAGACCGATATAGAAGAATTAAGCGATCTCGCTGAAACCACCGATCCTTCGGAAACGGTTTGGGGAGATTTTTTAGCTTCTGAAATAAACACTCCAGGTCTCTATAATTCAAATCCTTCCCGCCAGGATAGGTTTCAATTTCAACACAATAAATTATTATCTCAGCATCTGCTGAATATTCCTCCACCTTCTATCTCCTAATCTAAGGTTTGAAAGTTATAGTTTGGCCCTAGCCGTACTCCGCTTTCAACTAAGCTGCGCCTAGCTTTGCGCTCAAAATAGAATTTTCGGAGATCACATCGTAATATTTTCCCATCCAATATAGCACCAATTTAGCCGGTCCCAGGTTTTGGGCTTTGGTCCTCACCGGGGACCGGTTTCTTTTTCAATCAGAGATCTATAAAAAAAGGCAGACAGAGACCCCGATCTCCCGATACTTTTGCGGGGAGCCAGAACTCCGTAAGCGGATGGAAATAGAATTAGCCAAAAAGGAACGTTTGATCCGAGGGATGGAACTCGGAAAAAAGATCGTCCTTCACGGAGTGGTACTTTCCCAATATTATAAATCCAATGTGGAGAATTATCTCCGGTTCTGTTTGGAATATTACCAAAAGACGGATATTCTTCCTCCTTCTCTTTCTCTCATTTATTCTCTATTAGAAATGGCCTTTAAAGAGAATTGTAGGAATTCCTACTATATAGAGAAGGGCTGGGATCCTCTTAGCTCGGAATCATTCACCGAAAGAGAAGCCGAATTCGAAACCAATTGGGATTTCTCAGACCCGTTAAAATTGAGAAATAGATTAAAAGAAGAAGGTTCTATCATTAGGACCACGATCCGCCATTCCGGTTCGGGAGTTTCTTTAGAGATCGCAAATTTAGCTCCGATCACTTCTGAAGCAGAAGAAGCGCTAACAGAATATCTTTCCAGAGCTAAGTCTTACCATGATCTTTCCGAATACTTTGAAGATTATCCTTTTGATGAAGAAGGAAGAGAGATAGGGATCGCATTAGCTATATTACAATTTAAGGAAATAGGATTGGATCCGAACCTTCTTAGATTCGATACTGCAGAAGGTGAGCATGTTTTCCGATTAGAGATCGGTTTTAATGGAGAATATCTTTCTCTTAGGACCAAGTTGGAAAACGACGAAGATATAAGACCTTTTCGATCCCATTCCCAGGCGGAGAAGGATGGAGAAACCATTTCTCCTTGGAAAATCTCAGTCTGCAAGATCTGCGGAAGAACTGTGGATGATCGGATCTTCTTCCATACTATTCCGCCGGATGTGGTGGCAAAAGCAAAAGACCTTCCATTTACGGAAGAAGTCTGCGCTTGGTGTTTGTCAGGCTATTTGAAATTATAAATACGACTAACGATCCTCCTTGTATTATAAACATGATTTCTTCTACTTATTATCCTCCTAAACCAATCCGTCTTTCCGGAGATCGTGTGGAACTGGTTCCTCTCGGTTTGGAACATGCGGATGTATTGACCGAAGCACTTCAGGACGGAGAACTCTGGAAACTTTGGTACACGAATATTCCGGAACCGGAAGGAATGAAGGCCTGGATCCAAAAAGCATTAGAGGAACAAGAGGCAGGACTTTCTCTTCCTTTTGCAGTAATCAGAAAGGAAGATTCGAAACTTTTAGGTACTACAAGATATTTGAATATAGAAAAGGATGCCCGAAGGCTCGAGATCGGAGCCACATGGTATCCCAAATCTGTCCAAAAAACTTTTGTGAATACGGAATGTAAACTTTTACTATTGGAACATGCCTTCGAAACCTTAGGATGTATAGCAGTGGAATTCAGAACTCATATTATGAATTTTACATCCAGAAAGGCAATTGAAAGATTAGGGGCAAAACTGGACGGAATACTTAGAAATCATCGTATCAGTAAAAACGGCACCCTGAGAGATACCGCGGTTTACAGTATTACAAAAGAAGAATGGCCCACAGTAAGAGGAAATCTTTTATTTAAACTAGGAAAGCCTCAAGTTTAGATAAACTTAATCTATTTCCAGTTCTCCAGGACTCCGTCGATCACACCATATATTTGTGCTTCTGAAGGAGTGAGCCAAAGATCTCTGTCCGTATCTCTTTCTACAACTTCCAAGGGTTGTCCTGTTCTTTCGGAAACAATACGATTGATTTCTTTTTTATCCCTTTCTATCATCGACGCAAAAATACCAATGTCCGTAGCCTTTGCCTGATAAGTTCCAGGAACATGAGGCTGGTGTAGCATGATCCTACTATGAGGGAATGCGAATCTTTTACCTTTTGTCCCGGAAAGAAGGAGTAACGCTCCGAAACTTGCAGCCAAGCCCATACAAACAGTACTTATGTCATTAGGAATCAGATCCATAGTGTCCAAAATGGACATACCGGAAGTGTTTGCACCTCCAGGACTATTAATCACAAGAGTAATGTCTTTTTCCGGATCTTGATTAGAAAGATATAATAGACGTTCCACAACGTATTTTGCAGAAGAATCATCTACCTGGCCCCAAAGAAAAATTTTTCTTTCTTTGAGTTGGTTGTCCTCCATACGGAGTCCCGGAAATTGGATCGGTTCTACTAAAGTATCAGTCATTCTATTCTCCAATCAGGAAGCGATTGCCATAGGTCCATGTAGGACTTCCAACCAATCTTTTCTGTCCGATTTATTCAAAAGTTGTCTGCGTAATAACTCTCTACTTCTTCTCAAACGGTTTTTCAAATTACCGATAGGGATCCCTGTTTTTTCGGTGATCTCTTCATAGCTCATTTCGCCGAAATATCTTAGGTTCAAAAGTTGTTTCTCTTCGTTAGGAAGTTCATCTAACGCATCTAAAACTTCAGTTCTCCAACTATCTCCCGAGCGAGGAGCAGCTCTGGTGATCTCAGGATTTAATTCTGTTCCGAGCAGATCTTTTTTTCTTAAGATACGATCCGAATGTTTTAATACCAACCTTCTGAGCAAGAATGGAAACGCCTCCGGCTGTCGAAGCGTTGGGAGAACTTTCCAAGCTTCTAAAAATACTTCTTGGCTCAGATCCTCCGCCTTGGATTGGTCCCGGATCCGTTTGATGGCTTGGCTACTTACGTATTTTTCGAAACGGGTCATTAACTCCGTCCAAGCCGGTTCTTCTCCTTTGGAAGCTTCTGTGACTAGTACTTTAAAATCGCGCATATCTGTTAGAGGGTCCCAGTTTGCATTTTGGGGTGTACGGATCTAAACTATTTTTGCATTTTCGGGACTCTTGACCTCGGTCTAGATTGCGCGGAATTGCGCTGTGGACCGCGATGTTGGAGTTCCTACATGGGAAATCAATATCGTGTTGGAATTCCAACATAGGGAGGGGGCGACTCCTGACTTTGTCAGGACCGGGCTCTTCGCTTCAATCAGCGAAGCACCATAATAAATTTTTTAATTTAAAACTTTTTTGCTTATAATGGTGCATCGCCGGATTTCCGCTCCGATCCCTGTCGCTATTAGTAGTTCTATGTTTTTCGTTTGTTCTTAAGTT
>NZ_NPEA01000003.1:300000-457806 GCF_002812205.1 Leptospira neocaledonica
CTAATAGCATAAAGCCAATCCCAAGATGAGTGGTAGCTATTGTCCTATTCTTTAGGGTAAGAAAGAAAATCCCGAGGAATATGGTGGTCAAAGTGACCAATAAACTTCCAAATGAATAATAATTAAAAAGGACAAGGTCCCAAGAAATCGGATTTAACCCCATAAACTCCTGTAGGCACTCGGATGCCGGATGATCGAAACTGCCTTCAAACCGAAATTTTTATTTTTAGTTTACCGCTTCCAGAATACATCTTTAGGATCGGTAAAAAATCGGCTAAAGCCTTCACTATCATTTTGAAAAGGGAAAAATCAATAGAAAAATAAGAATACGACTCCTATTCTGTCGAGTATGTCCGTCGAGTCGAACCGAAACCTTCCGAATGTTATTCGTTTTCTTCCTTTAGAAAAACTCTGGTTTAGAGTTTTGTTAGGTTTGGTATCCGGACTTTTAGCAGGTCTGTATCTGAGTCCTGAAAATTCGTTGGTAGCCCAAGAATATTCCAAGCCTATTGTTTCTTGGTTAGGGCTTCCAGGTCATTTTTTCCTGATCTTACTGCAGATCATTATGATTCCTTTGGTCTTTTGTTCCATCGTTCTAGGGATTCATGCTGGGGAAACTCTGGAAAATCTGAAAAGTTTCGGATTAAAAGCATTTTTATACTTCGTATTTACCACAATATTAGCCGTATCGATCGGAATAATATTAGCAAGTACAATCAAGCCAGGAAGTTTCGTAGATCCTGCGGGAATTCCAAGAGTGCAGGTCCCTAACAAAGTATCTGAAACTTCGGGCAATGTTTCCATAGAAAAAGTCCCTGAATTAATTCTTTCCGTTCTTCCTAGAAACCCGTTTCAAACATTCGCAAATGGAGATATGTTAGGAGTAGTTTTACTCGCGCTGTTAGTCGGGATTGCAATTCTTTCTATAGAACAACAAAGCGCTGCGTATGTTCTACCTGTATTCCAAGCTGTATTTAAAACCAGTATGATATTCGTACAATGGGCAATGAAGATCGCACCCTTTGCAGTTTTCGGACTCATCGCACAAATCACTGCAAAGATAGGACTCAAAGTTTTACTCAGCCTGGGAGTTTATTTTCTCACGGTACTCGGTGGTTTAGTTTTAGTACTGATTATGTATTCAATCATACTGGTGCTTGTCGCAAGGAAAAGCCCAGTATGGTTTTTTAAACAAGCGGGCGAAGTACAACTACTTGCATTCTCTACTTCTAGCTCGGCTGCAGTTCTCCCTTTTTCATTAAAGACAGGGATCGAGAAGATGGGTGTCTCTCGAAAGATCGCAGAATTCATTCTACCTTTGGGAGCCACAGTGAATATGGACGGGACGGCACTTTACCAAGCGGTCGCCACAGTATTCTTAGCTCAAGTGTATGGGATAGAATTAACGGCGACCAATCTTGCATTCGTACTCATCGCAACTGTAGTTGCTTCGATCGGAACTCCGAGTACTCCAGGACTTGGTATTGTGATCCTTGCATCTATTTTAGCCGGCGTAGGAATTCCTACAGAAGGAATCGGTATTATTTTGGGAGTGGATCGCATTTTGGATATGTGTAGAACCACCGTAAATGTCACAGGAGACTTAGTTGCCTGCAATGTTTTCCAAAGTATAGAAGATAAGAAACGACCGAGTAATTGAGTCTTCTCTTGGAAAAAAAATTTCTCACACTTACTTTCTTTAATATAATCGCAAATCTGACTGTTCCATTGACGAGCTTTGCGGATGTCGCAGTCCTCGGTCAGTTGGAATCTCATACATTCGTAGCTGGAGTCGCACTCGCCAACGTACTATTCGATTATTTGTTCTGGGGATTTTCTTTCTTAAGAATGAGCACCACAGGTCTTACTGCCCAGGCAGAAGGAAACGAAGATAGTAAAGAATCCTTTCAAATACTTTTAAGATCTCTGATTCTCGGCGTGGGAATCGGTGTGCTAATTTTATTTGCTAACAGCTATTTAGAAAAATTCGGGTTTTCCGTTTTAGAAGGCGAGAAGGAAGTAAAATCCGCAGGCGAAGAATATTTCAAATCCAGGATCATCAGCGCACCCGCAACACTTTGTAACTTTGTACTCACAGGTTGGTTTTTAGGAAGATCCAAAAGTGCTACCGTTTTAGTAGCAACTGTCATCGCAAACGTTGTCAATATAGGACTGAATATTTGGTTCATTCTATTTTTGGATTGGAAAGCATATGGTGCAGGAATTGCGACTTCTATCAGCCAATACTTAATGTGTGCATTCTTTCTTGTTCTATTATTCAAAGAGAAGGACCGATTTCTTCAAGTTTATCATAAGATCCAAATCTTCTCTCTGAAAGGATATACATCTCTTCTATCTTTGAATTCGGATATAATGATCCGAACCTTACTTTTGATCACCACGTTCAGTTTGTTCCGAAATTACAGCTCCGGTTTAGGTTCTGAAACTTTAGCTGCAAATGCAATTCTTCACCAATTGATCTTGGTCGGAGCCTTTTGGATAGATGGTGCTGCAATTGCAATGGAAACTGTTGCTGGAACTCTTAAAGGAAATAATAACTCGGAAGGTTTAAAAAAGATCTTAAAGATGGCTCTTCTATCAGGATTTGTGATCTCTCTATTCTTTTGCATTTTGATCCTTCTTCCTTCCGAAATTTTATTCGAACTATTCAGTAAATCTAAACCGGTTGTAGTTCTTGCGAAAGAATACGGCTATTGGATCGCGCCGGTTTTGCTCTTCGGATCTTTTGCATTCATATTCGATGGTTTTTTCTTAGGAATCTCTGAAGGAAGAATTCTAAGGAATTCGATGATTGTTAGTTCTATCGTATTTTTCTTTCCGATCGCTTATTGGGGAAAAATCCAAAACAACAATCATATTCTCTGGTTCTCACTCTCTTCCTATATGTTAGGAAGAGCGATCACTCTCGGAATTGTTGCTTACAAAAGATATTTTTTGGTCCGACAAGAATCTTTCAGTTAGAAGATAGATCAGTTCCTTTAGGAAGAAGTGTAACTTCTATCTCTGCAGGAAGTGGTTTCCAAATTTCAGAGTCCTTTGCCTTGAATAAAATAGGAGAAGGTAAAGCGGCCCAAGCCTCGCTACGAAATAGGTCCACCATATCTTCTGACTTTTGGTAAGCACGAGAAGATTCTATCTTCTCAGGTTTTACACTGGCCAAAGGAACCCAACCAAAACTTGGAATATAAATGTCCAAAGTATCTTTGAAAGAAGGATTCGAAGATCCGGAAAATACTAAACTCCTCACAGGACGAACGGGCAAACCTGAATCCAGCAGAGATTTTTTCAGACTATCCCAATCGGAACGGAATAATCTCGCGTCGAAAATTTTATCCAAGAAAAAATTCCCCGCCTTCTCCTTTACTGAAACACGATTTTTGGTAAATGCGCCCAGGTCAGTAGGGATCTCTTCCTTCTTCTTTAAAAAATCGTCTAAAACGTAATATCTGACGTTAGTAGTTCTTGCTTCGAAATGATATTCTAAAGTTTGGGGGCCTTTTGGGTCGTCTATTCCTAATTTTTTAGACAGAGCCCGAACTCCCATCACCATATCCCCTTTAAATTTAGGATCTTTGGTTTTTAGATTTCGTATCCTTTGGTGTTCTGTCGTAGGAGGAGGAAGTAATCCAAGAGCCCCACCTACTAATGTAGCTTCATCCAAAGAATATTTGATCTTTACGTTGATGAGATAAGTAGCCTCTCCGGAAGCGAGAAAGCGATCCGTTTCTACAAAGGAGATCTTTTTGACTTCTCGGGTAGTTCTATCTACAACATAAATTCTACTGCCAAGTATTGCGATTCCCCGAATGTCCTTGGAAGGAGAACGAATAGATCCAGTGATCTTTCCGCTGGTAGGATCATATCTATATACGTTTCCATCGGAAGAATCCGTGATCCAAAGACTGTCTCTTGCAAAACAAATATCTTTCGGTTCCGATCTATCCGTTAGGAAACCGCCGAAAAAACTTTGTGTCCCTTTATCATAAACGGAAACCTTTCCTGTATCCGAATCCAGGATATATAGGTAATTTTGAAAATTCGCGATCCCACCTATTTTGTCGATTGGAACCTGTATTCTTTCCGTAACTCCGCCGGTATTCGGCTCTACCTTCAGAACGATCCTTTTACTAGCTACGAAAAGTTTTCCTTCTCTCGGATCAAAATTTAATCCCGCAATGAATGGGATCCCTAAATTGAAAGCTTCTTGTCTGCCGCTTGGATCCACACGAATGATTGCTCTTCTTTTGCTGTCAGCGAACCAGAAATTTGTTCCGTCGTAAGAAAGACCGTAAGGATTCTCGGTCAATTGAATATCTACGTCACCTTCTTCTTGAGAATGGATAGAAAGGGAGATTATCAGAAAAAGTAGGATGAAAATTTTTATGATCAGTTTTCTCATTTTGAAAATACTTCGAGTAGAATATTCCAGAGGTCCTCTCCTAAACTGTTCTTTGCTCCGGAAGAGGAAACCACAGTGATCGGAGAGATCGGAAAAATCAGTAGGAAGGATAATAACATACCCCAGCCAAATATCTTTCTAAATTTGCCAATTGGATAAGAAGCATCCGGCACAAAAGGATGTTCTACTCTGATAAAGTAATAGATGAGCAATCCCCATAAGATCCACGAATAATTCCAAATGGAGAGCAAAAGAAATGCGGAAAACAAATAGTAAATCCACTTTCTATAACCTTCTCCTGCCAATGAATATACAATATGTCCTCCATCCAATTGACCGAAAGGTAAAAGATTTAATGCAGTGATCAGAAGTCCTACCCAGCCTGCAAAAGCCAAAGGATTGTATTCCACAGTAAATAGTGAAGAGTCAAAGGGACCTAAAATTTTCTGAGACAATATATAAGTGAGAATGCTATCCCCAAAATGAATATCCACCAATCCAGGATGAGCTTGTAATGTTGCGGCTCTTTCTGCGAGAGAAACTAATTGTGAATTATATAATCCGATCACAAGGCAGGGAATAGAAAGTACCAAACTCATTGCGGGTCCCCAAATCCCGATATCGAATAATTGGATCTTATTTCGAATCGGCTCCTTGATACGGATCACAGCACCCATTGTTCCTACAGGAGAAAATGGAACCGGCAAAAAATACGGAAGAGTTGCCTTGATTCCATAATATCTGGCAGCGAAGTAATGCCCCATCTCATGGCAAAAAAGAATTCCAAGAAGAGAAAAAGAGTAAGGAGTTCTGATCCGAAAGATCTCTGAAATTGTCGCAGAGTTTAAATACGGAATCCTGAATATATCATCCTGAAAGGTTAAGGTAAAAAAAGTTAGAACGAAAAGAAGTACGTTCCATCCGTAAGTCGGTCTGTTCAATTTTTTAGACTGTTTTCCTTTGGATTCCGACTTAAGTAATCTCTCAAAATGATTCCTCCTTTACATACCGGCGTACGATTTCAGGTTTATTCCTAACTATATATAACATTATTCTTCTATCGACCGTCTATATGAAGAACCGGGATAAACATTTGTTCGAGAATATCAAAGCGATTAAAAAAAACGACCCTGCAGCCAAGTCCTATTTGGAAGTCATTCTTTGTTATCCGGGTTTACACGCGCTTTGGTTCCATTCTCTGGCTCATTCTTTATATAAGATCAAAGTTCCCCTATTTCCCAGAATGATCAATACTTTCGCTCGATTTTTGACTGGGATAGACATTCACCCGGGCGCAAAAATTGAACCAGGGATCTTCATAGATCATGGCCAAGGAGTCGTCATAGGAGAAACCGCTGAAATAGCAAAAGGTTGCTTGATATTACAAGGTGTGACCTTGGGCGGAACCGGTAAAGAAAGCGGTAAACGACATCCCACTTTAAAAGAAAATGTGGTGGTCGGAGCCGGAGCAAAAATTTTAGGAAATATAGTGATAGAGCATAATGTCCGAATCGGTGCAGGTTCCGTAGTTCTGAGAGACGTTCCTGCAGATTGTACGGTTGTAGGCGTTCCCGGAAAAGTAGTTCGTTCCAAGGTAGATTTCGGAAAAGAAGGAGAAAGAATGCTGGATCACGGAGAACTTCCGGACCCGGTTGCCCGAGTTTTCTCCATTCTGGTAGAAAAGATAGATACCTTGCAAAAAGAAGTGAATGAACTATACGCAAAATCCAATCTCGAAGAGAAAAAATCCGCTACAAAAAATGAAGACGATGAGCTAAACGAGTTCATCCATGGCGGCGGGATCTAAATTCCGGAAAGATTTTTTTTGACAAACTGACCTTCTTTCAAATCCTTTGGGCTATTATTCGTTAGCCGCCTTTGCGGCCGAGGGTTTATGAAGTCGAAGATAAGTACATTTTTTCTCGTTTGTTTTTCTACAATCTTACTCTACTCATTTTCCGATTGTGGAATTTTAGTGGATCATGAAGATGTTTGCGCGAATGATTTGAAAAACTATGATGATTGTTTTACTATCCTATTAGTTGCAGATCCTGCCTGCGGGCAAGGAACAGGCACTTGTCTTCCTGCTTATGTTCAGCTGGCTAAAACAATTTGCGGAAGCAGAATGAAAACTAAAGGTTGTAGAGCGCATAGGGATTAAATAAAAAAGCCTCCAATATCGGAGGCTTTCTCTTTCAGAGACCGAATGAGAGTTTTATTTTTTAGGGATAAAACAATCCACTCCGTCTTCTTTCAATTTGGATTTTAGAAGGTCCGCTTTTGCACGGTCCATAAAATCGCCCATTTGAAGAACGAACATACCGTCTCTTTCGAAAAGATATACTTTCTCACCGTATTCGGCAGAAAGATTTTTTCTGTAGTCCTCAGCGAGTCTGCTGTTTCTGAAAACTCCCACTTGGACTGTTTGCCCTTTCGGGGCTCCCTTTACTAAAGTGGCCGGAGTCACAGCTTTTTTAGGAGTAAGTCTTTCCGGTTTGTTCTCTTTCAGAAGAGCTTCTTCATCTTCCAGACCTTCCATGTCTTCGGACTCTGCTGCTCCACCTTTACTAACTACAATAAGACCAACTCTTGCAATTCCTACATCTTTGAATTCTAAGTTCTCTGCTGCTTTTTCAGAAAGATCTATGATCCTATCTTTAACGAAAGGTCCACGATCGTTTACTTTTACTAAAACTTCTTTATCGTTTTCCAGGTTTTTGACTCGAACCACTGAACCTAAAGGAAGGCTAGGGTGAGCAGCAGTCAGTTTTGTTTTATCGAAAATTTCTCCGCTCGCAGTTGGCTTGCCGTGAAATTTAGGACCGTACCAGGAAGAATATCCGACCTCGTCGAATTCTCCTGTAGAACCCGATTGTTGTCTGGAAGGTGTAGTGGCTTTTACTGGTTTGTTATCCGCGAGAAGATCATCCAATCCTCTGGAAGCGGAAGAATTCTTAGCCAATACCAAATCTCTTTTGGACTCTTGGTCCATAGGAACGATTTCTTTTTCAAAAAATATTTCGGAAGGATCTCCGGACGCGCTGATGCTCCTTCTGGTTTCGGAAGAAGCGCAAGCGGTAACAGTTATCAATGCGAAGATAGCGGCTATCTGTTTCATTTCGGACCTCTGTCTTTCTATGTTTTATTTTCGGAGGTTTTTGACTTTTACCTGAAGTTTTTTTCAGGTTGTTTTCTGGTGAATTTTAGTCGATATTTCGGACATGACCGAGGCCGATATCAAACGAAAGTTCAACGAGGCTTTAAAACTCGAAAAAGAAGGGAAAATCTCCCAGGCTGCCAAGGTATATTCTGAAATTTTGGGAATGAACCCTAAGTTCCAAAAGGCCTATCTGAATCTAGGGGCCCTCTACTCTCGGACCGGCGACTCAGAGAAGGCGATCAAGACCTACCAAAAAGCTTTAGAACTTGGAAAAACTACAGAACTTTATTATAACCTTGGAGTAGAACTTTACAGGCTCGGAAGTTTGGATGCCGCAGTTAAGGCTCTCAAAAGTTCTTTGGAGTTGAATAAAAAATATCTAAACTCTCATCTACTTCTTGCTTATTGTTATAAACAATTAGATCGCCCGGACAAGTCCGAGTTGTATCTCAAGAATGCGATCAAATTAGATCCCAAAAATAAAACCGCTTATGCTGCTCTTGCTACTATCTATTTCGATACAGAAAAATGGGAACAAGCATTAGCAGCTGCAAACGTAGCAATCCAGATAAACCCGAATGATCCTAGAATGGAAATCCTGATGACGGAAATCCATGTTAAACTAGGAAATTATAAACAATCCTTTGAAACTCTGAAGAAGGTAACTACAACCGCACAAGGATTTGTTCAGTTTAACGACTCAATTAAGGCTGCAAAACAAAAGCCTAAACCGGAAGAGAAAGTTTTCTTTGATAATCTGGAAGTTCTAACAAGAAAGAAATTGGACGAATTTAAGGACAAACTCACTCTTTCAAAAGAAAATCCTCAGGATTTCGAGGCACCAGAGGCACAGGACGCGCTTGATCTTTCACTTATGTATCTATTTCATGGAGATACAGAGCGAGCATTAAAGTATTTATTGTATGCACAGAAAAACTTACAGGAAAATCCCGCTTCTGAGACAGGTTAATCTCTTTCTTCTCATTTTACTTTCCCTATTATCCTTTTCTTGTTTATATCCAATCCGAAACAATGAACAGATCGAAAACGATCCGATGTTTTTGTATCTCCCTGCAACCGATTATACAAGGGAGAAAGTTGACTCCGTAAAAAGTCCCTGGGAAGCAAAATCCCATAGAGGAAAAGCAATCCTTGCCCCCGATAAAAACAATCTGGGAATTTTATTCGTAAGATTCTCCCTCATTGATGATGCCGAGGAAGAATTTCTAAATGCACAAAAACTTCTTTCGAATAATCCAACTCCCGCACTCAATCTATTACGTTTATATTATCTAGTAGATGATATTTCAGAAGCCAAAAAATTCCTGGAAAGATTCCTAAAACAATCAGCTCCGATCGAACGTAAAAAATTCGAAAACCTTCTAATTGAAGCCCAGAGAGACGAGGAGTTAGTCATTTTTAGAGACGCACTTTCTACTATTCCTGGCCAAGAGATTTACGCATGGGAAGGATTAGCGGAGTATTTTTTCTCCAAACAAGAATGGTCCAAAAGTTATTATTATTTGGAGAAGGTACTACAACAAAGTCCATTCCATAAAACTGCAAGGGGCCTTATGTTGAAGATGGCCCATATCTTAGAAAAATGGGACGATGTTCTAGTCTTCGGACTTAGTTTGAGTGGAACCGGTGAAAGGATACCCGAATTAGAATATTATATCGCTCACGCGTATTTCGAGAAGAGAAGATATTCGGAAGCTTTAGATTGGCTTCAAAAGGCACCTGAATCCGAAAAAGAATCTTTGGTGTTTTTAGAATTATGGAAACTTTCTCTACTTTCCAAAAATCCTAAAGCGGATGTTTCTCCTTTACTACCTTATTTTAGAAAATTAAAATCCAAAGGACTTCAATTCACTGAAGAAGAATTTTTTCCTACTCTCACTCCGGAAGGAAAAGAAGCGATGGATAGAATTCGTTACGGACGATAAGAGCTTGTCCCAAAAGGTCCAGGCTCTTGAAGCCCGCGTTGCGGACTATAAACTCCGTGAGACATCTCCCAGGTTTTCATAGCTAATAAAAAAGATCTTGGAGAATGCGTTCTGATCATAGGAACTCCTTTAGACCAAAGATAGGTCTCTGAGATCGCAGTCGGGACTACTCTGTCTTCAACCGGCAAACCGCCTAAAGCATTTCCTAAAAAAGATTTTTTAGTAACCGAAACCATTAGGTTCGGAAATTCCGAAAGTATATCCTTGATTTTGGATAGAATAGCAAAACTTACCTTATAATCCGGACTTAAAAAAAATCCCATGCCGGGATCTAAAATTAACCGATCAGCCAGTCCTAATCTTTCGAAAGTTTTTGTCCTTTCTCTAAAAAATTCCAGAGCTAAAGGTACAACTGTCTC
Organism: Leptospira neocaledonica; assembly: GCF_002812205.1. Taxonomy (NCBI): domain Bacteria; kingdom Pseudomonadati; phylum Spirochaetota; class Leptospiria; order Leptospirales; family Leptospiraceae; genus Leptospira; species Leptospira neocaledonica. The sequence goes on from NZ_NPEA01000003.1 coordinate 309,946, forward strand.
CGGTTTCAAATCTGAAAATTCGGATGCCTTGATGGAATGGTCTTGAGAGAACATGGCCACGTACTTTGTGGATTGTCTGTTTACGCCTTTTAGCAAATCCAAACTTTCAGGATCCATGAAACCTCGGATATTATTGATATAATCTACACCTATTTCCAATGCCTTTCGGATGACGTAAGGCCGGAATGTATCTACTGAGATTGCAACATTCTCTTTTTTTAGCTCGGAAATGATCTCTTTCATTCTATCCCATTCTAATTCTTCGGAAATAGGTTCCGCTTTTACGTTGGAAGACTGTGCCCCGATATCGATCACATCTGCTCCTTCTTCCATTAGAGATTTTGCCTTGGCTAAAGCCAGGTCCTCTTGTAGGTATTTTCCCCCATCCGAAAAAGAGTCGTTGGTTATGTTCAAAACCCCGAATAGCGTCGGTTTTGGGGGAAAAATTTCTTCCTGGGTTCTGTTCGGAAGGTCGGATTCCATCTTAGTTTCCATCTTGATACTTGGGGACTTTGTTCCGATACTAAATACAAGATGTTTTTTTACAATCAAGGAAAAGGACTCGTTATAAAACGAAATCATTTTCTAAGCTCCCTCCTTGCCGGGGCTCTTCTGTTTTTTTTATTTTCCTGGGATGGATCCGCACAACCTGTTCCCACACTCTTGGAAAGAAATTTCGGGTCTCCTTTAAATACACAGAACGTAGAATACAATCCGATCATTAGTCCTGACGGAAGATATCTGATCTTCCAATCCAATCGTCCTGGCGGAGAAGGAGAGATGGACATCTGGCTTTCCGAAAACGCAAATTACAAAAAAAGGGACGGAGAAGCTGATTGGAAAAAGCCGGTTAACCTGAACCAGGACATCTGGGAGCAGAATAAAAAGGAACTCCCTTCCGGAGAAAAAAAATCCAAATTATTCAACACAGATAAGTACGAAGGTGGGATCTCTATTCGTTTCGACGAATTCGGAAATCCCGAGGAAATTTTCCTCACTTCTATCCGGAATGTAAAAGCGGATAGAGAAGGTTTTGACGCATTAGATATTTATTATACTAAACGAGATGAAAAAACAAGACGTTGGAGCGATCTGATCGGGATTTCCGAGATCAATTCCAATTGGACTGAAAAGATGCCTGCTGTTTCTCCGGATGGAAAATATCTTATCTTCTCTTCCGATCGTCCTGGTGGTTATGGAGAATATGATCTTTGGGTGAGTTACAGAAATCTCTCTACTGGTGCTTGGTCTAGTCCAATCAACTTAGGATCGGAAATCAATTCAAAGGCCAGTGAAATTCTTCCTTATATTCATCCGGATGGAGAACAGTTATTCTTCTCTTCTAATAGAGAGAATGATCGCAAAAAGTTTTCTTTATATCGCAGCTTCTTAAATCTTCCAGGAAATTCAGATACGGAAGATGCCGAAGATAAACTTACAATTTCTAAAACGAATCTTCCTCATCCAGTTCCTGAAACAGGAAGTTTAGAAAAACTACCTCATCCTTTCAATTTAGATGGTTCAGAAGGAATAGACTCGGAAGGAATTTCTTTCGATCACGAAGGCCTATGGGCCTATATTTCTTCCAATAGAAATGGGGGACAGGGCCAATACGATATTTATAGATTCCAGGTCCCTGAAAATCTCAGGAATTCCTATGATGTATCCTTCCAAGGATTGGTTCTGGATGGCTCCGAGGCCACAATGATAGGTTTGGATGCTACTATCAAAATTTCCGATAGTGTAGGTCCTTCTAGAACCATTACCTCCAGAAGAATAGGCGGAGATCTTTCTAAAGGAAATCCTACTAATTTTAAAACCGTTTTAAAAACAGGAAGATTGTATAAAGTAGAAATTTCTTCCCCCGGTTTTTATCCCACTGAGGACAAGCTCGACTTACGTGGAAACGTAGAGAGAAATAAAAAAGTTTATAAGACCTATGTTCTTCTTCCTATCAAGGATGAAGAAAAAGGTAAGATCGTTAGCACAGGTGACGGAGATAAAGGAAAGGGACTTAATGTGGTAGTTGTGGATGCTACTACTAAAGAGCCAATCGCTGGAGCGAGCGCTACAGTTTTTACTCCTAAGAATAGACAGGGAGAAATCTTAAAATACAACAGTTTGTCAAAAAATTTCCATATCGAGTTGATTCCCGACACTGATTTTGAGATCTTTGCAAAGGCTGAGAAATATATTTCCGAAAGTGTTAATATCTTGAAGAAAGATATTAAATCCGGTTCCACAATTTCTATCGCTTTAAGGAAAGATTCGGAAGTCCCAGCTGTTTTAAGTACTAAACTCTATTTTGAATTCAATAAGACCGAAGTAACTGACGCACATCGCAAGCAACTTGATCTGATTGTAGACTATCTCAAGAAGAATCCGTCGGATAAAATAGAGATTGGGGGCCATACTGATAATATAGCTTCCAAAGAATATAATACTCGCTTAAGCGGGAACAGAGCGCGGAAAGTTTTTGACTACGTTCGTAGCAAAGGAATCCAAGCTTCTAGGTTAAAAACCAGAGCTTATTGGTATTCCAGACCTGACGAAGATAACTCTACCGAAGACGGAAGAGCTAAAAACAGGAGGGTCGACTTCCGCAAGCTATAACAGGAGAGCAGATGGAAGTCGAGTACCGATCTTACCTACAATCACCAAGAATATGGGATACGATCCGGGATCCTCAGAAAGTCGGTTATATTCTGAAAGAGTACGTACATAACAACGGACTCTTTCTGAAAGAGAATCCCCTAAAACAAGAATTGCAAATCCTACAAACTACTCCAGAAGGAAAAATTTTCCTTAGGATCGATCCGGAATCTCTGAATGAAGAAGGGGAGATCACTGTTTACAAGACCTTAAGTAAACATATGGAAATCGGATTTAGAGTAGATTCGATCAATCATGAAGATGGAGTAGTGATCTGTTCTCCTGAATATGTAAGGATCGCCAAAGATGGCCGCATTCTTCCAAGAATTGAAGGCCTACAAGGTAAAGTGGTCGCTCATAGATTTCATATGCTCAAGAAAGAGCAGGATTCTACGAAAGTTCTGGGAACTTCGGGCCAAATCCTTCTGACCGACTTACACAAGAATATCTTATCCGAATACCCTTATTCCAGATTGGTATTTCCTTCGGGAAAAGAACTCAGCTTTGAACAGGAATTATCCAAACGTACCGGTAAAACCATCTTTGTAAAAGATGCGATTAGTATGGATCCTCTTTCTAAAGAAGAATCCAACGGTTTCAATATCCTGGATCTAAAACAAGAATTAGAAGAGGAGATGATCCTGGAAGATAGGACCAAAGTGTATCGTTCCGGGAAGATACAATCTTTTGCAATCTATCCGATCTATTACAAAGATCCTTCCGGACCTAAACTTGTTGCTTTAGGTTATGCGGAGACTAAGGATAGAATTTTAGATCCTGCTATCTTGAAAAAATACGCCGAATTAGAAGACGTGTTTAACGATAGGATAGAAGACTCCAACACTCTTGACGTTGATATCCGCCAAAACGTGATCAACGCTTCGGAAGGTGGAATTCTTTTGGAAGTAACCGAATCCCAGCTAGTCGAATCCTTTCTGCATAAACCTTTCTTTACTGCGGATATAACTTTTAAGATGCAAGCTCCACTGAGATTCGCGTTTAAAATCCGACATATTTCTCAAATCGGGGAAATTTACCTAGTCGGTGCAGAAATAGTTGGCTCCAATGATGCCAAGACGAATATGACTCTATTAAAGAAGAATTTAAGCTTCATTAAGAGCGTCTAAGAGACTTGGAAAAACAGAAAGCCTTTTTACCTACAGCCCCATACAAGGGGACGAGAGATTTTTATCCGGATGAAATGAGATTCCGAAATTGGATGTTTTCCGTAATGAGGAAGACAGTCCAATCTTTCGGCTACGAAGAATACGACGGCCCCATCCTAGAATCTTTCGAACTATATCTAGCAAAAAGCGGAGAAGAGATCGTACAAAGACAATTGTATGATTTTACGGACAAAGGAGATCGTCATGTTGCGATCCGTCCTGAAATGACTCCTACTCTGGCAAGAATGGTAGCTGGAGAAGTTAGAAATCTTGCCAAGCCGATCCGATGGTTTTCCATCCCGAACTTATGGAGATACGAACAACCTGGTAAAGGACGTTTACGAGAACATTGGCAACTAAATGTGGATCTGTTCGGAGTAAATTCCTATAGAGCAGAAGTAGAGATCATACTGATCGCAAATGCAATTTTAGAAAATTTTAAAGCTCCAAAAGGAAGTTATCAGATCAAGGTATCTCATAGAGGGATATTAGATTCCTTCTTGAACCAAACTCTGGCTTTAGCTCCCGAAAAGGCACACGCAGTTTCCAAACTTTTGGATAAAAAATCCAAGATCAGCAAAGAGGCTTTTGAAGAAGAGATCAAACCTCTGCTTTCCAATCCAGAAAAACAATTAACTCTCATCTACAAGTATCTAGATACTAATCTCCAAACAATCGGAGATTTAGAAGGGATAGATCCTTCTTCCGTTGAATTTATTCGGAACCTATTTTCGGATCTGGCATCATTGGGGATCAAAGACCAACTCGAATTCGATCCTTCTATCATCCGTGGTTTTGATTATTATACAGGTTGTATTTTCGAAGTATTTGATACCAATCCTGAAAACAGAAGATCCTTGTACGGCGGAGGAAGATACGACAACCTGATCGGATTATTCTCCAATGAACAACTTTCGGGGATCGGTTTCGGATTAGGAGATGTAACCTTCAAAAACTTTTTAGAAGGACATGGCCTGGTTCCGAAGGATCTGAATTCCAAAACTGCTGTTTTAATTCCCTTGATGGACGATAAAATTTTTCCTGAAGTTTTGAAACTTGCAGAAGAACTTAGGAAAGAAGGAATCGGAGTGGAAACAATGCTAGAGCCTGCAAAACTCGGCAAACAAATCCAGACGGCGGAAAAAAAAGGATATCGTTTCTTGATCTTCTTAGGAGAATCCGAACTCTCAGAAAACAAGGTTCAGTTAAAAGATATCGTTTCGGGAGAACAATCTTCTGTTTCCAGATCCGATCTAATCTCCATTTTACGGAAATCCTTACTTGGATAAGAACATATTGGAAAAATTATCCGCTTTCGAAAGAATAGATTATGCAATCGCGATGTTTATTCGCGAAAAAATCCATTCTCCAATTCTGAACAGAACTCTCTCCAGGATCAATCGTGGAGAGATCATGTTAGTTCTTATTCTACCGTATCTCGCTTACGCTGCATGGAAAGGAAGTCTACCTTATCCTTGGTGGATTGTAATTCCTTATGCAGGGCTTGTCGCCTATGCAAATGATCGTTTTGTTTTAGTATTAAAGAAGCTAATAGCTCGTAAAAGACCGCTAGTCACTGTAGCCGGAAAAGTGGATCAAAATCCGGATATGAAACATTCTTTTCCTTCCGCTCATGCATCTAATTCGATGACTGCAGCGTTAATCTTAGTGTTCTTGTTCGGTTTTCCGGAATGGTTTTTAGTGCTTAGTCTTTTGGCGGGGATTGGTAGATTATTATCTCTCCACCATTTTCCCTCCGATGTGCTCGGAGGGTGGTTGATAGGAACTTGTTTCGGAAGTTTAGGCCTTTTTCTTGGCCGCTGGCTTCTTCCCGTCTTGTTTGGAACCACCTAAGGCGTCCAAAGTCAGTTTGTGACGGATCTCTCCTTCATGAGTGATCGTCGTAGAAGCGATAACTTCGTCGTTTAAATCAAAGTTAATCTTCTTCTCTTTAACCAATAATTTCAGATAATTTAATATGTTTTTAGCAAACATTCTAGAAGCATCTGAAGGAAGAGAACCTGCAAGGTTTTGATGACCAACTACGGAAACTCCGTTTTTAGTTAAGACAACTTTGCCGTGTTGAGTATACTCGCAGTTTCCTCCGTTTGGAGAAGCAAGGTCGATTACTACAGAGCCGGCTTTCATTCTATCTACGATCTTTTTAGTGATAATGATCGGAGCTTTTCTTCCTGGAATCAAAGCTGTAGTGATGATCACATCCGCTTTAGCCGCGAATTTTTCGATCGCTTCTTGCTGGCGTTTTTTGTATTCTTCGGTTTGTTCTACAGCGTAACCGCCTGCAGCTGCAGAGTGGCTTGCACCTTCGACTTCTACGAATTTAGCGCCAAGAGATTGAACTTGTTCTTTTACTTCAGGACGAGTATCGAATACGTCTACTACCGCACCCAATCTTCTGGAGCTTGCAATTGCTTGTAAACCTGCAACACCAGCACCAATGATAAGCACGGAAGCAGGAGTGATTGTTCCAGCAGCGGTAGTTAACATTGGGAAGAATCTAGTCAAATAAGTAGAAGCTATGAGAACAGCTTTATATCCAGCAACAGTTGCTTGGGACGAAAGAACGTCCATAGACTGAGCACGAGTGATACGAGCGATCGCATCCAAACTCAATACTGTAACTTTCCCAGAAGCAAGCTTTTTGATTACCTGAGGATTAACCGCAGGTTGGAACATTCCTAAATAGAAGGCCCCTTTTTTAATCTTGGATAAACTTGCTCCATCCGCTAAGTGAATGCTCACAACTAGGTCGGATTTTTTCAGGATATCAGCGCGAGATTGAATGGACGCGCCGGCTTTTTTATAATCTTCGTCAGAGAAATAAGAACCTTCTCCAGCGCCCTTTTCGATGATAACAGAAGCACCGATTTTTTTTAAGGCGTCGACTACGTCCGGGGTAACGGCTACCCTAGTTTCTTCCTTAGCTTCTTTTAAAACTCCGATATTCATACAGCCTACTCGAAACTCAATTTTTCGGTTAAATTCCCTGATAGGGGAAAAGTAGGTCCAGATTTTCTCGGCGAACGATTAATCCAAGTGATTTTTGAAATAATCGACTGTTTTCCTGATTCCTTCTAATAAAGGAACCTTAGGTTCGTAACCCAGTTTTTGTCTAGCTAAAGTCAGATCCGGCTTTCTACGGGCAGGATCGTCTTGGGGAAGAGTTTTATAAATGATCTTGGAAGAAGAGCCAGTCTCTTTTAAAACTAACTCCGCTAGTTCCTTAACCGTAAACTCTCCGTCATTTCCCAAGTTCACAGGACCATTGAAGTCCTGGGTGTTCATCATTCTAATGATACCGTCTACAAGATCATCCACATAACAGAAGGATCTAGTTTGAGATCCATCTCCATAAACCGTGATGTCTTTTCCGGCAAGTGCTTGGACCACAAAATTACTTACCACTCTTCCGTCGTCCGGAAGCATACGAGGCCCGTACGTGTTGAAGATACGGATAACTCTTATGTCCACTTTATGATTTCTGTGATAATCGAAACAAAGAGTTTCTGCTACCCTCTTTCCTTCGTCATAACAACTTCTGATTCCGATCGGGTTTACATTTCCCCAATAAGTTTCTTTTTGAGGATGTTCGATCGGATTTCCATAAACTTCGCTAGTAGAAGCTTGTAAGATTCTTGCCTTTACTCTTTTAGCAAGTCCCAACATGTTCGTAGTCCCGAGCACATTGGTTTTAATAGTTTTGATCGCGTTGGATTGATAATGAATAGGGCTCGCAGGACAAGCAAAGTTATAGATCTGATCTACTTCGAGTCGGATCGGCTCAGTGATATCATGACGTATTAATTCGAAGCGAGGGTTAGAAAGAAGTTTTTCAACATTCTTCTTTCTTCCTGTATGAAAATTATCTACGCAGATAACTTCGTTACCTTCTTGTATCAGCCTTTCACATAAATGAGATCCGATAAATCCGGCTCCGCCGGTCACTAGTACTCTATTACCCATCAATTCTCTCTATATTCGTAAATTCCGGAGGGAGAGGTTTACCGTTCAGATCCAAACCTCTACTTAAAAACCATTCCAATACTTCAGGAGTAACTTCTCCAGGAAAGGGATTGTCTAAACCAACTACCGGCCCTTCATCAAATCCAGGAGTCTCATCCGGAACCGGACGAGGAGCTACTGCTCTCTTCAATGAAAAGAATATGATGGATACGCTAAAAAAAGACCAGAGTAGAGCAATCAAATATCCCAGGAACAAAACCGATTTCGGAACAGCTCCTCCCGGAGATGTTCCAGTTGCCCAGTACGCTAAAATACCTGCATCAGTATTCTGAACATTCTCAGTAAAATCTAAAAGATCATACAGACTATATAAGCTCACACTTGTTCCTAAAAACACCGTGATCAATCGATCCCAACCGAATGGAAGAAAGGAAGAGATCAAAAGAAAAATTCCCCAAAGTAAACCAGTCCTTTGAGCAAGCCCTCCGGAAGATGTATAGTTTAACGTGAGTAATAAAACTGCGCCCCCCAAAAGTAACAATGTGGGACGAACTAAATTTCCTTTGAATCCCCTATTGATCAAAAATCCTCCGACCAAACAAGAACCCAAATAACCTGCAGAGACTACGAATATAAAAGGACTTTTTCCGGATGTAGGAGATGCAACAGTTTGTCCTGCCTCGTCACCGTTCAGTTCAATCATCTGAACAGAACCGCCGGAGATAAGAGTTGCGATCGCATGTCCAGCTTCATGTATAAAAACCACGAAGTCTTTTAAATAAGAAACCCATCCATGATTCCAATAGGAAAGAAGAGTCACTATGATTGCAAGTAAGAGCGCAAGACGTAGGAAACGATTCTCCATTCTAAAATAGATATCGGCTTTTTTGTAGGAATTCCTACGGTGAAATGAAGAAGAACCGCATGAAAAATCAGCCGGTTTTTAGGACCTATTCCGTTTTAAAATGACTCAAAATTCCGCCAAATTTTTGGGAATGTTCCAAGGTATCTTTTACAGAATGCCTAATATTCTCGGAAGTAGCAGCTATATCTTCTGCTGATTTGGAAATAGCACTCATAGAATCCGAAATTTCTCCAGCAGAAAGTTTTTGTTGTTCGGAAGTTCCCGCCATCATCTTTCCCAAAACCAGGACCTGATCGGAACTACTTCGTATTTCTCCTAATCTTTTGGACTGTTCCTGCAAAAGACTTTTTACCTTAGATGAAGAATTATGAACTTCTTCAATATAGTTCTGAAGATTCTCGAATACATCTACAGACTGTCCCACTTTCAAAGCACCGACTTCCACTGAGTTGGATGTACTTTTTACAAGGTAAGTGATATCTTTGATACTCGACTTAGTTTGTTCTGCCAATTTGGAAATCTCATCCGCGACTACGGAAAATCCTTTTCCTGCTTCTCCTGCTCTTGCAGATTCTATAGATGCATTTAATGCAAGCATGTTTGTTCTTTCTGAAATACTTGTGATAATACCTACTATCTTGTTGATCTCATTGGAATAAGAACGTATCTGGTCCATGGATTGGATTGCTTCATTAAAGATCTGTTTTGCTTGTTCAGCCTTATCCGCTACATTCCCCGCTTGAGACTCCAAGTTTTGCATCGATTTGGAAGTTTCTCCCAAAGACACGTCAATAGAACCGATACTATCGTTTACATTGGATAAACTTCTAGTTTGCTCGCTGATGGTTAATACGATCTCATCGATCGTTTTGGAAAGTTCATGCGAAGCCGCTGCAGTTTCTTGAACCGCATGCGCCTGCTTTTGGGAAACCCTTTCGAAAGAACCTACCGATTGAAAAAGTTCCTCGTACAATCTCAAGTTTCTCTGATAGTTCTCTTTCATTTGTACCAGAAGTCCCCAGAGACTGATGGTCATACATCTAAAGTTCGAATAAATTCTATCAGCGTCTTCGACCCCTTCTTTTCTCGGAAATTCAGAAGCAAGATTTCCATTCACTACCTTACCAACGATCTCTAAGGTTTCGGACATTTTCTTTTTCAGTTTATAGATAGTTCTCAAACAAAGCGAAAATCCCAACACCACGGCAAGAAAGGTTAAGGTAGAAGCGACTGGGTCCGTTAAGAATAATTTCAAACCTAAATAAGAAGAAGGTATAAATATACATGCGAATGTGAATGTCACAAGCCCAAGATATCCGAATTTTACTCGGATCGAATTTACAAATGAGAAAATTGTTCTAAGGAGTTTTGATTCTCCGTTCATTCTCGCAAAAAGTTTTTCTGCCTTCTCAATTTGTTGTCTGGATGTCTTCTTACGAACAGACATATACCCAGTGATCACTCCGTTTTCTAGAACAGGAGTAACTGTAGCATCCACCCAATAATGGTCTCCATTCTTTGCACGATTTTTTACAATCGCATTCCAAGGACGACCGGATTGAACAGTGTCCCAAAGGTCCTCGTAAACTGCAGGTGGTATATCAGGATGACGGACAATATTATGAGGTTGGCCCAACATCTCTTCTTCCGAAAAACCGCTTACATCCGCAAAGTCTTTGGAAACATAAGTGATCTTACCTTTTGAATCGGTTCTGGAAATAATTACGGCCGATTCAGCGAACTGAATTTCCCGGCCTGTAATAGGTAGGTTCTTTCTCATATTTTCAGTAATTTTTTGAAGTCAAGTTTGGTATAGTGAATTTAGGAAAGTCGTTCGTTGATTTAAATAAATCCGAATTTTAAAGAGAAATAATTCTGAAAAGATTTGCTGAAAATATAATACTTTCGGTTTATTTTATAGAAGAATCTATCTTAAAAACCGACCGCAATCCTACTTTATAAAAACAAGATATGCTTGGATACAACCAGCGATACCACCAAGAAATGCGCCTAAACTAATCAGGGTAGGCTCATCTTCTTTAAAGACTGAATGCAAAAGATGTTCGAATTCTTCCGGAGGTAGTATACTTAAATTTTCGAAGACCAATTTTTCGATCTCTAATCTCTCTTCGATATAATCTTTCATTTTGTCTGCAGTTTCAGGCACCAGTTCTAGAATAGAATTTGCGATCTTCTCCTTCAATTCTTCTAACTTTTTAGAGCCTAAAATCAAAGAAGCATATGGGATTTTTTTCTTTAATTTCTCATCCATCAATTCTTTGGATTTGGAAAGAAGTTCCGTAATGATCAAGTCTCCTCCTTTCCCTTTGAAGATCACTCCTATCAAACTTTCGGGATCTAAAATTTTGGAAGCTACCACAGATGCAAATTCTCTGGAAACATCTATCTGTCTTTTTAAGAAAAGTCCTTGGTATTTGAAAAATAAAAAGTTTTTAGGCTGCAATGGAGAGAAGATCATAAGGATCGCCAGCCAGTTAGTAATATAACCTACAAAAACTCCCATGATGGGCATGGTCCACCATTGGTTTAAATATGCGATGAACAAGACTTGGATACATCCAATCAAAAACCCGAAATAGATTCCGGAACGAACGATAAATCTAAATTCAGGACCTCCACATCTTCTGAAAATTTCCGAAAGGACATTTGCATTCTCTCCCGAAAGGGACTCTTTTATTAAATCACCAATACCTAATATACTTTCCAGGTTCTTGCCGAAAGAAGTATAAATTTCTTCTATCTTTTTCGGAATATCTTCGCGAATCTCTTTTTCTAAAATTTGTTTTGCTTCTTCCGGAACCATGGACCAGATCACTGGATTGTCTGCAAAAAATAGTTCTTTGACTATAGAAGATGATTTCTCTCCGATCCTATCTCGGATCAGATCTGAAATTTGTACCGGGTCTATCTTTTTATACAGATCATAAGGTCGGATCAATCTTTCCATCATCACATCCGAAATAAGCCCTGCCATTTTCTGAGAATGCCTTGGAATGATTCCTTGCCAGCCTAATATTCCGTAACCTCTGAACCTAATCGGGTAAAAAATCATTTGAACAGCGATATAGTTTGTGATCCAACCCACAAATGAGCAGGTGACCAAAATCGAAATGATCTCGATCGTTGTACCGTGAACTGAATCGAAAGATTGCATCGGGCAGAGTTTTACGAATTTGAAAATTCGATTCAAGAAAAATTCAATACTTATTATACTAGTAAAATTGTATTAATCCTATGGGGTCCAGGGTTTCTTTTTTCATTTCTCTCTCTTTTCATGCGGTTCTATTTTTATCTTACTATTTGATCCGAAATCTGAACCCTGAAAATTTTTCGGAACAGATTAAACTCAGTCTTAGCAAGGGACAGATTCCAAGCTTACATTTTTCACTCCCTAAAAATCCAGGAGAAGGCCCAGATATTTCTTCTAACTCCGGCCTTGCAGGAACACCGGAGGCAGAGATTGAAAGATTTAAAAACGAGATCCATTTTCCTCCGGAAGCCTTGGAACAAAGATTGGAATCCGATTGTTCATGGGAAGTTATGATCGGAGCCAACGGAGTCGCTAAACGAATCACCACTATCAAACCATGCAAATATAAGGTTTTCGAGACACATTTTAAAAGATCGGTTTCTAGCTGGAAATTTCAACTACCGGAAGGAAACATCATAATTATTCCGGTATCCTTTCGTATTGAATCAGATGAGTGAATCTTTTAAATCATGGTATGCAATTTATACCAACTCCAGAACAGAGAAGAAGGTAGCGTTAGAACTTTCGAAAAAGGGAATAACCCAATACTTGCCGATTATCTCGACCAAAAAACAATGGTCTGATCGGATTAAAACTGTTCTGGTACCTGTTTTTCCTTCTTATGTATTCGTAAAAATTGATATAAGAACAGAAAAGCTAAAAGTCCTGGAGACCTCAGGAGTAGTAAGATTCGTTTCGATTGGGGAAACTCCTCTTGTAATCGAAGAGAACGATATCGAGACAATCCGCCAGCTTGTAACCGAGTATCCGGATAGGATCAAAATCGAAAGGGAAAAGATGCTGGCTCCGGGTAAAAAGGTACTGATCAGAAGTGGACCTTTTAAAGATAGAAAGGCCAGAGTAGTTCGAAAAGGAAGTAAATCGTCTATTTTTGTTTCTATTTCCGGAATGGATACTACGGTATCCTTGGAATTGGATTCGGAACTATTGGAAACGGACGAGGAGAATTAGAAGTGGGAAATACATTAGATAAAGTTAAAAAAGCTTTGGACACCGAGATCGAAGCAATCCTTCATTTTAGAGAGAACCTAGATCCAAATGTTGAAAAAGCGGTAGAGCTGATCTTCCAATCCAAAGGTAAGGTAATCGTAACCGGTGTTGGAAAGTCGGGAGACGTAGGTAAAAAGATCGCATCTACGTTATCTTCTACAGGGACTCCTTCTTATTTTCTTCATCCATCCGATGCAGCGCATGGTGATGCAGGAATTTTAGCACAAGGCGACGTTGTCATCGCAATCGGTAAGAGCGGAGAAAGCGAAGAATTACTCAACCTTCTTCCTACCATAAAAAGTATAGGTGCCAAATTGGTAGGATTAACTGCGAACCCTCAATCCAGATTGGCCTTGGACTGTGATATTGTAATCTTAACTCCTGTATTAAAAGAAGCATGTCCTCTTGAACTTGCACCAACTTCCAGTACAACAATCGCATTGATGTTGGGAGATGCGATCGCAATGGCATTGATGGAACTTAGAAATTTCCAGAAAGAGGATTTTGCATTATATCATCCTGCTGGAAGACTTGGAAAAAGATTATCCCTGAAAGTCGACGATGTAATGAGAAAGGGAGACAAACTTGCAAAGGTAAACTCCGATGCAAGTTTAGAAGAAGTTCTTTCCGAGATCACAACTAAACTCGTGGGCGCAACAGGAGTTGTAGATCCAAACGGTAAATTGATCGGATTCGTAACAGATTACGATATTAGAAGATTATTAAACGCAGGGAAGCTCGACAAATCCATCAAAGCAAAGGAATTGATGAACCCAAAACCGACCGTATTCGAAAGCGGAATCATGGCTTATGATGTTTTACAATCCATGGAAAGAAGAGAAAAGCCTATTTCAGTAGCGCCAATTGTTTCCAATAATGGAACCTTGCTTGGTATCGTTTCTATCCACGACCTTTTACAAAAAGGACTTTGATTCTAGATGAGCCAAAACGACTCTCAAAAAATACGGATCATTCTTACCTTGAATGAAGAAGAGTTTTTTGGACTAAAAATTCTTCCGGAGGCCGATTTTTTAGAGATCCGTTTGGACCAATTCCATTCCGGCAAGGATACCCCGGAAAAAATCCTAGTTAAAATAAAAGAACTAAACGCATCTTGCGTATTCACTTATAGGCAACCGGAAGATTCTAGTCTGCAAAGTCTAGGGGTTTGGAATCGGGAAAACATTGCACCTTTGCTTTCCGGATTAGAATCAGGAAAACATTATATAGATCTGGAACTGGACAAGGATAATCCTGTGTTTAACGGAATTGACGAAGATCGTTTCGGGATCATTCGTTCCGTACATAGTTTTTCAGGAATTCCCGATTTCGAAGAATTATTATTTTTCTTACGACCCGTTGCAGAAGAAGTTTTAGCGACTGTTAAGTCTGATCTTCCTTTCCAAAGGATTTTTAAGATAGCAGCACTTCCTAAGAACAAGGACGAATCTGAGGAATTCCAACATTCTGCTTTAAAACTTTCAAAACTTTGTGCTAAACAGAATATTCCAATCGGCTTCTGCGGGATTTTAATGGGAGAATCCGGAAAAGAATTCAGGATCTTTCCTGAAAAAATAGGATCTCAATTTACTTATTGTTGTTTGGGAGAACCGAAGGCCCCAGGCCAAGTGGATTTGGAAACGGTCCTTTCTAAAAGAAAATAAACGACTAATCCCTGTCTTGGGAATCATCGTCTTCTTTATCATCTTCCGATTTTTTATGATCTCTGGTTCCAGCTCTAGTTTCTAAGAATGTTTTGAAACCTTCATCGGCTCTGAATTTTTTGAATGCCTTATCTTTTTCCGCAGATACCCAGTAAGAAGATTTTATGCTTCCGGATTTCTTAATGTAAGTCATTGTTCTTTCTTGGTCATTCTTCTCTGCGTAACATTTTGCTAAAAGATAATAGGCTCCAGCAGAATCCTCTACCTTTTCCAAATGATTAATCGCTTTTTCTACGGAGCCAGTATAAAGATAAGTTTTGCCTAAGTAGAAATTATATTCTCTGATTTCTTCTTCGTCCGGTTGAACTGCGTGAAAATATTTGAGAGCCTTATCGTAATTTCCGTTATTTGTATAATATCTGGCGAGTTTTAAGATACCGTCGTAATATACATCCGGTAGGTCTTTCAGTTCCGGATTTTCTTTTTCGATGGCGGCACCGATCTCTTTCAGAAGATCATAACCTTCTTCCTTTTTGCCGATCTGTATCTTGCAGAGGCCGATATACATCCGGATCTCTCTGGTTTTTTCTCCGTATTCGAGTGCTTTTTCGGCGGTTTTAATCGCGTTATCACAATCCTTTTGCTGCCACTTAATTTTAGTTAAGCCGATCAAAGGAAGAACTGTATGTTTATTTGCATGCGCTTTTCGATAATACTTGGAAGCTTCTTCGAAATTTTTCTTTTTATGATAAGCGGCTGCTTGGGTCAGATGTGTGTAATAAAGTAATTTTTCCCTTTCGGAAGGGATCTTAGGTTCTATACGATTTAGAACGGAAAGTGCATCATCGTAATTTCCCACTCGCACGAGCAGGGCGCCGTACTTATAGCCATACTCTACATTCTCCGGTTCATTCTTTACTAATCCGGAAAGAATAGATTCTGACTTAGCAAATTCTTTTTCATTATAGTAAGCTAATGCAAGACTCCAAAGGATCTCTTTATTGTTCGGATCCTGTTTTAACTTTTTTTCCAGACTCGAAACACTTTCCTGTTCGGGTTCTTCTTCATGATAAACAGGTTTGCGATAACTTCCTCCCGAAGAATATCTTTCTTCTGCGGCAGCTCGGATCTTTTGGATATGAGAAAGGTCCGGATCTATTTTCAATAATCGATTGGAGTAAGAGATCACTTCTCCGTAATCTCTTTGGTAATTATGATAAAGAATAATCTTGGTAAGAGAATTAACCAGATCCTTTTTAGGAAGATTTAAACCGACAGCTTTCTTGAATGCTTGGATGGATTTAGTATAATCTTTTCTGCTCTCATAGATATAACCTATGTACATCCAGGCCTCGCCGGAAGAAGGGTTTCCATCGTTATACTTTTGGAATTGTTTGAGAGCTTCCGTATAATCTTTTCTAGAATAGGCTTTTTTACCTTCTTTCAAATCTGCGAAGACAGAATTGGAAAAGAAGAGTATGCTAAAGCAAATCAAGAAGGAAAAGAACGGCCTAGCCATACTAGTGAGACCGATATTTTCCCTCCGAATACTACAAAAGAAGGAAGGCATTTATCCAATTTTGGAAGAGAACGCCATGAATAAAGTGGAATTCTCGCCTTCCCAGAGGAATTATTTATTTCCTAAAACCTCTGCCTTTCTTTGTGCTAAGGCTCTTGCAGCTCTCAGATTCACACTCATTGTCGTAATTTGAGGATTTACGGATAATCCTGTAGGATACACAGAAGCATCCATTACGAAAATATTCTTATGACCGAAGAGTTGGAAATCCAGATCCACCGCACCTAGGTCGGGTGACTTAGCTGCTTGGATAGAACCATGAGGGTGAGCAGAACCGATCGCGATCTTTCCAGGTTCTATACTCTTATCTAAAATCCAATCGAACTTGGAATTTTTATCTACTGGGATTGGGTCTTCCACGTCAGGGAATGGGAATATAATCGCCTTTGCACCTGCGGCAACTTGTACTTCTGCCAATGCTTTTAGACCTTTAAGTAAATTTTTACCGTCAGTTGGAGTGATCTCGAAATATACTTTTCTTCTTCCTAAAGACCATTTCACAGAAGCGTTTGCTTCGCCATCTGCTCCGTCACGAACAAGCACAATCCCTGCGCTCATGTTTGGATACTTCTTCATGGCATCGAATTGTCTCTGTCCATAAAAAGGAATCAATGAACTTGCTAATGTAGGACGGAAAGGTGCTACTTCTAACCAATATCCGTAACCAGTATTGTCTTGGTTATGACCGTCTTTGATCACTGCAGATTGAGGAGGCCCGGAGAACATATTGATCGTCTCATCAAAGATCGCAAAGTTCGTACTTGTAGGATGAACTTTTAGATTTCTTCCCACCCAATCATTTCCTAGTCCGGATCTTTGTAATAACGCAGGGCCTTCGATTGCCCCGGCACTTACGATCACTACAGGAGCTTCGATCACTACTTTTTCCAAAACATTGCTTGGAGCCTTTTCGTAAGGATCAGGAGTGAATTCTGCAACTACAGTTTTAATATCTCCGTCTTGGACGTATTGTGCTCTCATATTTGAGATTACAGTTGCACCTGCTTCGATCGCATCAGGGATCCAAGTTAAGAATGCAGATTGTTTTGCGTTAATGGGGCAACCTAAACCGCAGCGGCCGAGACCAATACAGCCTCTATTATTATTTTTTAATACTTCTGGATGTAGACCTAGAGCTTTTCCACCTTTCATCAAAGTATTGTTGTTTGCATTGATCAAATTCGGAGGAACTTCGTGGACACCGATTCTTTCGTGGACTTCGGAAATATAAGCGTCCATTTCCTGTCTTCCGTAACCTTTCCAGCCGAAACGGGAATCCCATTCATTCGTCACGTAATCAGGAGGATAAAGAGAAGTTTGCCAGTTTACAGTGGTAGAACCACCTACAGTTCTACCTTGTAGAATGGATAGTGTTTGTTCTTCCGCTATAATAAATCCTGCATCTCTATAGAGTCGAGCTTGGGAAAGAAACTCATCTCCTGTGAATTTTGCAGGAGTGAAATATCCACCTTCTTCGATCAGGACTACTTTCCATCCTGCTTTTGCAAGAGTGGCAGCGACTACCGCTCCTCCCGCTCCGGAACCAATAATAACTGCTTCTGCTTGTAATTTCCAAACTCCGTCTTTGATCCCGTTTTCTTTGATCAAAGATTCATGTTTTTCCGGAGTGATGATCTTATAATTTGCTTCAGGAATCGCTCCCATAGTTCTTAACCTTTATATCCCACTAGTTCGTTAAAATCCCTTTCCATAGAAACTAAGAAGAAGGACAACTGGCGCATAATATTGTAAGCGCCTCTTTTCAAAGATAAGGAAGAGTTTTTCCAGGAAAGAAGTCGTTTCTCTCTATCTTCTTTAGAAAGCCCAACCATAGAGGTAAAAGAAAAATCTAAAGCAAGAGAAACGAGAGAAGATCCCGGCAAGAATGCCAATAATTTCAAAACGGATTCTGTATCGATCGGATAAGGATGACCGTAGATGTACTTATCCGCAGCAACTCCCAAGTCGAATCCTTGGATTGGATTTCCAACTAGGAAAACTTCTTCCAAGGATTTGAAAGCGAGATATTCAGAATCACTCAATCCATGCAATTTCGGAATGGATCCGGGTTTGCAAGAAGCTTGAGGAACAAGGATAGCCGAGATGGCGGCCGTTTTGAACAAAAACTTTAGAAAGCGACTACGAGAAACTTTCTCATCCAGAAACGATTCCAATTCTAACTCCTAAACTTTGTTCGAAAAAACAAAGTTTGCCGTAACGAATGTTCTGGAATATGTTCGACTTTGTCTATCCTTTCTTTTGGAATTTTTTGAGCTTCACGTAAATTTTAATTTCTTCAAAATCAATTCTATCCAATTCAACAGGAAAGGTTTCACCTAATGAATATTGTTTGGTATATTTTTTTGAATAGAATGTAAAGTCTGTCTCTGCCTGTAACTCGCCTTCATCTGTGAATTCTATTGCAGGGATTATTGCTTCCACTGGTGGATTATTCAATTCTACAAATGCAACTGCAGCCTTGAATCCAACAAGGGTCGCAGTAAATTCTTTGATCCCCGTTTTTTCCAAGAACCTGCAAGCCTTAAGTTTATAATAATCCCTTTCTGAATCGGTTGCCTTTCTTTCTTCGTGAGAAGTATGGAGTCCCATGACTTTTATATCTTCTTCCGAATAAGGTTCTTCATCAAAGAGCAGGATACTTTCTAAAACTCTATGACAAACCAAATCGGGATAACGACGAATAGGAGAAGTAAAATGACAATAATCTTTGAAACCCAAACCCCAATGTCCCAGATATTCTCCTGAATAGTAGGCCTGCATAAAACTTCTTAAAAGAGAAATATTGAACAGGCGCTCTGAAGGACTTCCTTCGATCACCTGTAGAACATGTCGAATAGATTCGTAATTTGTGTCTTGGAGTTGGGCGTTGACCCCGTTCAATCTTAGAAATGAATTCAACATCTCCAGTTTTTCAACATCCATAGGCTCGTGAACACGATACAGAGTCGGTCTTTCTTTTTTACGAATATATTCTGCTACCTTGATATTCGCAGATAGCATGAATTCTTCGATCAGGATATGAGCCTGTAATCTTTCGACCGATTTTATTTCTACTACATTGTGTTCCGAATCAGTTACCACCTTGGTCTCTTTTAAATTCAGATCCACTCTTCCGGAGTTCAGCCTTCTTTTTCTGAGAATGTCTGCAAATTTCATCATTTTGAAGATCCAATTATTCGGATCTCCGGCTTTAATCTCTTCTTCCGCTCGATTGTAAGTGTATCTTTCCTCTACGCGGATTATGGATTTATAAAATTTGGCATGGAAGATGGTTCCGCTCCAATCCGCTTCCATCTCCACTGTAAATGCGAGTCGATTCTTCTTAGCGACAAGGCTACAAAGATTTTCGGAAAGTTCAGGAGGTAACATTGGAACCACTCTACTTCCCAAATAAACGGAAGTTGCTCTAGAATAAGCCTCTACATCCAGATCGGAGCCCGGTCTTACATAATGAGAAACATCTGCAATATGAACGTAAAAACGGATCTTCTTACCTTCTTCTATAAAGGAGATTGCATCATCAAAGTCCTTGGAATATTCTCCATCTATTGTGATCGATTTGAGTTCTCTCAAATCCACTCTGGAATTCCAATTATCTACCGTAGATTCATCCACTTCGTCAGGAAGTTCTTCCAATTTTACTTCTTCCGGATATAGGATAGTATAATTGTACTTCATTAACATTCTCATCAGATCCGTATCTTCTTTGGTATCCGACTCGAAACGAACAAAGTGAGCTTCGTATAGATTCTTTTCGTGATCGGAATCTTGTTTTAAGGTAACGACCAAAACATCCCCGACGTTTATCTCATCTTGCAGATCCTGGAGTAATGTTTTGCGGGGAAGGAAACCTTCTTTCAAATCTCCTTCCATATCCAAGAAGGTACCGACTATAAATTTATAATCTTTCTCCGTGATCTTCATTCTATAAAGTTCACGACCTCTTCTGAGAACAGAGACAACTTCTCCTTCTAATTTTCCTTTACGACCAATTCCTGTGGGAAGGATTTCCACAAGATCACCTTGGATCGCGGAAGAAGTATACTGGCCTGGAACGAATACTTCGGTTCCTGTAGTCAGTTTTACAAAACCGTCCCCTTTTTTACTTAGAGAGATAGTTCCTTGTAAGGTTTGGCTTGGACGAACGATGATATTCTTTTTTTGGATCTCTATGAGGCCTTCTTTTTCAAAGAAGATCAAAACTTCTTCCGCTGAACGTTTTTGTTCTTGGGCTTCCCATTTTTCTCTTCTATATCCTTTTTTTTGGCCTGCATGAGCAATAAACTTAGAATACACCTCCTGCATTGGGAGGACCTTTCCCGCTTTAGAACGGAAAAATTTTAGAAGTTTTCTGCCAGGTTCATTCTCTCTTTCCCAATCATGACTCCCACTTCTTCTATCATAAAACTTAGGTTTCGATCCGGGCACATGAGATTCGTTTTTTTGGTAAGAAGGTTTAGGTGAATATCCTGAATTCTTATTTTGATTTTCGTAAGAAGATTTCTTGTAGTTCGTTTCTTTTTTTGGAGGAGGAATCTCTTCTCTGATTTCTTTTACTACTTCTTGTTTAAAGGATTTGTTTTTATCTTTTCTTTCCTTTTTAAAAGAAGGTGCCGATTTTTTTTGTTCAACCGGAAATATTTCGAGCTTTTTAGACCGAGAAGACTTATGGTCTTTTTTCTTTTTAGAAACCTTCTCCTTTGCTTCTCTGATCTTCTTTCTTAGATCATTTTCATCGGATTCTTTGGATCTGATTTTTTTTGGTTCTTTGTTTTTCTCACTATTCTCTTTGGTTTTTGTTTTCTTTGTTTGTATTGGTTTAACCATTTTCTTTTTTTGTGTCATGTATAATATACCTTAGGCTTATCATCAGCGTAAGTTCCTCTCAGATAATTCGGAACCAATTGCAAATAAGAATGATCTTCCGGCTTAGATAATGCCTTTTTGATCTCGCTGGACTTTTCCAATATACTCGCTTCCGGCGAAGGAAGATTCTCTTTCATATTTGTTCCCGCAAAAAATTCGGGAGAGTCGCTGAACTTAATTCCGGTAAGATAAGAGCCTATCCTATCTTCCGGGATGGTTTCCGGTATCAGATCCGGAGCAATGTCCACGGTGCCCCAATAACCTCGGGAGTCCCTCAGACCGAAATAAATTTTTCCTTGTTTCGCTTCGATTCCTACACAAACGGAAGATTCTGATTCCGCATAATATTGGCAGGTATATAATTCTAAACTATCAATTCCCAAAACCGGAATATTCCAGATCTGTGAAAAGTTTCGTGCAGTCGCCACTGAGATCCTGATTCCGGTAAAAGATCCAGGACCGGTTGCTGTTACTATTATATCAGGTTTTTCCCAATTAGATACCTTCAAACAGTTGGAAATTTCCTTAATGAGCAAAAGAGAAGATTCCCTATTATGTAATTCCCTGTATTCGGAAACTTTTTCTAGTTTGCCATCTTCTGTTTTAAGATAACATCCCACTAAGATCCAAGAATTGGTTGCATCGAAGAATAATATTTTCGTCATAAAATTTTCTCCGACTTCAAAAAGGATTCAATCTTGAGATCGGACCTTCTCCATTCTTCTCCCAAAAATTCGATCTGAAGATTTCGAGTGTCCTCATCCGCTTCTTCTAATTCGATCTGGATGCGGAACTTTCTATCTTTAAATTCCGGTTCTGCCTTTTCCCACCATTCTATCAGAGAAATCCCTTTGCCATTCCAATATTCTTCAAAGCCCAAATCAGGAATCTCTTCGGAAGATCCGATCCGATACAGATCAAAATGAAAGATCTCTAATGGATCTTCCAATTGGTTCCGGATCTCGGGAAATGGATACTCATTCATCAAAGTATAAGTGGGGGAATTTACAAATAGTTTGGATTTATCCAATCCAGGTTTTAAATGGTCTAACAAAGCTTTTACAAGTTTAGAAACAAATGTGGTTTTTCCAGAACCCATTTTTCCGGAAAGAAGAAGTAGGGGAAATTTTCCCTCTGTCCAAATCGCTGCTACAATCCCCGCAAGTTTTGTGACAGGGGCATCGATTGAATCTAAGGTAAGATTTTCAAATCGTCCTAACATCCGATTTTCTAAAATAACTCTAAGACCTGTGCCTTTGGAAATCTATAGATGGAATTACAGAATTCACAGGTGACTTCGATCTGTCCTTGCTCCTCTGCAATATCCATTGCTTCTTCTTTTCCTAAATTTTGAATGAGCTCTTTAATCTTTTCTTCGGAACAATCGCATCTGTATTCCGGTCTTCCGGTTTCCAGGATTTCGAATTTTGTATTCCAAGAAGATTGTAAAATCTCTAATGCTTGAGAAACAGTTGTTCCTTCGTAGACTTTAGATTTTTCTTCTTCGAGTTTTCCGGCTAATTCTCTAACTGCATCTATATGTTCCGACTTTGCTTCCGGTAATGCTTGTAAGAATAGGCCCTTGATTCTCCAATGAAGACCGTCTAGTTTTACATAAGCCACTAAAAAGGAAGGGACCTGCTCCGAATCTCTCAGATAGTTTTCGATATTCGTTTCTAAACTTTGGTTTCTAAAAGGAACGATGGATTGGTAAATACATTCTCCGTCTTTCCAACGGAATACTTTCAGAATTCCTAAATTTTCCTCTGAGATCTGCCCTGATTCTATATCTTCTTCCGGACGATGTCTTAAGGTTGCTTTTAGTCTTCCATTACGAGTGCTATAAGCTAAGACGGAATGGATCTCTGAGTCGTCGTAAAAACGAATTTGAACGCTAACCTTAGTATCTTCTTTTACTAGGTCCGCTAAGAAGAATGCGGAAAGCATTGTCCTTGCCAGAAGCTCAGTCCCCGCATCATCAAAACCGTGCAAGTTAGATGCTGCATTTACTGCGTAGGAAATTTCGGCTGAGGAAAAACGAAAATGAACGTCGGGAAGAATCCCATAATGGTATATATCGTTATTTTCCATGCAATGTTTTGGATCCCGACCTTTCAAGGCGAGATTCTAATCTATTCTCCCTGAATCGTATCGAAAAGACAGTATTTTTTCCGAATTTCGATAGGTTTTCCCGGTTTTCTTTCTGGAAAGATCTTCCCTCAAGAGAATCATCGTCTCTACCTTTTTAACATGCGAGGACCGAATGATTTTCGGAGCGGATTATTATCCTGAACAATGGACTCCCAAAGATTGGGAAGAAGATATTCGGATCATGAAGGACATGGGATTGACCAGGGTCCGTCTCGCAGAATTTTCTTGGGCCTTAGTCGAACCTAAAGAAGGGTCGTTCAATTTTTCTTTTTGGAAGAAGATGTTGGATCTCTTTCATAAACATAAAATGGATGTGATCTTAGGAACTCCAACGGCCACATTCCCTCCTTGGCTTTCTAAAAAATATCCTGACGTCCTTCAAGTAAGAGATGGAGTTTTAAGAAATATAGGCACAAGAAGACAGGCTTGTTTTTCTTCTCCCAATTATAGAAAAGCAGTGATTAAGGTCGTGACTAAGATGGCCCAGGCATTAGGAAATCACCCTGCTGTCATCGGTTGGCAAATAGATAATGAGATCGGCCATGAGGGATCGGATATAGATCATTCTGAAACTTCTCTCAAGGCATTTCGTCTTTGGTTAAAATCTAAATATAAAACGCTCCAAAACCTGAATGATACTTGGGGAAATATTTTTTGGGGAGTGATCTTTAATGATTGGAATGAGATCCCAGTTCCGGGTCCCCACGTTAGTGCAGGTTTTAATCCTTCTATGATCCAAGACTTTTATAGATTCCATTCGGATACGATCGTAGACTTTGTAAAATTACAATCGGATATTGTGAGAAAGTTTTCTCCAAATCGAAAACTAACTACGAATTTATATCCTAGTCCTTTTCTTCCCGTGATCGATATGAGCGAATTATTCACTCATTTAGATTACGTTTCTTGGGACAATTATCCTACTTGGGGAGACCAAGAAGAACCTTTCCCTCATCCATTTATATCGGCCATGCATCAGTACAATCGAGGTTTGAAAGATCTTCCGTTTACCGTGATGGAACAAATTTCAGGTTTCCAAGGGCATGATACCTTGGGCTATCTTCCTGCACCTGGGCAAGTACAACTTTGGATGAAACAAGCTATCGTACAAGGCGCGGAGCAAATTGTATTTTTCAGATATAGAACAGCTAGGTACGGACAAGAACAACTTTGTTACGGAATTTTAGATCACGACAAATCTCTTACAGACAGATACTTAGAATTACGAAAAGGGATCGCTGAAATTTTACCGGAAGCGAAAGACTTTGCTTCTGAACATTTTCCGGCCGATGTTGCTGTTCTTCATGATATAGAGAATGCCAGGAACTTCAAACATCAGCCTATTTCCTCCGGTTTAAAACATAGTCCCGTTCCATTTGCACAAGTTGGATACGATATTGAGATGGCGACTTGGTTTGCCGGTCTGAACATTTTGAATGTAAATACTCACTTTTTGCCGATCTCCAAAACAGACTTTTCTAAGTATAAAGTTTTGGTTCTCCCCCTGTATGCAATGGTTAATGATCGGATTGTAAAAAAATTGGAGCAATTCGTCATTGAGGGAGGTGTTTTAGTCTTAGGATATAGAGCAGGGTTGAAGGACAAAAATTCCTGGATGTTAGATTCTCAGATACCTGGTCCATTCTCCGAAATGGCAGGAGTAAAAGTGAGAAAGTTCGAAGCAGTGGGAAATCGAAACGTTAAGTTCCGATTCAGGGTTTTACCAGGCACCTGCTCCAAAATTTGCGAGATCCTTGAACCTACAACGGCCAAGGTTTGGGCAAGATATTCTGATAATAAGAAATTTTATAACGGAAAACCTGTCATAACTTGTAATCGATTTGGAAAAGGATCTGTCGTATACGTTGGAGCGAGTCTGAGTCCGATCTCGTTTATGCTATTATATAGAAGAACCTTAAGAATGGCAGGCATCCCCTTTACTTTTTACGGCCCAACAGTGGAACATAGTTTTAGAAAGGGAAAGTCCAAAGACTACGAAATTTTTATCAATCATTCCGGTAAGAAGGCTCTAGCCGGTTTCAAGCTACTCAAACCATATGAGGTGAGGATTCTGCCTAAAACGAAAAAATGAAGCTGAATGAAGTTAAAGAATTAAACAGGCTCTTACAGAATCATTCGAATGGAAGAAATAAGGAACATTCCGTTTATGTGGATAACCTTCATACTTCCTTTGTCGAATTTGAAGAGAAATTTATTCTACCTCCCACTTCTATTTTTGAAGTAGAGTTTAGCGCAGCCGAAAGCTTTTTAAAATCGGTTCTGCAACTTGCTCCTGAGCTAGTTGCAGATTCTCTTGTTCTTCCTGAACCCAGACCAAAAAGAGACGTTGATCGTTTGTACCTAATCAAACCGTTTTATACGGAAGGAGAAATGTTCAGAGAGAATTCTCCCGAAGTATGGAGAGAAAAACTTCCCCCATTCGCGATTGTTACTAGTTTTCATGTAATGCATCTTGGTGGAGCACCCAAGGAAGATATTTATGCACAAGCTTCTCAGGGAAAAACTATGTCGGTTTATACCAAAAGGGCTTATTTTTCTACTCGAGTGATCCCTTTGGATTCCCTCACAGTGTTAGAAGGTGCAGTCATTGACTTCACAGCTAAAAAATACCAAGAGTCTGACTTTATGGTTCAAATTTCAAGGGAGCCAGGTGAAGGAGTTCGGCATACCTATTTCGGAATTTTCGAAGAGATAGATTATTCTAAACAAGTAAACCTTATCCATGAGTCCTTGGGGATCACCTCTGCGGATTGGTCCCTTGGAAAAATTTTCGCTCCTTTAGCTGTGGAATACCTTACCTTGACTGCCAGATTTCTGGACCCTTCCCTAGATAAGATCGCAAAGGATTTTAATTCCTTTCACCAAGTAGTTGATCTTTTGTTAAGACCAGGCAGCATGACCTTAGAAGAATCTGCCCGAAATTCATTCTTCGCTTGGCTCCAATCTCATAAGTCAGAGAGGATCATTTCCCCGTCCGGAAATATGGCCTGGAAAATTTTGCGGGTAGAAAGGACATAAGACCCGAACATGGAATCCTTAGCACCTCCCATAGATTTCCCTCTTGAAGAAGTGAAGAAGAGAGTGAAATCAGTCCAATCCGTATCCGGGCTTATACTGGAATCCGCTCGCAAGCTCCAAAAAGAGATCCGAGTTTTTGGGATCGTAAGCGATTCCGAAGAGAAAGAACGTATTCATAAAGCGGACGAATTGATGGGAAAATTCCTGATCGATTTTATCCGACAAAACTTTCCGAACGACTCCATCATTTCAGAAGATTATTTTAAACACGACGGAAGCAATTCTTTCCGTTGGGTTTTGGATCCAATAGACGGATCCATGAATTTCGTAAGAGGTATTCCTCTTTATTGTGTTTCCGTAGGACTCGAGCATAGGGAAACTCCGGTCGCAGGAGTTGTATTTGCTCCTGAATTGGACACACGTTACTCTGCAATTTTAAGCCAAGGCGCATTCAAGAATGGTCTTAGAATCGATGTCTCTAATACTGATGCACTTGCAAGATCACTTTTGGTATCCAGTTTTCCTACCAACAGAAAAGAAATTCTGAACGAAGTCATCTCCGATATCACCGCGTTTATTAGCTGCGGTAGATCCATGAGAAGGACTGGATCTTTCGTTTTAGATACTTGTTGGGTGGCAGAAGGTGTGCTCGACGGGATCTGGGAGAAGGGTGTAAAACTCTGGGACACAGTCGCAAGTTCCGTGATCTTAACGGAAGCAGGCGGAAAACTCACAGACTTTCAAGGAAAACATTTCTTATCCGGACAGGCGGAAGTGGTAGCTTCCAATGGAAGAATCCATAAGCAGATCATCGACATTCTCCGAAATGTTCGGATCTCCATTGGAAGAAACTAAAACTCGACTTCCTTTCAGTAAAGCTTAGAAAGAATTATTGTTTTAAAAACTCTTCTAAAGATTTTATCTGAGCTTCCGTAAAGTTAAAACGCGTCATTGCGGTACTCTGACGTTTAGGAACATATCCCGGAGGATATTCTCCTCTCATTCTAGCTTCCAATAATTCATAAGAAGAATTTGCCACAGAAGGCCCGACGGCCCCGTCCAATTTTGGATTTGCATTATGACAGGCCAAACAGTTCGCCATATACAATCCTCTACCTGCCTCCGCTTCCGGAGAAAGTGGTTTGGATTCCTTACAGAAAGAGAATACTAACGTAAAAAATAGTAAGAGTAGAAAGCCAAAAAAAGAAAGGCGGTGAATACCGCCCCTCTCGCTTCCACTCCCATTAATTTGGAATGGGTTCATTCTTAAGCCCCTTGTGTTTTAACCAAAAGGAGTTCCATCAGAACATAAGTAACTAAAGCAAAGATCACTCCGCTAGTAATTACAGCTTTTACGGTTTTGATCGGCTTAACAGTAGGTCCGTTTTGGTCCGCTCTTAAAGCATTCACTTCGAATATCACAATCAAAAGTACGATAATTCCGAGGAAAATTCTCAATCTCTCAGGGCTATAATTTAATGGAAGGTTACGAGCCGCTCCCATCGCAAATAACATTGGAATAGAGAAGAAAGTGTTAGTTCTAGAAGCTACAAAAGCGCGGTTTGCGTTAGGAGCAGGATCCACAGTGGTCTCTCCTTTAGCTTTTGCGATCACAACTTTTTGATTCGGCCAGATTACGAACCAAACGTTCGCCCACATAACCGTTCCGAAAAGTGCACCTACCAGAATTACAACTACCCATTGGGAATTATGCGGAATACCTTGAGCTCCGAGTGCGATAGCGATCATCGCAATACCGGATAGGAAGGTAAACATTGCGCCCCAACGGAACCACCATAATGCGCGTGGAACTAATTTCTGAGTTGCGTTCTTCTTTGTATCCGCATCAGTTTCGTTGAAGAAAGGACCTTGTACAAAGTTGAAATAGTACAACATTCCGATCCAGGTTACCCCGGATAAAAAGTGAATGTACTTAACTAAGTAATAAAGCCCGTTCGTGGTGGTAAACAGGGTTAATTCCATGATTCCTCCGAACACAGTTCTAAAAATATTATTCGGTCGTTAACCGAATCCGATTAGGATTATTTGCGAAAGAGGCCAAGTCAAGCAGTTTTGGAAAGTTTCTAAATTGCTTTTCCGAACTTCAAGTTTACTTGAAGTTTTGAGAATCATTTACCTCTTAAATCTAATACGATATTTTTTCCAAGCTCGGGAAAAAAAGCAGGCTCATCATCTTCGTCACTCGACTTGAAAGGAAGAAAACGATCTCTGAAAATCTCAGACTCCGCAGTAAGAAGGACTTTTGTTTTGTTTCCGTTACGTTTTGTTTTAGTTTCGACCCGAGTACCACCTTTGCCATCCGAACCTTCTACCAAAAGTTTGAAACTTCCTTCGAAATATTCTTCCATATTGCCAGGAATGAAGAAGTTTACAGCTCCCGGTGGAAAGATGGAAAGAAATCTACCACCTATCGTAGTTTCAGGAATCTTACTATAGTATCCAGTAACTGTGTCCGTGTTCCCCGAACGATTGAACTTAAGAGTATATCCTAATCCTCTAATATCAATTTTTAATCCGAAAACGTTGATGAACAAATAAGTTCGAAGATATAAAGTTTTAGGGGAAGACCAGTATCCCTTAGGAGAATTAGGAATTCCTAAAATTAGTTTTTTTCCTTCATTATAAAATTCCCAACCTTTTGTAAAACCTCCGGGCTGGAATAACTGGAACCTAAAAGAAACCTGATCCAAACGTTTATTCCATTTTTTATATGCAATCGGAAACCGCTCTTTCATTCTTTCCGAAAGTGTATACATCAGAAAGATCTCACCATTTTCTTTTTTGATCTCGCAATCGAATTGATGGCATAAGAATTTTTGAAGAGAAGAATGTTCCAATACTTGATTCTGTTCCGACTTACGCAGATGTTCCACAGTCTCTTCTATCATCGGGAAAACGTCAAACACACTCACTTCAGGAGAAAGCATCTCGACTGTTCGAGTGATCTTGTAAGTTGGCTTCGTATGAAACTCAGTTGGTTCCACCTTTACAAAAATAGAATATGGACTTTCCGGAAAAACGGAGAGAGGAGAATCGGATAATTCCTTTCTGAAACGGCCGCCATTCTCATTTAAACGGAAAGAAAGAGCGAGATATCCATCCTTCTTGTAAAACTTCTCCTCTGAATCCGCTTCAGGATTTCCGTATAAGATCCCTCGAACGGGATCATCTTTGAATTCTGTTTGGATAAAATCTTGGTATTTAAAGTATCTTTCGAAATAATCCGCGGCAGCTAGATTCTTTTTTACACAATTCCCGATAAAAGGAAGAAGGAGCAAAAGTGAAATATAAGAAGAAAAAGAATTTCGGCTCATTTTATTTTCCATTACGGATCAGTCTATATAGCTCCGAAACTTTTGTATCATCTACTGATTCGAAATATTCTTTGTGAATAAGAGTACCTTTTGGAGAATACACTCTTAAGAAAGATTTTCCTTCGGCCAGGCCCTTGGACAAAATCCCTTTCTTATCCAGCAAAATACTTTCGTAATCTTTCTCTCTTTCCCGAAAAATATGATCGAAAACAGCCGAAGGTGCATCTTTCAAATTCAGATAAGCGGAGAAAATCACACGATCTTCATCCTTCAATAATGTCTGCATTTTCCAATAGATTTTACGTCCATGCTTTCTGCAAAGGATTACATCTTTAAAACCGCAACCTAGTAAAAAGTATGTATTACCTTTTGCAGTGGCTGAGCTAAAAACTTTTCCTTTTTGATCTGACAATTTGAAATCCGGGAGTTTTTCTTTTTCATCAGCTCTCAACCCTGAAACGGAAAGAAGCAAAATAAATGAGATAACCCGGATCTTATACTTCATGTTTTAGAATTTCCTATTTGAATAAGGTTAAATTCGGATTACAAAACCGAGCAAACAATCAGACAGGAGAAGGATTGATCCGTTCCCCAAATTTTAGAAGAATGGGCTGAAATTGGAAATTATTTTCTGTGGAGCCTGAAAATCCCGTCCCAATCTCCCGGAGGAGCCTGGCCAAGGATCATTTTGGTTCTTTTAGCGTACAATTTTACGATATTGTCTGTCGGTTTTGCTTTGTATAATTCCTTAAAGATAGAGAAAGCATTCTTAAACTGACCAGCTTTGTAGAGAGCAATTCCTTCATTCAGTTTTGTTTTGGAGCCTTCTTTCCAATCCACCGATTCGGGTTCATCGGCTTGGAAAACTTCGTATAAGATGACAGGTTGCGTTTTTCCCTTTACGATTACTGTATCTATCTCTCGAGCCATTACATCGGAAAGCAGATTCAAACGTAAGAACGTATGATGAGTCACTAAAATTTTGCTCTTATAAAAACCGGAAAGACTTTGGACTCGCGAAGATAAGTTTACTGTATCTCCTACTACGGTAGTATCAATCCTTCTTTCACTTCCTACAGTGCCTAAGATCAAAGGTCCAGTGTTTACGCCGATTCCTAGATCCGCGCCAATGCCGATTCCGTCGTTCAAAGATTCTACATATCGAACCATATCTATCGCGGACTGAAGAGCGTTATCGGCAGAGTTAAAGTTCTCCTTCTCCGCTCTATCGCTATGATCGGAGAAGAGCGCCATGATCGCATCTCCAATGTATTTATCTACGAAACCTGCATTCTTAAATATGATATCCTCAAATGCGGAGAAGTATCTGTTCAGATATTTGATATTTTCATCCGGACTCAACTTTTCAGAGACGGAAGTATAACCCCGTAAATCTGCGAAAAATACGGACATCGTCTTTTCTTTAGAGTCACCAATTTTAATCTCAACGGGACTTTCTCTATCTAAAATAGAAATAAATTCAGAAGGAACGAATCTGTAAAATGCATCTCTCTGTTTTGAGATCTCTAAGTTTAAAGCCTGAGATTGTTTGTACAAACTCACATATCTGGAAACCAAAAGACTGATGATGACAAGAATGAAAACTGAGAATGAAATCTTAAAGAAAGGATAATGGAATCCTGCGATCTTAGTCATCGCATCAATCGTATCCCAAAGCCCGAAAAGCCCGCAGACGCCGATACCAACTGCAAGTTTAATAGAGTCAGGTTTTTTCAAACGGATTGCATTTGCAGAAAAGAAAATCACATACAAAAGCATCAAAAATAGAAGCCCTTGGAAAACCGTCAGATTCGGAAGAACATATTTAAAAGGAAGAAACCAATTCGTTAAGAGTAAAATTCCGCTGAAAACACAGAAGATTCGAATGATCCAAAACTTTCCTTCTTTTTGATAAAAGAAGTCTTTTGCAAAAAGCATAAAGACTGGGACCATCGGAATGAGAGCACCGATTTCTCCCCTAAAGAACAATTCAGTGTCCGGACCACCTGGGTAATTTATAAATTTATTATATATATGAAATGTGGTGAAATAGAAATATACGGAAGAGAATAGGGAGAACAGCCCGAAATATAGGTAATAAATATCCTGCTTTCTTGTTACGAAGAATAATACATGATAGAAACCGAATATAAAATAGATTCCGAAGAGAAATATATCAAAATATTCCGAGGTTGAATTATAAATTTCTTCGAGAGATGATATTCTGAAATTTTTAGGATGATAGAAACCGAAATGATCGTTCGATTTTATAGGATTGCTATCCGCCATCCCCATAAAACGTATCTTCAGATCGTTTTTGCCGGGCTTTAAGGTTCCATGATGGAGTGGAATAATTAGACCTTTTAAAGAGCGATTTTTAGTAAGTTGTCCTTCAGTAGGCTCGTACCATTCTTCTCTTATTAAAATTCCGTTTAGGAAAATTTTCCAATTCTCACCAATATCCGAAATATAAAGTCCTGCAGGAATTTTAAGTAAGTCGTCCGATTTATCTAGATTGAATTCGGTTTTTATCTCAACTTGGTGGATACCTGAATCCATTGGGATCTGGAAAAGACTATTGAATGTCCAAGGTAAATCCGGAAGGGGGGTCCAATCTTCGGAAGAAGGCTCTTGTTTTTTATTTTTTAATTCCGTTTTCTTTTCATTTGGAGCTTCGGTTATTAGCCTTCCGATCCATTCCAATTCGGAAAAATCTATTTTTCGAACTGGTTTTGTATCAGTAATACAACCAAACTGTGAAACCAGTAAAGTTACACAGATACCGAATAAGAAGCGTTTGTGAAATGTATGGTCCAGGGTCGGACCTCACATAACGAGTTCGTCTTCGCCAGCACGTGCGACGACGATGTCTCCGGATTCTTCCAGCTTACGTATGATATTAACGATCTTTTGCTGAGCGTCTTCAACGTCTTTAATACGAATAGGTCCCATGAAGTCCATATCCTCTCGGAGTAGGTTCGCGGCACGTTTGGACATGTTCTTGAAGATCTTTTCTTGCACCTCAGTATCCACCGACTTGAGAGCTTTTGCAAGATCCGAGTTATCTACTTCTCTCAATACCTTTTGGATAGCGCGGTCATCGAGTAGTACAATATCCTCGAATACAAACATTCTTTTTTTGATCTCTTCTGCGAGTTCCGGATCTTCTTCTTCCAAGGCTTCGATGATTGTTTTCTCAGTTCCCCTATCCACAAGGTTCAAAATTTCGACCACCGAGTCGATACCACCGGCAGAGGTATAATCCTCACTCGCCAATGTGGAAAGTTTTCTTTCCAAAACCCTTTCCACTTCTCGAAGAACGTCAGGAGAAACCCGGTCCATGGTTGCGATCCTTTTTGCAACTTCTGCTTGGATCGTGTGCGGTAATCCTGATAGAATGCTGGATGCTTTCTGAGGATCTAAATAAGATAAAATTAATGCGATTGTCTGAGGGTGCTCGTTCTGGATAAAGTTTAATAAGTGCTGAGGGTCAGTTCTACGAATAAAGTCGAAAGGACGTACTTGCAAACTTGAAGTAAGTCGGTTGATAATATCGATCGCTTTTTGGTTACCAAGAGCTTTCTCTAATAGTCCCCTTGCGAAGTCGATACCTCCGTTCGAGATGAATTCTTGAGCCATCATAAGCTCGTTGAATTCTACCAAAACCTTCTCTTTGTCTTCCGGAGTGATCTTATCTAAACGTGCAATCTCGAACGTGATCTGTTCGATCTCGTCTTCACGCAGATGTTTGAAAATTTCCGAAGATACGTCGGACCCTACGGCGATTAGAAAAATGGCCGCTTTTTGTCTTCCGGTTAGAGAGGTCTTTTTATTCAGCACTTTGAGCGCGTCCTAAGGAATACTATCGGCAAAACTCTCCATTTTCAAGGTAAAGTTTTTTTGTAGGTTCCGGCTTGCAAAGACGACATAAATTCCAAAATTGGGAAGGGAAAGCCTTGTGGGAGATCCAACCGTGAAGTTAAAAGTTTACGAATACAAAAACTGCAGTACGTGTAGAAACGCCCTAAAATTCCTGGAAGGTAAAAAGATCGACTTT
The DNA here is from genome assembly GCF_002812205.1 of Leptospira neocaledonica. Lineage (NCBI taxonomy): Bacteria > Pseudomonadati > Spirochaetota > Leptospiria > Leptospirales > Leptospiraceae > Leptospira > Leptospira neocaledonica. The sequence continues at coordinate 343,607 of NZ_NPEA01000003.1, forward strand.
GACAAGAAAGCAATCCGGGAAACCCCACCGACCAAGGCAGAACTCAAAAAAATGCTCGGATATGTGGGTGGAGATTCCAAAAGATTATTCAATACTTCTGGCGGTGATTATAAGGAACTCGGACTCAAGGACAAACTTGCAAAGATGAGCCTGGATGAGCAGTTCGAATTACTTTCCGGAAATGGAAACTTGGTCAAAAGACCTTTTGTCTTGGGGGAAAATTTCGGACTAGTTGGTTTTAAAGAAGAAGAATGGAAGGCCACTTTAAAAACTAAATAGGCCTCCCTGAACGACTATCTTCCTACAGAACCCATGCTAGTAGCCGGGTAACGTAGCCCGGCTGCCGCATCTTTAGGAGCTACTGAATTGATCCTTTCTAAATCTTCTTTAGATAGTTTTACCGAACTTCCACCTATATTTTCTTCCAAATATTTACGTCTTTTGGTGCCCGCAATTGGAACAATATCTTGTCCCTGAGCAAGAACCCAAGCTAATGCAAGTTGTCCCGCAGTGACCGACTTTTCGTTAGCGATCTCTTTGATCTTAGCGACCAACTCTAAATTCTTTTGGAAATTCTCTCCTTGAAAACGAGGAGAATTCCTTCTAAAATCTGTAGGGTCTAGATCTTCGAATTTTTGGATCTGTCCTGTTAAAAATCCTCGGCCGAGAGGACTGTAAGCTACAAATCCAATTCCAAGCTCTCTACAAGTTTGTAAAATACCATCTTCAGGATCTCTGGTCCAAAGAGAATATTCGGTTTGCAAAGCAGAGATAGGATGAACCTTGGCAGCTCTTTTGATTGTATCAATTCCAGCTTCAGAGAGTCCTATATACTTTACTTTTCCTTGTTTTACTAGATCCGCCATCGCACCCACAGTTTCTTCGATGGGAGTATCCGGATCTACTCTGTGCTGGTAATATAGATCGATCGTATCTACACCTAAACGTTTCAAACTTCCTTCGCAGGCAGCTTTTACATATTCAGGTTTTCCATTATATCCTCTTTTATAAGGATCGTTTGGATCTCTCATGATACCAAACTTAGTTGCAATCACAAGTTGGTCTCTCTTACCCTTAATTGCTTTTCCTAATAATTCTTCATTTATATGGGGGCCGTACATATCCGCTGTGTCGAATAATGTGACGCCCAACTCAATTGCACGATGTATAGTTGCAATAGATTCAACATCGTCTGTTTTTCCGTAAAAATCAGACATTCCCATACAACCCAATCCTTGTTCGGATACGAGTGGACCTATCTTTCCCAATTGTCTTTTTTGCATGATTGCCTCCAGAGATTATAATGAGTTAATTCGATCCATTCCCTTGCCCTCTCTTAAGATGGAGATCCCATCTCCTGTGCAATCAAGAATGGTAGATAATTCTAGTTCTAAGATTCCTCCGTCTATAATCCCATCTACCTTGCTACCGTATTCTTTTTCGATCATGTCAACGTCGGTAACGAACTCATCTTTGAAAAACACGGAAGTAGAAGTAAGAGGATTTGGATGAAGTTCCATCAAAGCCTGTAGATATGTAGATGCAGGGATCCTTATTCCAATATTTTTATCTTTCTGATTCGAAAAAGAAACTCTTGGAAGATGTTTATTTGCTTTAACTACGAATGTATATGGACCGGGAGTAATTCTTTTCATCAAACGAAACGCCTCGTTGGAAAGTTGTTCCATATAGTTGGATGCTGTAGAGATATCTGCACAAAGAAGTGATAGAGGCTGGTTCTTAGAGATGTTTTTTAATTTGTATAATTTTTCGACTCCCGCATGGGATTGGGAGTCTGCAACCAATCCGTAAACGGTATCGGTAGGAAATACATACACCCCTCCCTCGGATAATTTTTTGGAAATTTGTCCGAGGATCCTCTTCTCAGGATTCTGGGGATGTAATTCTAATATCATATACCGGAAGTAACACCTCCGTCCACGACGATTGCCTGACCAGTAACGTAAGCCGCCGCATCGGAAGCTAAGAAAACTGCTGCCCCCGCAAGATCTTCCGGCTTGCCTAATCTAGACAATGGAATCCTTGCTTTCATTTGCTCCAATACTTCTGGTCTTTCTTTGATCATGTCCGTCATGTCCGTATCAATAAATCCCGGACAGATCGCGTTCACTCTGTATCCGGAACCTGCCCATTCTACCGCGAGGGCCCTGGTCATATTTATAACTGCACCCTTTGTTCCGCAGTAAACTGCCGCAAATTTAGTGCCGACCATACCTAGGACTGAGGCAATATTGATAATGTTCCCGCCTTTTTTCTTATGTATTTTATAGTATGCCTGACTCGCGCGAAACACTCCCACAAAATTAGTTTGTGTCACGTTTTGTATGTCTTCTTCTTTAAAAAACCCTGCAGGTAAATTGGTGGCAACTCCCGCGTTATTTACGAGTACATCCAACTTCCCGTGTTTTTTACTTAGGGTTTCAATGACAGAATCCATTGCTCCAGGTTCACGAATATCGGCTGCGAATGCTTCGATACCGGATCCTTCTAAACGTTTAATGGACTCCGCGGAAGATCCAGTGCCATAAACTGTTGCACCTGCGTCCAAAAATCCTTGAGCGATCTGTCTTCCGATCCCTCTTGTTGCTCCTGTTACCAATACTGATTTGCCAGTTAAATCGAATACGTTTTTCAAAATTCTCCTCCCTTGTCGGTAGTTTTAGGTTCCGAATAATACACTTTAGGCTTGCTGCCATTTTGCAAAACACCGCAAGGATGTTTGGATCTGTCTTTATCTGATCTTCTTCCTGCGGAAATATCATATCTTTCGAATAGTTTTTTAGAATCTATTCTCATATTATTTCCGTAATCTGTGTTGGTTGCTTTTATCTTTTCTTTCTTCTTAGGTAAAGGTTCCGTCGGATCGTGTGGTTCTTTTTCCAGCTTTGCTTCTTCTTCTATCTTATAATCGTTTTTTAAAACTCCGCGATCTATGTAATGAGAATATCCTTCGTATTCTTCATGAAATGGATCGCAGTCGGAAAGATCCGGATTCACTACGATCTTATCGCAGAATAAATCGAACCAATCGCAGGTATTTTCAAAAGTATGATTCTTAAAATTTTGTAAATTGAAACCTCGGCAAGATACGGACGAAAGAAAAAATAGAAGCAGAATGACTTTAGATAATTTCATATTCTATTCTTATATTCGGAAAGAAAACCGGAAAGGACCTTACTTTTTACCTTCGCCGCTTGCAGGTGAATTTGCAGAACCGGAATTATTCTTAGCCTCGCCCGGCTTTTTACCGGTTCTAGATTGATATACACTTATAATTGCCTGTTTTTCTTTTTGGCGATTCTTCTCTTCTGATTCGTTCAATACTTCCAGACAATCGTCCCAGTATTTTACTTCTTCAGGAGTTAGATAATCCGTTTCTAAAACTTTATTCTTACTGAGTTTCTCTTCTGATTCCAGTTTTCCTTCCTTCGATTTTTCCAGAAGGATCTTAGCTTTATAAAGTTGTAACAGACCTTGTTTAGCAAAATATAAATTTTGCCCTTGGTTCCCGATCTCTCTTTCTAACTTAGCCGCCTGCCAAGTATCTCTATAGATCTGAAGATGTTTTTCCATTACAGGAATGTACTGTTTGCCGAGTGCTTCGGTGTTCAGCTTTAGATCTACAATCTTAGGTTGGATATCCTTCTCTAATGCGTCGGAACGATTGAATACTTCTTTTGCCTGAGCCTCTGCAAGTTGATCCAATTTAGTTTTTAAAGTTTGGAATTGATTTCCTGCCAGCTCCCATTCTCCTCTTTGAAAAGAAGATTCTGCCTTCGCGTAATCGGCAAGGCTCGAGTCCCAGTCTGCCTTCTTCCCGAAATTCAAAAGACTAGTTCTTAAATATCTTAAAGCAACCCAGGATTTTTTACGCAAAGAATATGCTTTGGATTTTTGATCCACATTCGAGTTAGTCGGTTTGGTCTCCGGACTATCGCTCGGAGCTGTTTTCTTAGCTTCTTGGGAATATGAAGAAGCAAAGGTGATAAGTGAAACAAGAATTGCCAAAACTAGGGTACGTATAGAGAAGAATGATCTAAAAAATAAACTCATTGGTTCGATCCGTGCGAACATTGATACTGGGAAAAGGAGTGTCTGGCAAGGCTTTTCTTTCAGAATGGATATATGCTTATTCTGAGATCCCAATCTCCTAGAAGAAAAGAGATCTTACAGTCCTTGGGATTACATTTCCAAATCCAACCTTTGCCCACGGATGAAACTAGTCTTCACGAAGAAACACCTGTTCGTTATTTGGAAAGAGTTACCCTAGCAAAACTTGGACCCAAGTCAGATACTCCGGAAGAGGTAATCTTAGCCTCCGATACGATCGTAGTTTTTCAAAATAAAATCCTACAAAAACCTGCAGATGTATCGGAAGCATTCTCCATGATCTCTGAACTTTCCGGAAAAACTCATCAAGTCTACTCCGGACTTGGAATCATGACCGACCGTGAAAAAATTTTCGAGTATGATATTTCAGAAGTGGAATTCCATGCTTGGGAAAAATCTGAAATTTTAGAATATATTAAAATTTGTAAACCTTACGATAAAGCTGGATCTTACGGAATCCAAGATCCAAACTCACCTGCCAAAAATTTCCAAGGATCTTATTCTAATATTCTAGGATTTCCGATCCGCAAATTTTTCTTATACCATACTCTTTGGAGCAGGTTTCTCTAATTTTTGAATTAGGAAGAAAGGGAATTAAACGTAAAGGTCGAGGAATCGACCCTTAGATGCAGAAGATTCTTGAGGTGCAGTACTTCCTTCTGGACCGTAAAGTTTCAGAGACTTTCCAATATCAGAAAAATCCCTTTGGCGAATAGGCTCAATTGCAGGAACCCGAGACTGATTTAGGATCGGTTTGATATAAGTAAGATAATCTTCCTGGGAAGAAATTCTCTGTACGCCGTCGCTGATTCTCATAGAGCCTGAACTTATCTAAAAGATCGGAAAAATCCGCGATCTACTTTAGGAAAAGAATCGGATCATCCGCTTGACTCCCCTGGAAATCCTTCCAAAATGATTTCCGTGGCTGATACCAAAGTTTCAAATTCTTATGAGAATCTGATCGATTTTCTCCACAAGACTAAACCTAGCCTGGAATCTTTGCCGCAGGTCCTATTTGTGGTTTCTCAGGATTCATACGAATTTGGAGTCGTCAGTGATCTGTACAAAGCAGCTTACAAAAAAAGCGCCGATCCCTATGAGATCGTAGTATTTGTTGCAGAGCCTGGAGATCTGGAGAATTTTCAGAATGAAGCCGGGAACTTAGATATGTTTGCAGCCCAAAAATTATTCATCATCAAGTCAGGTGTTACATTCTTTAAACCTTGGCTAGGAAAAACAAAATCTAAAATTTCTCCTAAATCTTTTTCAGTGCCGGATACAGTAAAAATCCTGATTCATTATGATCATTGGGATCTTCCTAAAGAATTGGTCTCTATATTCGGTGACAAAGTTTCTCATTTTAAATCTTCTAAAATATTTCCTGATAAAAGAAAAGATGCCTTTCTAAGAGCATCCAAAGAGGTGGAAGTCAAATTAGACGACGAGGCAGAAGAGGAATTTTTACTCAAAGTTAGTCCGAGTGCAGGCGCGTACTTAAAAAATTTAGAAAAACTAAAATTATACTTAGGTAAGAAGAGTTTTAATCTAGCAGATCTAAAAGAAGTATTATTCCAAAGCTCCGAATTCAGTTCTTCGGAAATAGTGGATTATTTTTTCGAAAAGGATTACGGTAGATTTTCCCGAGAATTTACCAAATTCAAAATAGGAAAGGACTCACTTCTAATCTTTCTATCTTTATTAAAAGATCATTTGGATAAATTAAGAATTTATAAAATTATCCTGAGGATGTACGATAAGGTTTTGAGCGAAAAAGAACAATCAGATTTGCTTGGGATAGGAGCTTATTCTCCAGCTCGGAAAAATCATACTTTCAAAAGACTCAGAAGAGAAAGTTCTGCATTTAACGATATGGAAATCAAAGAACTATATGAGTTTTTATTGGAAATGAATCAAAAGATCAAAACCGGCTCCGAAAAAGAAGAAACTGTGTATTATTTCTTCAGGAAGATGGAGGATTTTTTCCATCCTCGGAATCGAACAGTTCGAACTCGGTGATCTTCCTATAAATTGTTCTTTCAGATATTCCTAATATTCTCGCAGCCTTTTCTCTATTACCATTTACAAGGATCAAATTACGTCTGATAATTTCCCTTTCATAATCTCTGAGAGGAATTCCAGTACGAACGGACAGATTATCGTTTTGTTTGTATCCTGTTTCGAATAATTCAGGAGGAAGATGTTTTGTATCCAAGGTCTTCACATTATGCATGGATACCATTGCTTCTAGCAGGTTCTTTAACTGATGAAGGTTACCTGGATAATCGTACTCTAATAAGAACTTTCCTAACTTTTCGGAAATTTTAATATTCTTCCGATTATACCTTTTACCAATCAGATCCAAAAAGAATCTAGTTAAAGGAGGAATATCTTCCTTTCTATCCCTTAATGTAGGAATTTTAACCTGAAGAGTTTGGATTTCCGTCATCAAGGATTCTTGTAATTTTCCAGATTTCACTTTTTCCGTAAGATCAGGCTCATCTGAAAGTAAGTATCTATTCTTCCCTTTTTCAGTCCGAATCTTTTGTAAAAGTTGCACCTGCAAACTTGGATTCAAATTTGAGATTGCTTCTAAAAAGATCGTTACTCCGGCTTTGCCGTCTAACTTTGAAAAGATGTCAGAAGTCTCTTCTTCCGATTCGGAAACGGAAAAATCGAAAACCTGGTATTGAGGAAACCGATCTTTACAAAAGGAATGAAACAAGTAACCTAAATAACTTTTTCCGGTCCCAGCTTCTCCTAAGAATAGGATGGGGAGATCGGAAGAAACCGCTTGTTTCATTCGATCCAGAATTTTACGAGTAGATGGGGATAATGCGATAAAATTAGATTCTTCCATGGCTCTGCTACGGCTGAGAAACTTCCAGGATCTCTCCCTTTACTAAACAATCGAATTTGAATTTTTCCGTGTTTCTCAAATAATTTCGAGCAACGGATGGATCACATTCCAAAATTTTAGCAGTAGAGAAAGTATATCGTTCTAACGAATCCGGTATTACTTCGACCCCCTCCGAAGAAAAAGAGGATGAAAGAAACGTCACTGCCCACACTCCTTTTTTTCCTTCCGAGAATCCCAAAGCGTTCGGGACTCGGATCCAGAATGCCTTAGACCCCGATTTTACTAGAACCTTCGGAAAATTTCCAAAATATTCCGAGTTGGACGCTTCGCTTACGGAGTTAGAAAATAAAAATGCAAAATTACTGCGGACCGGCTCAGAAGTGAGGATTTTCTCCTTCTTCACTTCTTCATAAATACTTCCTAAACTCCAAGGATTTAAGAATTCTCCCAAGGAATACTTACCTGAAAATTCTACTTTTTCGAGCGCTGAGTCCTCAATTTTCATTTTTGAATCGGGAGAAGCACCAGTGCTGTATAATTTTCCTTCTTTGAATACTAGAGTTTTAGAATCTCTCGGAGTGACTATTTTCTGAAAATAGGAAACTTCTCGAAATTCTGCTCCTCTTTTTGCTGCTTCTTTATGTTCCCTACGAGCTTCCGGCCCAGCGTAAGAAGAATATAGAATGGAAACTTTTGCTCCGATCAAGCTTAATCCTTCGATAGCAGCGCCGTAGCCGGCAATCGAATTAGAGGCTTTAGCGTTTGTAAGAATGCTAATCATTCTTTCCTTCTTCTTTCCTGGAGAATCTTCCGAACTTAGAATCCTTCTTAATCGAAGAAGTGCGTTCGTGAGATCTTGAGTATTAGATTTTCCTTCAGATTTAAAATCCTTCCATTGTTTGATAAGCTCAGAACGGGTGGATTCAGGAAAAACTTTGGACCCGTTCTCACTGAAAACAACCAGACGAAATTTTGTTTCGGGTTGCCAAGAGATCGCTTCTAATTGCGACATAAATTCTTTTCTTTCGGGCGCGTAAGAATAAGAAGAATCAAGCACTATGATTTGAGATTTTGCCGCTCGGACAGGTTCTCTCGAATATTCTTTTACTTTCTTTTTGGGAACCAAAGGAAAGGAATCCTTGGTCAACTTCTCTAAGATCTCGAACAAATCTTTTCTACCTATGATTGAGTATTCTTCCATTTTAGAAAGATTACAATCATACACGGAGCGATCGATTCGGATCTTCTCCTCAATTGATAACTGGTCTCGAACTACATAATCCGGTTTGAGTCGGGAACAAGTTTGTTTAAATTTTTCTCTTGAGACCTGAGGAATTAGAAAATCTTTTATTTCCGGATCTGAGTTCGGAGAGAGTTGCTCCTTTATCTGAACAGAATAGATTCTGGTCGCGTAGAACTGGCCTAATTTAGCTAACTCGTAAGGCTTTTCTCCCGTTCCTTCTAACGATTGTGGAGCTTGTCCTTCCCAATTTCCGGGAAGAAATACAACTGTCGTCGCTATTGCGTCGCTAGTCGCCAGAGTTAGCAGAACAAAAAGATAATTTCGGAAATTTTTTGACAATTGTGCGCTGCGAATAAATATTTTTTTACCAAAAAGTTGGCTGCTTTTAAATTTAAACGTATTCATTAAAAAATGGCTTGCGGAATCCGTTTAATGGATATATTCCTCAATTCCATCTGATCAAGGAGAAAATGATGATCAAGAAAGTAATCGTTATTGCACTGTCTGCTGCATTACTTACCTATTGCGGAGCTAATACTGCACAAAAAGACGCTACTTCCGTTGGAGACGGAGGATGGTCTTTCGAAGGTTGGGGTGGACCACCTGAGCAAAGAAACGACGGTAAAACTCCAAGAGACACTAATCCTAAAGACTATTATTACATGAAGTTCGCTTCTCGTGCTTCTGCGAAAGCTGTAGCTAAAAAAAGTCTCGCGATGATGCAGTCTACTTGCCGCGAAGCTTCTCGCTTACAAGGTGCTTCCGACGTTGTTAAGAAAATGGTCGGTGAGACTGTAGAATCTGCATCCGGAGTTTCCGACGGTGAAGCAACTGCTTCCGTTATCGTTGGTACTTCTGCAGGTATCGTAAAAGGAGTGGGAGTTTACGAATGTAAAGCTACCGGTCCAGGTTCCGATCCTAATGATGTTTCTAAAGACAACTGGGAAGAATGCCAGTGTGTTATTTACGCTAAATTTCCTGGTGGACGCGACGCTCTCGTAGCTAAAGCTCAAGAAGTTGGTAAATAATATTAATTCAGTTTGAGTTTTTTACTCTAATTGAAATGGAAAACCCCGCCTTATGGTGGGGTTTTTTATTTAGTTCCAGGTTACTCTGTAATTGTTAGTCCATACTCACTAGCAAGAGTATTTGCATCTTCCAAATAAGCATCACCTTTCTCTGCTACAGCTTTTAAAGCTTTTGCAGCGGCAGTCTTTAGCTCTTCTTGTTTAGCAGGATCTGTCGCCTTTTCTGCTTCAATAAGCTTATTACTAGCAGTTTTTAGGTTACGAATACTGTCTCCAAGTAGAGGGTCTTTTGAAATACTTGGTGAGTCAGGTTGGATCCAAACATCATAAAGATTATTCAATTTACCGCCTTTTATGATCGCAGCATAGCAACGAACTTTTGAAAAGTCACCACTCGCTTCTAATTCGAAGCAAGACATTCCTCTCTCCAATTTTCCTTTTGAAGGGGAGGTTAGTGAGTTTTTAGCAAATGCTTGTGCACCGTCGGCAATTACAAATAATACTGCATCAAAGAAGTTTTTCAACGCGGCGTATCCTTCTTTACCATCTACGGTCCTTACCTTAATATATTCCGCAGTAGTCTTTACACCTTTGGAATCGGTGGATTCGTGATTTACGATTTCCAAACCGGTAACTTCTTCATTTCCGTATACAATAGTTAGCTGTTCCGACTTTTCAGTTGTTCCAGGTTTTTTGTAAATCCACTGATCCCAACCGGAATATTTGGTTCCGATAATTTGAGCAGTCGGGGCTTCTTCCTGTTTCTTGCAAGCAGCTAAAAACAAGATTGCGAGCATTAATATTACACTCGAAAGCTTTTTGCCTATTTTCATCTAAATGTATCCTCCTAAAGGAAATTCATAATCAGTCTATTATGAAAAATTCTTGTCAATCTCAATCTCAATACAAGAATCTGGTGACTAACGTGTTCGAATTTCCTACTTTATGAAATACCTAAACCCCTTTAATTCAGCCTTTTTTTTTCTAATCCTAGTCGTTTCTTTTTTCTGGTCTTGTGCCTCCTCTGGAGGTAAAGGGTTCGGATACGTAACTGGAAATGCAGTTTCCCTTTATGAAAAACCCTCTGCGAAGAGCAAGAAGCTAGTTCAAATCGGTTCTTCTTCAAATTACGAAGTAATAGAAGCAGGGATTCCTGATAAAGAAAACGGCTCTAAAGTACTTTGGTACAAAATTAGTAGCCCTAAAGGTTCCGGATATCTTTCTTACGACGAAGAATTAGTAAAAGCAAATATAGCCACATTTTTACCGCCTAAGAATGATCGATTTGCATTGGTAACAGCAAACCCGTTACAACTTCGAGAGCAGCCGACTTTAAAATCAAAAGTTCTCGCGAAGTTACCTGCAAAAACACTAGTAGAGATTCAAAATGAATCAAAACAGGAGTCAAAGTTAGATGGAAAGTCAGGTAGCTGGCTCCAAATCAAAACTACAGATGGAAAATCAGGTTACGCATACTCCGCTTACTTAATGAGAGCAGCAACCGCAGAAGAACTGAAAGCGATCGAAAATTTAGTGGTAAGTGACTCTGGCTGGGCAGACGTTATCGGGACTCCGAACTTAGTTTACAGATTCGAAAACGGTAAATTCCTATTTTCCAAAAAACCTTCAGATTTCCCAGGAATCGGACAGGCATTCCCGTTCGAAAACAAAGTAATTACTCCTAAAAGTAAAGTTTTCTATAGTTTCGGAAAATCTAATATATATGTTGGTTCGGAGTTTGTAAAAACTTATCCTGATTATTCTACTTTAAGTTTAAGACATCTGTCACCTGATTTTGATAAAAAACTTGCAGAGGCTATCATCAAGAACATTTCGAAGGATACGGATTTTGAAAAAACAACTTATGAAGAAACTTCCTTCGGTAAAAGATCAATTTATCAAGTAAGTCATTTAGAAAAGAAAAAGTCTAGTTATGAAGAATATAATATTCTGTATTTCTTTCTAAAAGATGGGGGTAATTACACCATGTTAGAAGGGGATTTCAGAGACGTAGATATTACGGACATCGATAACGATGGAACCCCGGAAATCGTTTCCTCTTATTCGGAAGGTAGAAGCGGTTATTCATATACTAAAATTTATAGATTTAACGGTTCTAAATTCGAGCTGTTGATTCAGAATAATGACGAATGTTCTTATATAACTTATTCTTCCGGCTCTGGTACGATAACCGAAAATACAGGATTATGCGAAGGGCAGACGAACAGAGAAATCACTTACAAATTAGTGAAAGGTAAATTAGTACAAAATTAATTTACTTAATATCTAAAAGAGTTCGGATAGGTTTTATCTTATCCGGATTCTTTTTCAGTATATTCGTTTCTATCTTCAATTATAATCGTTTCTCTAATAATATTCTTCATACTTTCTTTCTTATCGATTGGAGAAAGGATCTTTTCTACATCATTCAAATAGTCTATCCATAACTCTATCTTAAGACTACGAGGTCTATCCGACCGATCTAAATAAAATTCTTTTTCTGCCCAGTTCTGGCCCTCGTCAGGCGCAGGGATTCTAGTATCGTATAAAAGTTTTTTCGGATTAGAAGAATCGGCTCTTTCTTCTCTAGAGGTCACTTTATAAAGTTTTCTAAGTATATATTCTCCGACAGAAACTCCATCTTTAGAAAAAACCTTCAATCTCAATGCCCGAAATAAATCTCCAGTAGGATAAGCATGTCCTATACCAATGGATTTTACCTTAAGCATAATTGTTTTTGATGAAACGTATTTTGCCTCGACCATCAAACTTTTTTTCAGGTCTTCAAGTGAATGACCTCCTCGAAAGTTATGACTCTTCTTTGTTCCGGGAGATAAATGACAATCCAAACAATCCGAGTCTTTCGCAAAACCGGAATTCTCCCATTCTTCTACAGTCCCTTGCATAGTTAGACTGGAATACTGAATAGTTTTAGAAGAGTTTGATAAAGTTTGCCAGGTCGGGAAGTTGAATTGATGACAAGAACCGCAAAGTTTATCAGAAGCGAAATCTGGTACAACTTTGTATTGATGATATAACTTAGCAGCATCGCTCGGAAGTTTTTCCGTGATAATGTGTCCACTTCTTACATGACAAACATTACAAGAAATGCCTTCTTCCGGTTTATATAAAGAATTCGAGGAAATCGTTTTCAGAGGTGAATGACAATTTTCACACCATTCCATTGGTTCCACTGAAAAACTATGTCTGTAAAGCTTATTTGTATGGGCGACTCGATGCCTTGATGAGAACCAATTTTCATAAATCTCTTTATGACAGGATTTGCAGTCAGCTGCAGATTCTAAAAGTTTACCGGTATTTTTATCTCGAATCGAATCAGTTTTTAAATCAAATCCGACTGGATGGATTCCTTTATCAAAACCTAAAACGTTTTTAATATCGTTCGTAAGATTATCGGATTTTAAATTTGCTAAAGAGATTAAAATGAAAACAAACGCCACAATCTTGCTAATACGAATAACACGAAACTGAAAATTCATTAAACACTTACGCTCAAACTGTTTTGAGCCTCACGTAGTGTGGAGATTAATTTTTCAGGGTCTTCCATTTTGAGAAGTTCGATTCTCATCGATTCCGTTTCTTTTCTGGATTGTATATAACGCACCAAATGTTTTCTGAGGAGGATCAGTCCGTACTTGTCTCCAAATGTTTCTCTCATCAGTTGCAAGTGATTCAGAGTAGTTGATACGATTTCTTCGAAACTTAGATCTTCTTTTTTGATATTAGAAAATATCCATGGATTTCCGATTGAATTCCTACCAATAAGGACTCCGTCCACCTTAGATTCTTCTTTTCTGCGGACAGCTTCTTCGTAACTGCTTACATCTCCGTTTCCGAAAATAGGGACTTTTCTTTCGGATTTGATATCTGCGATCGCATCCCAATCTGCTTTGCCTGAATATCCCATCTCTCGAGTTCGACCGTGCACGGAGATTGCCATCACACCGGATTCTTCTAAAATCCTGGATACTTCCATATAATTCCTGGATGAATCATCCCAACCTAAGCGAATCTTTGCGGTCACCGGAATATCCAGTGCTCTCCTCATTTCCTCTATTATTTTTCCTGCATATACAGGTTTGCGTAGGAGGCCAACTCCAGACCCTCTCATGGAAACATTCCGGGCAGGGCAGCCCATATTCAGATCAATGATATCAGGATTTAATTCACGAATTCTTTTTGCCGCTTCTACTATGATCTCCAGTTTATTACCGAAGATCTGAAAGGTGATTGGTCTTTCTTCTTCACGAAAACGTAATAGAGATAATGCTTTTTTAGATCCGACTGCGAGGCTATCGGTAGAAACAAATTCGGTGTAAGAGAATGCAGATCCGTATCTGCGAGCCATGGTTCTAGTCGGGCTATCACTGATCCCGGCCATCGGCGACATGGCCAACCAACCGGGAATTTCGACAGAACCGATGCGGATCATTTTTCTTTATTTTCTCGAATCACGGTACAATCTTGGACTCTATCATTGTCTTTGATGTCAACGACTCTGACTCCTACTGCAGTTCTTCCCATTTTGGAGATTTGGTTTGCTTCGGTTCGGATAACCATTCCTTGCTGAGTGACTAAGATGATCTCATCTTCCTCTCCAACGGAACTTACCGCTACAGCTGCACCGTTTTTCTCTCCCACTTTCAAGAAGGCCATTCCTTTGCCTCCTCTTCCTTTTGTTCCGAACTCTTCGAAGCCTAAACGTTTTCCGTAACCGTTTTCAGATATCACGAATAGATCATCGCCTTCTACCACTTTAGAAAGTCCTACGATCGCATCTTCTTTGGAAAGTCTCATCCCAGTTACACCTTGTGCGGTTCTCCCTTGGGCTCGGATTGTATCCATTTCAATTCTAAGTGCAAGTCCGTTAGCGGAGAAGATCATTACGTTATCGCCTTTAATAACGGAAATCACTTCTATGAGTTGGTCTCCATCTCTTAAGCCGATCGCGATGATGCCTGATTTTTTGACGTTACCGAATTCGGATAATTCAACTCGTTTGATAAATCCGTTTTTAGTTACGAGCAATAGGTCTTTTCCTTTATCTTCTTCCTTAAATGTGAAGATGGCGGAAATAGTTTCATTTTCACCAAGACCTATAATCGCTTTTAAGGATTTTCCTCTGGCTTCTTTGGAAGCTTGAGGGAGTTCATAGGCCTTCATCATATAAACTTTACCGGTATTTGAGAAGAACATTACATTATCGTGGGTCATGGCAGTTTTCATGATCTTGATCACGTCTTCTCTTTTTTGAGAAAGCCCTTGGATTCCTTTTCCACCACGTCTCTGTCTTTTAAAAGTGTCCAGAGGAAGTCTTTTTACGAATTGATCATAAGTAATTTGTAATACAACTTCTTCGTCTGCAATCAGATCTTCTGCGTTAAAGGTAGAAGACTCAACACTTTCCAAACTTATATCTGTCTTTCTTTTGTTCCCGAATTTTTCGGAAACTTCGGCTAACTCTGTGCAAACAATGTCCGCAACCCTTTCCGGTTTCGCGAGAATGTCTTTCAGATCTACGATCAAAGCTCGAACTTCTGCCAATTCATCGATTACCTTTTGGACTTCCAAAGAAGTTAATCTTTGTAGTCTCATCTCCAGGATCGCGTCAGCTTGGACATCTGAAAGAACGAATCGAGCCATCAATTGTTCTTTTGCTTCGGCTGCATTTTTAGATGCACGAATTACTTTGATCACTTCTTCGATATTTTCGAGAGCAATCTTCAATCCCTCTAAAATATGAGCACGCTTTTCAGCCTTATCCAGATCGAATTGTGTTCTACGAACGATTACTTCTTTTCTATGAATAGAATAAGCAACCAGGATCTCTTTTATGTTAAAGATCTTCGGTTTATTATCCAAGATCGCAAGCATTGTAATCCCGTAACTTACTTGAAGTTGAGTAAGTTTCAGAAGTTGATTTAGGATTACCTGAGCATTTGCATCTTTCTTAATATGGATCTCTACCCTGATACCTTTTCTATCAGATAGATCTAAGATTTCGGAAATTCCTTCGACTTGTTTTTCATTAACAAGCTCACCGATTCTTTCTAGAAGGGTCTTTTTATTTACTTGGTAAGGAATCTCAGTAACTACGATTACTTCTCTGCCTTTTTTGTTCTCTTCGATTTCTACTTTGGATCGAATCCGAATGGAACCTTTACCGGAATGGTAGGCAGATAATAAACCTTCTCCACCGATGATCGTACCGCCAGTAGGGAAATCCGGACCTGGCATTATTTTAAGAAGTTCTGATATACTTATATCAGGATTTTTAATTACAGTGATAACGGCTTCAATCGTTTCTCTCAAGTTATGAGGAGGAATGTTCGTAGCCATTCCTACCGCGATTCCAGAAGAACCGTTTACGAGTAGATTAGGAAAATTTGCGGGAAGTACATCGGGTTGCTGTTTTGTATCATCGAAGTTAGGAGAAAAGTTTACCGTTTCCTTTTCGATGTCCCTTAAAAGTTCTTCTGCAACTTTTGCAAGTCTTGCTTCCGTGTATCGGTATGCTGCAGGATTGTCACCATCTATAGATCCGTAGTTTCCTTGCCCATCAATGAGAGGAACTCTAAGGGAAAAATCTTGGACCATACGCACTAATGCATCGTATACGGAGCTATCTCCGTGTGGGTGATAATTACCTAATACTTCCCCGACAATTTTTGCACATTTAACATAAGGGCGGTCGCTTCTCCAAGCCCTTTCGTTCATTGCATGTAGAATACGTCTGTGAACCGGTTTTAAACCGTCTCTGACGTCAGGTAAAGCCCTACCTACAATTACGCTCATCGCATAACCAAGATAGGCTTCCTTCATTTGGTCTTCGATTTCGACAGGAATTACCCTGACGCCATTCTTCAATGCATCACCAATATCAGGACGGGAAGAAAGACTGAATCCTAAAGTTTTTGTTTCGTTCTCTAGCTCTTCGCTCATTTGTATTTAGAAATTCCTATTACCAATATATTAAAGATCAAGATTCGCAACTTTTGCCGCGTTGACCTCGATAAAGCGACGTCTCGGATTTACTTCGTCACCCATAAGTATATTAAATGTATCTTCTGCTTCTACATAATCATCGAGTTTTACTTTTAGAACGACTCGTTTTTCAGGATCCATGGTTGTCTCCCAAAGTTGTTCAGGATTCATTTCACCTAAACCTTTATATCGTTGGATGACTGCCTTTTCCGTTCCTAGAGATTTTAAATACTCATCCTTCTCTTTATCAGAGAATAGATAAACGGATGTCTTGCCGTGTTTAATCAAATACAATGGAGGTTGTGCGACATATAGAAACCCCTTTTCAATAATAGGTTTCATATAACGGAAGAAGAATGTAAGAAGTAATGTGCGAATATGAGAACCGTCAATATCCGCATCCGTCATAATAAAAATCTTATGATAACGGGCTTTATCTACATTAAATTCATCTTCGCCGATCCCGGTTCCTAAAGCAGAAACCAATGTACGAATTTCTTCGTTACCAAGAATTTTATCTAAACGTGCTTTTTCTACGTTCAGAATTTTTCCTTTTAGAGGAAGAATTGCCTGGTAATGTCGATCTCTTCCCTGCTTAGCGGAACCGCCTGCAGAATCTCCCTCTACTATATAAAGTTCAGAAGCAGCAGGATCCTTTTCGGAACAGTCCGCCAATTTTCCCGGAAGACCACCACCTTCTAATACAGATTTACGACGAGTTAAATCACGAGCCTTACGGGCGGCCTCTCGAGCCTTAGCTGATAATATACATTTTTCTAATATTTTTTTAGTAATAGCAGGATTCTCTTCGAAGAAAAGAGAGAGACCTTCTCCAGTTAGAGTTTGCATGATCCCTTTGATCTCTGCGTTTACTAATTTTTCTTTTGTCTGAGAGTTAAACTGAGGTTGAGGAATTTTTACCGAAATTACGGCAGTGATCCCTTCTTTTAAATCCTCTCCGGATAGTGCAGTAGGTTGTTTTTTTACGAGCTGCTGATCTTTTTTTAAGAAATCATTAAGAGTTCTAGTTAACGCAGCACGAAAACCTTCTAAGTGAGTTCCACCTAAGTTATTGTTTATATTATTGGTGAAACAAAAAATATTTTCAGAATATGTATCAGAGTATTGGATCGCGATTTCTGCGACCACATCATCTTTATTTCTTTCGAAGTGAATTGTTTTGTGAAGAGGATGTTTGTTCTCATTCAAATATTCAACGAAAGAAACAATCCCTCCATCAAATATGAATTCATGCTTTTCAGAGTCAGGTTTTCTTTTGTCCTGGACAATTAGTTTTAGACCCTTATTCAAAAATGCCAGCTCTCTAAAACGAGAAGTTAACACATCAAAATGGAATTCAGTAGTAGTGAAGATGCTCGCATCTGGTTTGAATCGAACAACAGTACCTCTTTCGGTAGTATCTCCGATTATATTCACAGGACCTTGAGGAATGCCTCTTGAATATTTTTGCTGATGAATCTTTCCATTTTGGTAAACTTCCACTTCCAATGATTCTGAAAGTGCATTAACGACTGATACCCCAACTCCATGAAGTCCACCGGAAACCTTGTAAGCGTCGTTCTCGAATTTACCACCGGCGTGCAAAATGGTCATAACGACTTCGATAGTGGAGATATTTTTTTCAGGGTGAATGGCTACAGGAATTCCACGCCCATTGTCTTTTACTTCTATCATGTTTTCAGGAAGAATGGAGATAGTAATTTCTGTACAATGGCCTGCCATGGCTTCGTCTACAGAGTTATCAACGACCTCATAGACCATCTTATGAAGACCGGTCTCATCTTGGGTCCCGATATACATCCCGGGGCGTTTGCGTACGGCCTCTAATCCTTCTAGGATTTTGATCTGGCCTGCGCTATAACTGCTTTCTGGTTGGCTCATCGGTCCTCCGGGATCTAGGAATAGTTTTCCTGAATTCGCTAAGGAGGCAAGGAAATTCGGCTTATTATTTAGAAAGAATGTCCTTCTCAGAGGAATTCAATCAGCTCTAAAAGTCTTTTTTTTGCGATAGGATCTGTTTCTTTTTCAGCTAAAGAAACTAGCTCTTGTTTGCCCTCCAATCCGGTTTTATCCGCGGTATATGAGGGGGATTTTTGTCTTTTA
Source organism: Leptospira neocaledonica (assembly GCF_002812205.1). Lineage (NCBI taxonomy): Bacteria > Pseudomonadati > Spirochaetota > Leptospiria > Leptospirales > Leptospiraceae > Leptospira > Leptospira neocaledonica. The sequence continues at coordinate 361,995 of NZ_NPEA01000003.1, forward strand.
GGAGTGAGATTACCAATCCTAATTTCAATTTTTTTTACTACATCTCTTCCTAAGTAGCGAGCAGAATAACTTAAAATCCTTTTTCTCATAAAAAGGATTTCCTGTTTGTATGCAGAGTGAACTGTTATGATCACCAACACATCGCCCTTTAATGAAAATGGTTCCGAATGATTTGCATACACCGGTCCTATTATGTCGACCCAACGTTTTGCCAAAGTTTGAACCGCAATCTTCTCGGCTAAACTATCTTCTGTTAAGCCTAAATCCTGAAGAATATTTTTGAACTCTTGAGGATCAATTTTTTGTATTTTAGGTTCTTCTTTCATTGGTAAGGAGTGACTAGTCCGTTTTTCACTAGGAAGATCTGTTTTTCATCTTCCAATCTTCCCACATAGTCGGAGATACCTTCTAGGTCAGTCGTGGTAAAAAATGCCTGCCCTGAATTCAAAACTAAATCTACGAAATATTCTCTTCTTTTTACATCCAATTCTCGAATCACATCATCGATCAGAAGAATTGGAGTTCTTCCCAATTTCCTACGATAATACTCGAACGCAGCCGCTTTCAGAGAAATTACTGTACTTCTCTTCTGGCCTTGAGAAGCAAAATCCATGATATCACGATTATCTTCTCCTATATACAGGTCATCCCTATGAATTCCGACGGAAGTATAACCTAATTTCCTATCTCTGTTGATATTCCTTTGTAGGGTTTCTTTAAAATCTTCCAGATCAGAAAAGCTGGGTTTGTATTCCAAAGTTAGATTATCTCTTCCACCGCTGAGCTTTTTCAGATTGTCTCTATAAATAGGATCAAACTCTAAAATGAATTCTTTCCTTTTATTAAAAATACCGATCCCTTTTTCGATGAGCCTTTGGTTCCAAATCTCATAAAGGGCAGGGTCAGAAGATCCACTTTTTAAAAGTGCATTTCTCTGTTTTAAGATACGATTATATTCTATCAGATCATTTAAGTAAGAAGGATCTAAAGAAGAAAGTAGACTGTCCAAAAACCTTCTTCTTTCGGATGGTCCACCTTCAACGATGATCAAGTCCAAGGGAGTCATTAAAACACTCAGGAATTTACCAACTAAGTCGGATCTTTTTTTGACTTCTTCTTGATTAAATTTAAGTTTGCGACGACTAACAGGTTTTTTAGAAAAACCTAATTCATAAATTTCTCTTTTATGATCTCGATCTGCTTCACCTTTGATATAATATCCGTCAGAGTTCCAACGAATTAAATTTCCTTCTTCAGATTCTCTAAAACTTTTCAGCCAAGATATCATGGAGATCGCTTCGAGTAAGTTTGTTTTTCCTTCTCCGTTCTCTCCCACAAAGAAAATAAGCCTGGAATTGAACTCCAGGCTTATCTGCTCGTGATTTCTGAAATTGAGAAGCCTTAGGCTTCGTAAAAACACGGATCTTCTCTTTTAAATTTTCATCGGCATGATTACCGATATAAAATCAGGATCGGAAGGATCCTTAAATACAACAGGGGAACTTGAATCACTGAATTCTATTCTGAACTCATTATCATCAATCGACTTGAATACGTCAGATAGATATTCACCTTTAAATGCAACGGTAACCTCATCTCCAGAATATTCGATTGGCATATTAATACTAACCTCGTTCACTCCTTGTGTTTGAGCGTAAAAGTTAATATTATTTTTAGTGAATGTTAAACGTATCTGACGCGTAGGTTCTTCTGCAGCGATCAATGCTTGTCTAAGATAGATTTGGAATCCTTCCTTTGGAATTACAGCACTGAACTTAGAAGACTTAGGAATTACTTGCTCATAATTCGGGAAATTACCTTCGATCAATTTACAAAGTAATTCAATCTGATTTGCATTCACATAGATTTGATTGTCTATAATTCCGATCTTTCCTGTTTCTGCAGTCGCGATCATTTTAGAGATCTCTCTGATTGCCTTAGAAGGAATGATCACTGAATCTTTAAATTTCAATGTAGTAGAAAGAGGCCTTTCTATTTTACATAACCTTCTGCCATCAGTAACTGCAAAAACAAGCTTATCTCCTTTAGGGACCATAAATAATCCATTGAAGATATATCTTTGGTCTTCATGAGCAATTGCATAAGAAGTTTTACGGATCATCTCTGCAAACATTGCAGTTGGAAAATCAGAGATATTAGATGCATCCACTTTAGGAATGGTCTTAATCTCTTCTGCATCCATTCCATTCAGTTTGTTTTTATAATCATTTTTCTTAGTAGCGTCGGTGATATAAGTAATACTTGAATCAGCATCGCCATCTTCAGTTGAGAGTAAAGCCTCTTCAAAGTGAATGGTTTTAAAAATACTGGATAACTGTTTTGCAGGTAATGAAATATCTCCGGATTTGTCTACTTGAGCATTTAATGATGTTTTAATAGATATTTCTAAGTCAGTCGCAGAAATAGATACGGAAGAAGTTTCAGCTTCTAATTTTAAGTTGGAGAGAACAGAACGTATCTCTCTAGCAGAGATTACTCCCTCTACAGCGTGAATCGCTTTTAGGAATTCGGATGTGTTCACTTTGATCTTCAATTTGCATTCTCCATTTATATAGGTGATCTATATATAGATTCTTATATATGTACTGTTGTAGTACTTGTACCTGTGCATATGTAGATAAGAGTCATAACTCTTTAGATAAGGGAAATATGTCGCATATATATTGAAAAGTACAATTTCCAAGAGCCGGAAAAAACTCCTTCATATCTGTTATAATAACCTTCAAAACCAAAGTCTTAAGGGACAATAATTTTGTGTTATGTCTTATTTACTTGTTACACATAGAATATTAACTATTTATTTACATGTTATCTATAGGTCTATGTCGCTTACAGATAAGAGTTGAAACTTATTTTTTTATTGGAAACGGAATCGATTTAGGACTTCTTCCACTTTAGTGGAAAATTCTTTATCATCTTTTATCTTATTTTCGATGTTACGAACTGCATGAATCACAGTGGTATGTTCTGCAGAAAACATTCTTCCAACCTGACTTTTATTCAGTCGGAAACCTTTGTGCAATACATACATACAGAGATGTCGAGGGATCACATACTCCGGCTTTCTGCTCTTTCCCATCACTTCATTCGGATCTAGGTTATAAAGAGAAGAAATATGTTCGATAACCTTATCTTGGCTAAGTTGGAAATTCTTTTTACGGAAGATACGATTTTTCAGTATCTCTTCTATCATTGATGTGGTGAAGAATAGATGAGAGAATGCTCTCTTATGAAGGGCTAAATCGTTTAAAGCTCCTAAAAGTGCACGAGTATCATCTTCGATCAGATCTGCAATGAACTGTATATGTTCTTGGGAAAGTCCCAAATTCAAAATTTGACAGTTCTTTTCCAAAATACCAACTCTGATATCTCTATCAGGAGGTTGGATATCCGCCTGAACCCCTGTTACAAATCTGGATTTTAATCTTTCATGCAAAGGAAGTTCGGAACTAGGACGATCCGATGCGATCACTATCTGTCTTTTTCTTTCAAAAAGAAAATTGAAGATAGAGAAGAACTCTTCTTGGGTCTTCTCCGCTCCCGTATTTAGAAGTTGGATATCATCGATCAATAAACAGTTATAAGATTGGTACTTAATTTTAAAAGATTCGATCGAATCTCTGGATTGCAGAGCGAATAAAAACTCGCTCATAAACGATTTTATATCTATATAATGTACTGTTTTCCAAGGTTCTTTTTTGAGAATTTCAGAACCTATTGAGTGTAAAAGATGGGTTTTACCTACCCCTACTTTTCCAAATAAATAGAGCGGATTGATCTCTGCAGGATTTTTTACACATTCCATGGCAGCGCTGAAAGCGAGACGGTTTGTGTTTCCTACGATAAAATTATCAAAAGAGTAATCCGGATTAAAAGAATAAGACTTATCTTTGAATTTTTCCTGAAGAACTTCGTTTAAGTTAGAAGCTGCTTCTAGAACGATCTCGACAGGGACTCGATTTCCACTAGCTCTAAAGATCGCTTCTTCTATATGATTCTGGTATTTTTTCTCAACGTGAGTTTTTATATTAGAAGATGGAGCTATGAGAATGCAACGATCGTCTGTTAAACTCTCTAATTGTAAGGTATATATGAACTTATCAAAGTATGTGGGGGGAATTTCCTTGGAAACTTCCTCTAATACACGCTTCCAACTAGGATCCAAACGAAACTCCAAAGATAAAAATCCAAAACGCACCGACGACTTTATGTATACGAAACTCGTATTTGTCTCGGAAAAGAAAAAACTGAATTAGGAAACGGTCCGAAGGACCATCCGACGAGATTACACTATTTTTCTTCTGTCAGTCGCATACAAATGAAAATTCGGAAATCGAAAAAGAAACATTAGGAAAAACACAGTGGATTAGTGATAAATAAATCATTATGTCACTTAGTATATTTACTAGTATTTTGCTCATTTAACCGTTGTTAAGCGAAGTGACTAGTGGAGAATTTAAAGAAAATATAAAGAACTCTTTATTTTTGTTCAAGCAGTGTGAGTTCGTGGATAAGCAATGATAGGGAAATATTTTCCTGCCCATGTACTCTTTCGTGTAATTTTTCCTTAAAACGAAAGACTGCTTCCATCTTTGGAAGATTGGAATCGAAATCTGATTTAGAAAATTCCTGTAATAATAATAATCCGATTAGATCTAAGAAGTCCTTAAAAGAAAAATCTTCCTTCCAATCAGGATGTTCTTCTTTGTATTCCAGTATCCACTCTTCTAATCTAAGATAATCCAATGGTTGTCTTAGATTTCCGCTTATTCTTTGCGAAATTTGTTCTAAAACGTTAGGCGGACAATCAAAGGATACCATACTTCCCCCCTTTGCTGGAAAGTATGGTATAGAATTTTTATTATGTAGCTCTTTGATCACTTGTTGAGGAAGGTAACCGAAAGGAATACAAACTGCTCTACTCACGATTGTCTCTTTCAATTGTTCCAAGTCGTTTACAATAAATATAAAACGAGTGAAGAAGGGGGCTTCTTCCAATGACTTTAAAAGGGCGGTCTCTGCTTCGTTACCTATCAAAGATGCATCAGGTATAATGATAAATCTTGTCTTGGAGAGGTGAGGTCTATAGTAAAGTCTTGTGCGGATCAACCAGCGGATAGTGAACTCTTCAGGATTATCTTCTTTGCCGATAGCGATTTGTTTATTTTTCTCTAATGGGAACCAAACTATATCCGGATGAGAATGATGCATGAACGCTCTGCAAGAAACGCAGTTTCCACAAGATGTTCCTTCTAAACAAAGGATATGTCTGATAAATCTTTCGACTGCGGATTCTTTTCCGGTTCCTTCCGGCCCATGAAAGATAAGTAAGGGAGGAAGAAGATCAGGTTGTGAGGAGTATTTTTTTAAAAATACTAAAGCTCTTTCCTGACCTTGGATTTCCTCGATGCCGAATGCAGAAGACATGTTCCTTTTATTAAGGATTAATAAACAGGAGTCAACCAGTGTTTGTAGTTTTGGTTTTTTCCAACTACAAGATCGAAAAATGTGGACTGCAACTTTTTAGTAATGGGTCCCATTTCACCGTTACCGATCTTTCTCTTATCTACTTCGCTGACCCAAGCGATCTGCACTCCGGTTCCGGAGAAGAATATTTCATCAGCGATATAAAGTTCACTTCTTGTGATATCTCTTTCGATGATTTCATATCCTGAATCTTTTGCGAGTTGTAAAACGGAACGTCTTGTGATTCCTTCTAACAAAGAAGAAGAGATAGAAGGAGTGATGATCTTTCCGTCTCTCACTAAGAAGATATTTTCTGCAGAACCTTCACTTACGAATCCTCTTCCGTCTAAGAAGATCGCTTCGTCATATCCGTTCTGAACTGCTTCCGATTTTGCAAGAGCAGAGTTTACATATCCACCGGAAACTTTGGAGAGAGTAGGGATGACAGTATCATCGAACCTTCTCCAACTAGAAACCATAGTAGTCAGTCCACGTTTGGTATCTAAGTAATCATCTAACTCCAAAACATAAATTGCAAGTTCAGTAGGAACATCGTGGAACCTAGGAGAAAGTTGCAGAGCAGAAGTGTAGATGAAAGGTCTAAGATATACGTTCCTTCTGTATCCGGATTGTTTCAGCAGATCTAAGGTTATGTCACGGAGTTCTTCCGGAGTTTTTGTGAACTGCAACTGCATGATCTTTGTAGAATTCACAAGACGTTTATAATGATCTAAGATCCTAAAAACATATAAGTTATCGGAACTAGAATCATAATATCCTCGGATACCTCCGAAGACTGTGGTTCCATATTGTAAGGCGTGAGTTTTGATGTTTATATTTGCTTCTGACTCCGGGACTATTTTTCCTTCGAAGTAAGAGAGTTTCTTGATGGATTCGGGCATGTACAGGGAACCTGAAAGTGATACTATTGATTACATGATTCTAAGCATAGGCTCTACTGTCGACTAATGATCGATCTTGCGAAGAGCTTATGCAGGAGTGCTAGGTCTGAATGAATTCTTCTTTTTTTCCCAATCAATTTGATTGTGTTGTGGTCGGCGCAGGTCACGCAGGCTCCGAGGCTGCCTATGTCTCATCTCTTGGTGGTGCTAGAACTTTACTCATCACAATGAACTTAGATACGATCGGACAAATGTCTTGTAACCCTGCCATCGGTGGGATTGCAAAAGGACATATGGTTCGAGAAGTAGATGCACTTGGTGGTTTGATGGGAAAGGTCATCGATGCTACAGGTATCCAATTCAAAATGTTGAATACATCAAAAGGTCCGAGCGTCTGGGCACCAAGAGCTCAAGCGGAGAAGAAAGAATACCAACTCAAGGTAAAACATACACTTGAATCTATTCAAAACTTATCCATCAGACAAGATACGGTAGAAGATCTTTTGATAGAAGAAGATCGTATTGTTGGAGTTCGGACGGGAAGAGGTTTCGAAATTTTCACGAATCATGTGATCTTAACTACCGGAACATTCTTATCTTCTATCGTTCATATAGGAACTTACCAAAAAGAAAATGGAAGATTCGGAGAACCTACAGTCAAAGGTCTCTCTCATTCGCTTGCTAAGTACAATTTGAAATTAGGAAGATTAAAGACTGGAACTCCTCCGCGGATTCATAAAAATTCCGTGGATCTTTCTGTGATGAGCGTGCAAGAAGGTGATCCGGAACCTTCTCCTTTTTCTTTTTCTACAACTAAGATCACTCGTAAACAGGTCCCTTGTTATATTACTTATACGAATGAAAAAACTCATCAATTGATCAACGAGAACATTCATCTTTCTCCAATGTATTCGGGTCAGATCAAATCGACTGGGCCTAGATATTGTCCTTCCATAGAAGATAAGGTTGTTCGTTTTGCAGATAGAGAAAGACATCAAATCTTTTTAGAACCGGAAGGTTACGATACACAAGAGATCTATCTAAATGGAGTCTCGACTAGTCTTCCGGAAGAAGTGCAATGGAGACTAGTACGTTCCATTGCGGGCCTAGAAGAAGCAGAAATCTTAAGACCCGGATATGCAATCGAATATGACTATGTAGATCCAACTGAATTAAAACCAACTTTAGAAACTAAAAAGATCAAGGGTCTTTATCATGCAGGACAGATCAACGGCACCACCGGCTATGAAGAAGCTGCAGCCCAAGGTTTGGTTGCCGCTTATAGTGTACTTTCTTCTTTAAGAGGGGAGGAGCCGATGTTATTCTCTAGAGGAGAATCTTATATCGGAGTTCTTGTGGATGATCTAGTTCATAAAGGTGTAGAAGATCCATATAGAATGTTCACATCTCGCGCGGAGCATAGACTTCTTCTGAGACAAGACAATGCGGATCAAAGACTTATGAAGTACGGATACAAGATGGGTCTTGTATCCGAAGAAACTTTCAATGAAATGACTGGCAGATATAAAAAGATCTCTGAAGTTAAGGAGAAGATTCAATCTACTCCACTCAAACCTCTACCTGAATTCGAAGCCTTATTAGAAAGAAAGGGAATTCAAAGTTTAAAGTACGGTTCGAAGTTGGATTCGTTTCTAAAAAGACCAGAGATTGCTTTCGAAGATGTTAAGTTCCTAGTGCCTGAGTCTGAAGAGTTAAGTGTTCAAGACAGAAAGGTAATCGAGATGGAAATCAAATACGAAGGTTATATCAAAAGAGAACAAGATACTATCGATTGGAAGAATAAATATCTTACTACTCTAATACCTGAGACGATCGATTACTCTTTAGTGCCTGGTATTAAGAAAGAAGCCATCCAGAAACTTACAAAACATCGTCCTTTAAATTTAGAAAAAGCTGCTCAGATCTCTGGGGTTGATCCGAGTGATATTGATATGCTTCTTTTCTATATCAAAGGAAGAAAGCCGAGTCCGGTTTAAACTTCTCTGAAGTCTACTGATGAAACGAAAAACCCCGGGTTGCCTCGGGGTTTTTTATTTTCTTTTGCTGATTGTTATATTTGGTAAATTAATATGAAACCGCGTGTTGGAATTCCAACGTTTCACGTGAAACGTTTTTCTTAAAAAACACTGTCGTTCTATATGATCCCTTCTAACTTTCCATCAATTCACATGAATCCAGATCAAGTAAAAGGTGCAGAAGGGATGCTTTTATCTTTTCTAAAATGGGACATTCAGTTGCCGCAGTGGAACCACTTCAAGAATTCAGACAAGCTGGAGCTCATTTATATTCTTCTGATAAGATAAAATGGGTAGATGATTCGCTACCAAGTCTTGCTAAACTTTCAAAACTAATCGGCATCTTTGCTTTTTCATTTCTTAATGGTCCAGCCGGTAGAGGAACTTATGTGTTTCCGACAGATGGAAAGAGAAGTATTGATCAGGCTTCAAAATTAGGTCTTAAGAATTTACTAATTATAGAAAACCAACCTAGCTTAATGAAGAACAAAGAAGATGTTACTTGGACTAGGCTAGTCTTTCGGAAGATATAAGAGCTTCTCGAAAAAAGTCCGAGTTCTTGAAGCCCGACTTTACTACTTGTCGATGACCTAAATTTTTGAGCGGACTATAAAAAAGGGAGAGCAGATGCCCTCCCTTCTATCCGTTTCACGTGAAACGCGGGTGATTATTTTCCGTAAACAAGCTCGTGAGTTTTTTCAACTGCCCATTTATCTCCCTGCTTGATCAAAAAAGTGAATTGTTGCAAACGATTCTCTTTGTCCCAGATTAATCGGTTCATTCTCTCAATCGTTCCTTGAACATTCATTCGACTCAGAAGTTTTCCGTTTGAATCGAAAGTCAGAACAGTGGATGCAGCTTGTTGTTTATCTTCATTATAAATATTCTGTTGGAATAGTCCCGGCTTGTTCGGGTCCTTAATGATCGCAAATCTTTCAGTAAGTTTTGCATCTGTCCATTCAGTTTGAGCTTCTTTCACCAATCCATTTTCACCCCAAGAGATGATCGTGCAGGTAAGTATATTTTTTCCATTCTTATCTAATAACTCGATAGAAGAGAGAACTCCAGCTTTATTGTATCCGAAGTTTTTAGATTCAAGATTCACTCCATCTTTATTATAGAGTTCTTCTTTTAAGATTTTTCCATCTTTGTATATGAACTTGGTAAACCCATCTGGCTTTCCATCTTGTCCGATATAGTTTTCCTTAATCAATTTTCCGGAAGGATCATACTCGTACTTTGCAGTATAGATTAAATTTCCTTTGGAATCTTTTACTAGTTCTTGGGTAGGTCCGCCCTTTTCGAAACCTAAAATGATCCTATCAGTGTGGGACCATTTTCCCGGAGTGAAAGAATGGATCGGGCTGATGCAGAAGATAAGAACGAAGAAGAATACTCTTTTTAACATGGAGATTACCTCCTTCTAGACATCGACTATTTAGGAAAAATGTTAAGAGTCTTTTTAGGAAATTTGAATGGGTTTCTTCTGTAATGATACCGGATCAAGATCAGATATTGAGGTCTTTTCTTTTTGTGGTATCTGTAAGACTCTTGGAATCTCATTTTATTTCAGTCGGAAAACCTACATAAATTATAACATTCCCATCTCGGAATCAAAGGAAAACTCCTTGCAGAGGTTCAATGACGGAATAATTTTTTACGGGCTTCTACACCGAAAACATTAGAAGCCAATAAAGAAAGATTAGTGGAGAGGAAATATGTCCCTCAAAAAATTCGGGATCACGGTCCTTGCTCTTATTGCGATCTTTTTAATTTATACGATCGCATTCACAGAAAAAGGGATCAAACCCATCCAACCGGAAGCAACTATTCCTAACTTAGATTACTCTGCTCTGAGTGAAGAGGCCGCAAAAGATCTACAAGCTTATATCAAGATCGCAACGATTAGAGGTAGAGAGAAAGAAGGTGCGGTCTTTTTAAAATCTATCCTAGACAAGAGAGGAATTCCTTCTCGCATCATTGAATATCCTGGTAAGCCGGACAGAGCATCTCTACTCGCTGAGTTGAAAGGTAAAGATACAACTAAAGAAGGTTTAATACTCACAAGTCATATTGATGTTGTAGAAGCGGACGCAAAAGACTGGGATGTTCCACCATTCTCCGGAGTAAGGAAAGGAGATAGAATTCATGGAAGAGGTGCAGTGGATGTTAAGGGCCTTGGTATCATGCAACTATATGCATTCTTACTTATTCATGAGAAGAAGATCCCGTTAGAAAGAAACTTAATGTTTCTCGCGATTGCAGATGAGGAAAGTCGCTCGGAACACGGAGCTAGATTCTTAGTTGATAAACATAAAGAAATATTCAACGGATACGAATACGTTTGGAACGAGGGCGGAACTGGATCCAAAGATATAGCAATCAAAGGATCTAAAGTATTCAATATACAGCTTGCAGAAAAAGGTGCAGTGTGGTTGGACTTAAAAGCTAAATCCATTCCGGGGCACGGAAGTACTCCTCCTGTAACTTATGCTGCAAAGTCCATGGTAGATTTCTTACAAGAAGTGCAAAACATCGGAAACAAAACTATGATTAAGGATGAGACTGCTGCATTCTTCTATTCATTAGGCGGCATCAGTAATTTTCCCGACTCATTTGTATTAAAGAGATCTAGAAATCCTGTACTCTTTCTGATCTTAAAAGGTGTGATCAACTCTAATCGACATCTTAGAGCGATGACTAGAAACACCGTGAGTTTAACAGGTATCGATAGTCATCCAATCGGTATGAATGTAATTACTTCTGAGACAACAGGATCTTTAGATATTCGAATTCTTCCAGGACAAGATGAGAAAAAGATCTTCGAAGAAGTAAAAGCACTCGGGGAAAAATACGGAGTAGAAGTTAGCGCTCGTCACTTAGAGTCAGGAAGTATTTCTCCAATGGATGGATTATTGTTTAGAGTTCTTGCGGGAACTGTGACTGCAGTGGAACCAGGATCGATTGCCACTCCATTCTTATCACCAGGAACAACAGACAGTTCTTATCTTAGACAGATCGGATTAAAATGTTACGGACTCATTCCTGCATTACTTTCCTCAGAGGAGATAGATGGAATTCATGGTAAGAACGAGAGCATGAGTGTTCCTCAGCTCAAGATGGGAATTGAAATTTTATTCAAGTCCATCATCGAATACAATCACCAAGTCGCAAAGTAGAATGACAGAAACAGAGACAAGACATCCGGACTTCAGCCATGATTCGGATGGGATCCAAGCAGCGTTAAGATATAGATTTCCAAAAAACGCAGAACAGATTCTTCCCTTATTCGATTGGGAGCTTGTCTCTTTATTCTTATCCTTCCTAAAAGAGAAGAACCAAGCAGGCGGGTTTTTCTCTAAAAGAGATACAAACGAAATATTAGATCGTCACGTTTTAGAATCTATCTTTCATATTTATAAGATCCATTGCATGATAGGATCGTTTAACAAAATGAAGGTGGGAGATGCAGGCACGGGTCCAGGCATACCGGGCTTCTTCTTTCGTTGTTTAGTGGAGAAGGAAAGGCCTAAGTTAGTTCTATTAGATTCACAAAGAAGAAAACTTTCTCACACAGAAAACTTTGTAAAAGAAAACAAGATTGCTGGTGTTGATTTCCTTTTTGCAAGGGCAGAGGACTGGAAAACCGACTGGAATTTAGGTGTTTCTAGAGGCTTTGTGCCTTATCCTTGGAGTGCAGAAGTCTTATGTAGATGTATTATAAAAGAAGGATATTATGTCCCATTCATAGGCAAAGACGAGTTTGATGCAAAAATTGAAAAGAAGATCTTAACTGATAGTGGTTTTGAAGTTGAGAAAACTGTCTTTTTGCCTGAACTCGACTTTTTAGGCATGCGACATATTAAATTCTTGAAAAAGGTCGGATCGGCAAGGCAAGGTATCCCTAGAGCTTGGAAGCTCCTCGAGAAGGAGAGCAAAGAATTCTATGGGAAAGATAGTATCCATAAGTAATCAAAAAGGCGGCGTAGGAAAGACTACTACCTCCATCAATCTTGCGGCAAATCTAGCTGCGATCGGTAAGAAAGTATTGATCGTAGATTTTGATCCACAAGGTAACTCGGGATCCGGTTTAGGATTCGAAATCAACACTCTCCAAAATACTTCTTACGAACTTTTGATCGGAGAATCTTCGGCTGCAGAATGTATCAAAAGAACTGATATCGAAAACCTTCATATCATTCCTTCTAATATCAATTTATCTGGTGCGGAAGCGGATCTATTAGGAGAAGAGAATCGTGAGTTTCGTTTAAAAGATGCGATCGGTCATTTGAGAACCGAGTACGATTATATCCTGATCGACTGTCCACCTTCTCTTGGTGTTCTAACTATCAATGCTCTGTCCGCGGCCGACAGCGTGATGATCACTCTTCAAACGGAATATTTCGCTTTGGAAGGACTGACTCAGCTTATGAAGATCATCTCTCTGGTTCAGGAAAAATTGAATCCTTCTCTGGAGCTCGAGGGCGTGCTGCTGACTATGTTCGACAAGAGAACTAATCTTGCTCAACAAGTGGCAGAGGACGTTAAGTCTTATTTTAAAGAAAAAGTATATACTACTGTTATTCCAAGAAACATCAAACTATCCGAAGCCCCTTCTTTTGGTAAGTCCATTCTTTCCTATGATCCGGAAGGGATTGGCGCTCAAAGTTACAGAAGTCTTGCATTAGAAGTAGCCGGTAAAAATTAATGAGTGCTAGCGCAAAACCGAAAGCATTAGGAAGAGGACTGGGGAATTTAATTCCTGTTTCGGAAGAAAGGTCTTTTAAAGAAGCAGGCGGAGAAGGTTCGCTCAAAGAAGTAAAACTTTCCGAGATCCGTCCAAATCCTGACCAACCAAGAAGAACTTTTAACGAAGAATCTTTGCGTGAACTTGCTGAGACTATCAAGGCTCATGGAGTGATCCAACCGATCGTAGTGAAAGATGTCGGTTCAGGATATGAAATCATTTCAGGGGAAAGAAGATACCGTGCGTGTAAAATTGCAGGCTTCATCAAGATCCCGGTTGTAGTTAAAAAAGCAAATGTCCAACAAACTTTGGAAATGGCTCTTATCGAAAATATCCAAAGAGAAAATCTAAATCCGATCGAAGAGGCTTTAGCTTATAAGACCCTTTCCGAAAAATCTGGATTAAAGATTACTGATATTGCATCACGCGTTGGCAAGAACCGAGCCACTGTTTCGAACTTAATTCGTCTTTTACAATTGCCTGATTCGGTAATGGATCTGGTAAAAAATGGAAGAATATCCGAAGGTCATGCAAGACCACTTCTCTCCATCGCGGATCGTAAAAAATCAGAACAGCTTGCTTATCAAATTGCGGAGAAAGGTCTTACAGTCCGTCAGGTCGAAGATATAGTCGCAAATTTAACGGAAGAAGCTCCAGTCCGAGAGAAGAAAAAATCCAAACGTAAAGAAGTGGATATTGTAGAACTCGAAAACAAATTCCGCAAAAAGTATTCTATGAAAGTGGATATCACTCATAATTCTTCTTCCGGGAAAGGAAAACTCAGCATTGCTTATCCAAGTTTGGATGCTTTACAAAAGGTTTTAGACGCCTTAGGTTTATAAGGCCGTTTAAGAATATTGGTTATCAAAAATAATCCATGAGCTCAAATGATCCGGAATTCTATTATACTCTAAGAGTTCGTTATTCCGAGATAGATGCACAAGCTGTCGTTTTTAACGCACATTATCTTACGTACTTTGATACTGCTCTGAATGAGTACATGAGATTTCTAAAATATGACTATAAGGGCGAATTAGAGAAGAATGGTCTAGACTTCGTAGTTACTCGCTCACTGATAGAATACAAATCGCCTGCAAGATTCGACGAAGAATTAAAAGTTTATGTAAAAGCAGGAGAGATCAAACCTGCTAGTATCCTTTGGAATATACAGGTCCGAAAATTATCGGACGATAGTTTGGTCTGTAACGGAGAATTAACCTGGGCGTTTTTATTATTAGAATCCAGAAAACCGGCAAAACTTCCGGAAGTATTTAAGAATTTAGGCTCTAAAAGCCTATCTTAATTCATTAGGTCTACCAATAGACCGCGAATATCTTCCATTCTTTTCATTAAATCAAAAGTAGAATTTTCAGGATGAATGATAAAGTCCGCTAGAGTTTGGATTTTATCGTCTACAATCTGGACTACTTGGTAAACTTTCTCTGAACCACCTCTGGCTCTGGTGCGTAAAGTTTCTAAACTTGTATTTCTATCTAGAACTTCCTTCAAGATACCTTGAACGATTCTTTTGTAAACTTCCAGATTTGCATATGTAGGAGATTTTAAAAAATTTCTTTCAGCATCAGGAAGATCTCTAAGTAAAGAATTTAGATCTCTTGTTCTTTCCTGATTATAAGGAAGAAGATGTTCTACCAAATCAAAAAATTCACTCTTAGAATCCGGGATCTGGGAATCGGATACGGAACTTGGTACAGGTTGGTATAAGGAAGAACTTAGAGAAAGTCCGAACTCTTTTTTTCTACGTGATTCTGTGCGAGGGTCTTTTTGGGATTGGATCTTCAATGAGTGGTCGGGTTAATCTTACAATTTCCCTCGAATTGTACTCCCTCTTCCATAACTACCTTTGGAGTGATAATATCACCTTTCATACGGCAGCTAGCGAGTAGAGTCACTCGTTCCGACGCGAATATATTCCCATTAATTTCACCGCCGGCAACGACAATACGAGCTTTAATATCCGTATCGACGATTCCGGTCTTTCCGATTAGGACTTTTCCGTCGGTTTTTATAGTTCCCCTAAAAATACCGTCAATACGTAGAAGTCCGGAAAGTTTGAAGTCTCCGCTGAATTCGGCGCCTTCGCCGATGATGCTATTTACTGCTAATTGCTCTTCTGTATGGGCCATCAGTCTTGGATCTGGTTCAAGAATGCAAAAGGATCGATCGCTCTGGTACCCACATGAATTTCATAATGAAGACTGTACTGAGGACTGTTTTCCGATTTTCCAACGAAGCCTAATACTTCGTTTTTGGAAATTTGCTGGTTCGCTTTCACTTTTACACGATCCAGATTAGAGTAAATCGTTTTCCAACCGAACTTGTGACCGACTTTCACAAAATATCCTGTGTTACGAGTGTATCCAATCTCGTAAACAGTACCAGGTGCAGTCGCCACAACTTCGGATCCGGCAAAAGCACCGATATCCAATCCGTTATTGAAATCCCTACGAGCAGTAACCGGATTTAGATATTCTCCATACGGATAGAGAACATATCCTTTTACCGGCCAAATCGACGGAGTCTGACGGATAAGATTTTTACGTTTTTTTAATATACTTATGATTTCTTGGGTAAGTTCGTTCGCTACTTTAAGATTATGAACGTCTTCTTTCAGTCGGAATACTTCTGCACCCGGTGCTAAGTTTCTGTCGGAACCAAGGGAAAGTTTTTCAGCTCCGCCGATCCCTTTCGCAACCTTGGAATTATCTCCAGTTAATCTTCCGTATAGGGCACCCACGTGATTGTGGTAGTACTCAACGTGTTCATGAAGACCGTTAATCTCTTCTTTCATTTTCGCCGACTGACGAATGAAGTCTTGGTTGGATAAGTTCAACTCTGTGAGCTGGTGAATAGATCCAGAGTGGCTAAGAACGTTGATAGAGCTGATAAGAAGAAGAACTAAAATAGTTCCGATGAAGATGGTGATCGCTCTGTAAGAAATATGAAAGTTGATCGTCTTTTGTTCAGAATGAGGAATCACCATGACGGTGAGACGTTCTTTCCCCTTCTTATTCCAATTTGCTATTTTGATATCTAGCTTTAGCTTCAGATCTTGGTATTTGTATCTGAGCCTATAATAAAGTAGTGCAAGATAGGATTTAAGATTCAAGCTATTATGTCCCAAACCAACGAGTTTCCCCGTTCCGTTGTTATGCTGTAAGGATTCTAAAAAATTCTCTTTTCAGTCAATACAAATCATGAAAACTGCCTTTTAAAAGCCGTTTTCATATGTACTCCATCATCGACACTCACTGCCACTTAGATATAATACAAGAGCAAGGGCAGGATATTGCAGAATCAGTAAAAAAAGCAAAAGAATCTGGTATAAAAAAGATCGTCCAGATCGGCATCGACCTTGAGAGTTCAATTAGAGCGAAAGGTTTATCTGAAAAATTTTCAGATGAAGAGATAGAAATATTTTATTCGATCGGATGCCATCCAACTGAGACTCATGAATTTCCTAAAAAAGAGGAAATTTTGACACTAGTCAAAGAAAACGTGACGGACCAAAAGTTATCCGCGATTGGAGAGATCGGATTAGATTATTACCACGATGCTTCAACTAAGGCTTATCAGGCGGACGTGTTGCATTCTTTCTTAGAAGCTTCTTCTCAGTATTCTCTTCCTGTTGTTATCCATTCTAGAGATGCGGCGGAAGATACCGTTTCTATTTTGAAAGAACATAGAGACAAGGCATTTGGAGTGATCCATTGTTTTACCTATGATTATCCGACAGCGAAGAAGTTGGTGGATCTAGGATATTATATTTCTTTCTCCGGGATCCTTGCCTTTAAGAATGCAAGAGATATCCAAGAGGCCGCCGAAAAACTTCCTTTGGAAAGTATGCTGATTGAGACGGATGCACCGTTTCTTGCACCTCCACCTTTTCGTGGAAAAAGAAATGAGCCATCTTATACTAAATTCGTTTTAGAAAAAATGTTTTCTCTTAGAAAAGAATCCAATGCTCAGGTAGAAAAAACTTTGTATAATAATTCCTTAAAATTCACGCAAAGGAAGGCGTACCATCATGATTGATCTGAAATACATTACCGATAACACAGAAGAATTAAAATCCAATCTGGAACTGAGAGGTTTCAAAGACTTAGCGGTTTTAGACCAACTTGCGGATATCATCCAAAAGAAAAAAGTTCTTCAAAAAGAAGCTGATGTATTCCGTGAAGAAAGGAATAAAGCAAGTAAAGAGATCGGAAAAGTGAAACAGGCAGGCGGAGATATCGCAGCTGCTTCTGCCGCAGTAAAAGAGATAGGAGATAAGATCAAAAAGATAGAAGATGATCTTGAATCTCTAGAGTCTAAACTTTTGGAAATCAATTTAGGTCTTCCTAATATTCTGGATAAAGACGTTCCTGTAGGTAAAAACGAACACGATAATAAAGTTTTGTACGAAGTAGGAGAAGTTCGAGACTATAAATTTACTCCTAAACCTCATTTCGAATTGGGAGAAACATTAGGCTGGTTCAATTTTGAAAAGGGAACAAAACTAGCGGGTGCAAGGGCCTACACTTATTTCGGAATAGGCGCTAAATTGGAAAGAGCCCTTGCGAATTTCATGTTAGAGACTCATACTACTGAACATGGTTATACGGAAGTTTGGGTGCCTATTATGGTAAACGACGAATGTATGACTACTACCGGACAATATCCAAAGTTTAAGGACGAATACTATAGATTAGAAAGAGATGAACTCAATTTAATCCCAACTGCAGAAGTTCCTTTAACAAATTTGTACAGAGATGAAATCATTTCGGAAAATTCCTTACCTATCTCTATTACTGCTCATACTTCCTGTTTCAGAAGAGAAGCCGGTTCGTACGGAAAAGATACTAGAGGTCTAGTTAGAGTTCACCAATTCCAAAAAGTGGAACTTGTGAAATTTGCGCGTCCCGAAGATTCCGAAGAAGAACATAAGAAGATGCTTTCTCATGCGGAGAATATCCTGAAAAAATTAGGGATTCGATATAGAGTTATGTTATTGTGCAGTGGAGATATTTCAGCTGCTTCTTCTAAGACATATGATCTGGAAGTTTGGATGCCTGGTTTAAATCGTTGGATGGAGATTTCATCTGTTTCTAATTTTAAAGATTTTCAAGCAAGACGTGGTAAGATTCGCTACAAATCCAAAGAAGGCAAAAATCAATTGGTCCATACTTTAAACGGTTCTGGTTTGGCGATCGGTCGAACTTTGGCCGCAGTTATTGAAACTTATCAAAAAGAAGATGGCACAATAGACTTTCCTGAAGTTTTGAAAAAATATCTCTGATTTTTTCTTCGAAAAAGTATCAGGTTTTTTCTTAAAAGACAGATAGTTAGAGTATGGCTTCCGAAATCCATACTCAGTCTTCTTTATCTTTCAAAACTATAATCACCTTACTTTGTTATTTTATCTTTGCAGGATTTTCCGTTTCCGGCGCCGAAGATTCTGCAAAAGGAAAGGTAGCTCCGTTAAAGGGAGAAATTAATACTTCTTTAAATGAATTTGGGATCAGTCTTTCTGAAGACGGAAATACTTTATATTATTATTCCAAACGTAAAAATTCTAACTACTCCGATCTTTTAAAATCAGTAAAAACGAAAGATGGTTGGAGCTCTGGTGCAGAAATTTCCGAATTAAATTCTCAGTTTGACGACCAAAGTCCTTTCATTATAGAAAATGAGAAGGCCATCATCTTCTCCTCTAACCGAGACGGTAGTATTGAATTTAAATTGGGAAATGGTAAGATCGGGGTTTCTAGAGATCTTTACTTTGCCACTATGAAAGATGGATCTTGGGATAAAGCAACAAGACTTCCTCAAGAAGTGAATACTCCTGCGATAGAAGAAAATCCTTTCCTAGCAGGTAGTTACTTATTTTTCACACGTTATCCTTTCGGAAAAGTGGCCGAATCAGATATTTATATTTCTGAATATAAGGATGGTTCTTGGAGAAAGGCAATCCGAATGGAAAGTCCTGTAAATACGGAACATGCGGAAATCGCTGCTACTTTGAGTAGAGATAGCAAATATCTATATTTTTCTTCCAATCGTCCCGGCGGTTATGGTGGATTAGATATTTATAAAGTAGAGATCAAGGAGGATGGGACCTTCTCCCCTGCAGTCAATCTGGGGCCGGTTATTAATTCTCCCGGAGATGAAGCATTCTACACTGAGACTCCTGACGGCAAAAATGCGTACTTTTGTAGGCTTGTGAAAGAAGGTGGAAATTACGATATCTACGAATTTTCCGTGAATGAATGGGAGGAGTTGAAGAGGAATAAAAAGATTTCTTTGGAATCTATTCATTTCAGAACCGGTTCTTTCGAGATCGAAGAAGAGTCCTTTGAAATTTTGGACAGATTGGTTTCTTTCTTAAATGAAAATCCTTCCATAAAGCTGAAAATTACTGGGCATACGGATTTACACGGTGATGCGAACGATAATCTGGAATTAAGTCGCAATCGGGCGGCAGCTGTGAAGGATTATCTGGTTAAAAAAGGAATTTCTGTCGGTAGATTTACGACGGACGGTAAGGGAAGTAAGGAGCCGATTTATGCGGAAAAAAACCCGGAAACGGACCGCAAAAATCGAAGGACCGAATTTCAAATTGTAGAATAGACTAAAAACTCCTTTAACAACCGGAAGATGCCGATAACCTAGGTATCATGAAAATGCGGAAGCAGTTTCAGTCGGCAATTCTTTCGGCCATTGTCCTTTTTACCTCCCTAGACTTATACTCTCAAACCAAAGCTATGTCTTCTAGACTGGATCTAATCCTTTCTAAAAAGGAATTGGTGGTAGGGGTCAATCGTGTTTATGAACCTTTTTACATCCAAGATCCGAAAGAGGGTTTTCCAGGTTTTGATATGGAACTTGCGAAGCTGTATGCTGACTATTTGGGAGTTGCTCTTAAAGTAAAACCTCTCAAAACTTTCCGCCAATTTTCGGATGAGATCTCTGCAGGCACAATAGATATCGCGATGGCGGGAATGTCGACCGATCTCAGCCGGGGAAAAACGGTTACCTTTTCGGATCCGTACCTTCTTACAACTCCTGCAGGTCTTATTAAAAAACGTTCTCTTCCTCCCGAGCCGGAAGGTAGTATAGTGACTACCAGAACTTTTAAATCTTTGGAAGATTTGGCCGTTCTTAATGCACTTTCATTTTCTGTTCGATCCAATACTACAAATCATAATTATCTTTTGAGAAGGTTTGGTAAAAACCAAATTTACAGTTATCTTTCGGATTCTATTGCAATAGATGCATTAATAAATGGTAATGTGATTTGTTATGTTGCGGATAGTTTGTACATTCTATCTTTACTTCAAAAACAACCGAGTTTGAAGGCTAACTATGTAGCTCTGGTAAATCCTGTTATGGATGAGTATATCAGTGCTGCATTACCTTTGAACGATCTAGTGTTTGCGGATAATTTTAATTTCTTCGTAAAAGAGTTAAAAAGAACAGGAGTGATAGAAGGTTTACGTTCTAAATATTTTCTAGGAAACGGTTGGGTAAAATAATTCGTGTTGGACTCTCCGATTCAAAAGATCAGAATTTTTGCCCTAGTTATCTTTGTTCTTGTAGGAATTTCTCTTTCCGCTCAGGAAGTGGAGGAAAAAACAAAGATAGATTTTCAAGGAAACTACAGGGTGCGCGGTTTTAATTTAGGAAGAGATATTTATACTTCCAGACAAACTCCAGTAACTCCTTATAACCGCTCTGAATTTTTACAACAATACAATCAGGACACTCTTACTAAGTACCAAAATGAGTTAGCTGCTAGAGAAAAAGGTAGCCCGAGTACTCTCACTCCTCAAAAGGAAGACACAACTTACTATGATACTAGGATGACTTTGAATATGAACTTCTCCACTTCGAAATATTTCGAAGCATTAGTGGGTGTTCAGATAGGAGATATTATCTTTGGGGGAAGAGGAGTTAATCAGAGTTCTAACGTGGGTCCTGGACAAGGCGGAGAAGCTACCTTCAGTTCTGCGGTGAATATGCAGACAAACTTTCTTTATCTAAACTTCAAGTTACCTGAGAAAAGTTTTGTTGCGAGAGTAGGTCTACAACTTTTCACTTCTGCGCAAGGTAGAGTTGTGTTTGTTCCGGGAACCGGGGTAAATTTAACTAAAGATATTAGAGATTGGAATACAACGATTGAAGGCGGTTGGTTCGTAGCTAAACAGAATAATCTTACTGACTTAGATAAGAATACATTTGCCGATAAAAATTACCAAGGTTCCAACGTTTATTTTTATAAGATCAAAACTAGCTTCTTCAATAATGCCAAACATGAATTGTATAGTTTTTACTTGGATGATAATCTAAGAGATGTTCAGGATGTGAACGGAGTCTATGGTTTGGTTTCTAGAACCAGTGATGCGAATCAATTGTTCTGGCACGGTCTATTCAATGAATTCAATTTTTCAGATTTCACATGGACAATCCATGGGATTTATAATCATGGAACTGTTAAGTCTTTGAATCCGTACAGGGATGCAAACGGGAATGAGATCCAACAAAAGTATGATAAGTATAATATCAAAGGTGGATTCTTTGATACACAATTATCTTATAGATACAATGAATCTGTAAGCGTTACCTCAATGATTTCCGGTTCTACTGGAAGACCAGGCTATGAGAAAGACGGAACCAGATCTAATTTGCATGGAAATGGTTATCGAACTTTGTTCCCTGGATATTCACTTTCTAACATCGCAAACGACTTTACGGGAGGTTACGCTTTATTCTCCGGTAGAGATATGAGCGGTTTGTATGAATATGGAATTTTTACAGATATAGTTCTATCAGGTCCTCTGGTTTTAACTTTGGGCTATTATAGATTATACGGAACTAAGTCTCCACTCATTGATAATAATAGATTTTATAATGAAGAGAATTTCTATCATACTTCAGCGTACTTCGGTCAGGAATATAACTTGAACCTCAGATGGAGCGCATTTAGAGATATGCAGATTCTCTTACGTTCCGGTTACTTTATTGCTGGCAACGGATTAAAAGCTTATTTGGATACAACCCAAGGAACAATTCTGAGAGAATTATTTGTAACTGCAGAACACAGATTCTAAAGTTTAAGTCTGGAGCGGATAGCTCTTCCCAAAGTATATTGGTCCGCAAGTTCTATGGAACCACCCACCGTAATCCCGTAAGCGATCCTAGTCACTGATATATTAAAATTTTTTAATTGATGGTTTAAATAGTCTGCGGTTGCGTCCCCTTCTAATGTGGGATTGGTCGCTACTAAAACTTCCTTCAGATCTTCGGGTTCTATTCTATTTAAAAGTTCTCTGATTCGTAGATCTTGAGGTCCTACACCTTCTAAGGGAGAAATGACACCGTCGAGAACGTGATATCTGCCTTTGAATTCTCCAGTGTTTTCTATAAAGAATACATCTTCGGGTTGTTCTACCACACAAACTGTATGACTGTCCCTTTTTTCGGAGAGGCATAGATCACAAATCTCTTCTTCTGAATAAGATCCACAGCGAGAGCAGAAGCGGATCCTTCCTTTTACTTCCGACAAACTTTGGATAAACCCGTTAAAAACCGCGGGGTCCTGTCTTAATAAATGAAAACTGATACGATATGCACTCTTTCTTCCGATACCGGGAAGAGAAGAAAGTGCATTTACCATTCCCTCAATTAAATGTTCAGCCAAGGTTGCCGCCGAATAATTTAGAAATTTCAGAAAGATCCAGTCCGCCCGTAATCGATTTTAATTCGTATTCTGCGGCTTGTTTGGCTTTTTGGATGGCATCGTTTGTTGCTGCCATGACTAGATCTTCTAACATTTTATTATCTTCTGAATCAAATAATGCACGATTAATCTTTACATCTACGATCGATCCATCTCCGGTAGATGTGACTTGTACCATTCCGGCACCCGCATCACCCATAACTCTTAGGTTGGAGATCCTTTTTTTGATCTCTTCCATTTTGCCGCGCATTTCTCCCATTTTGGAAAAAATTTCGGATGCATTCTTTAGATTTTCAAACATGGCTTTTACCCTAGAGTCCCAGCTTAGGTACTTTGGAAGGATCTACATCCGTTCCTAAAAATTCGTTTTTGAAAGATTTTTCCCATTCTGCGTCTTCGGAAGAAACATCTTTTGCCATATCCTCTAGGGAAGAAAGCGGACTTGGTTTTTGTCCTTGGGGAATTTCTTTCTTCTCATTAGACACAACTGGAGTCTGAGTCGGGGGGGAAGTTTGCATTTCTTTAGACGGTGTAGGAACTTGTTTTTTAGGAATGTCAAATGTAGCGGCCGGAGTATTCCCATCCTGGTCTTGGATCATCAATATGAGATGATTGATCCTATCTACAAGTCCTGCGAGACTAGGTTTTGCCAGATCTTCTGTGAGTTTTTTGATCTGTATTTCTATGAAAATTTTGATCTCAAAAGAGTTTCTCAAACGAAGAGTTTTAACTTTTTCGAATAATTCAAAAAGACGGAAAGAAAGTTTATTTAACGCGATCGGATCTATGGATTCGAAATCCTTTCTCATCTTGATCAGATCTTCTCTCGGATAGTTTACCGATTCGGAGTCCGCCGCGGAGTCTTTCAATAAACATAATGTGTGAGTGAACTCAATCGAATCCCAGAGGAATTTGAATATGTCCTGACCTTCTTGGTATAGGTTCTCGATGATCTGCAATGACTTAGAAGAATTTTCGGCATCTACCAGACTTTTGATAAAATCGGATAAGAAATCGATCCCATGATAACCGATCATTTTTCGGATCTCGGATCCCAAGAGTCGATTATCTGTGAATACAAGAGCCTGCTCCATAAAGGAAAGCATATCTCTCACAGAACCGTCGCCCTTCTTTGCTACCCAAAACAATCCTTCCGAATCGTATTTGGTCTTTTCTTCCTTACATAAATTCTCCGCATAGTCTTGTAGAACGGATAAAGGAACTTTTTTAAAGATAAAGTCTTGGCAACGAGATAGAATGGTTTCCGGAATTTTATGATACTCAGTGGTAGCCAGAACGAAAACCACATGGGCCGGAGGTTCCTCCAAAGTTTTTAAAAGTGCGTTGAAGGATTGATCCGTAAGCATGTGCACCTCATCAATGATGTACACTTTATATTTACCACCCATCGGGGTGAACTTTACGTTATCTCTAAGTTCTCTGATATTCTCGATACCGCGGTTACTCGCAGCATCTATCTCCAGAACATCTCCCGAAATACCTTTTGTGATTTCTTGGCAAGAATCACATTGATTACAAGGTTCGTTATCGATAGGATTTTGACAGTTGAGTCTTTTGGCAAAAATTCTGGCGATTGTAGTTTTTCCAACACCTCGAGGGCCGAAAAAAATATACGCATGGCCTATCTTTCCGGATTTAACCGCGTTTTGTAATGCACCGATCGCAAGATTTTGATGGATCACATCTTGGAATCTTTGGGGGCGATATTTGCGGGAGAGAACTTCGTGATTTCCGGCCATAGGCTTGTAATTTTACCAGATAGCCTGAGACAAGAAAGGAGGAAAAGCCTAAAAGTCCGCCTAATTTCTCTTATCTTTGAAGAAAGTTTTGAATAACTCTTTGGTCGTTTCTGACTTAATTAGTACAAGTTCTGGAAAAAAATTTCTGCTATAGATTGTTTCTAAAGGAAGAGATGAAATACCTTCTCCCAATTTTGCGGGAACCAGATATGCTACTTTAGGGATTCTAGAAAGAAGAATGGAACCTCCACACATCAAACAAGGCTCTAGCGTGGTAATGAGGATACAATCGGTGAGATATCTTTCCTTGCAGATCCGCTTTGCTTCGGAGATCGCGAGAACTTCGCTATGTAAGGAAGAATCTTCGGAAATTTCCACTGAGTTGAAAGCTTCACAGATAAGATTTCCGTTTTTGTAAATTTGTGTGAAACTAGGGATCTCTTCCGAATTTTGAGTCCGAATTTCCGCAAATCGGTCTAAAAAAACCTTAAGGAATGGCTCTATAATTTCTTGGCTCATTTTCGGTTTCTATTTCCGTTTCTCTTTTAAATTCTTCTTGCTCTTAGCGTATGTAAATGGTTTTTTCAAGCGCATGATTCTTTCGGCCAAATTGATGAGACCGGCCGGTTCTTCCGCAAAGTCCAACACTCTACTTATACGTTTAAATTCTCCTACGGGACCCGTCTCCGCTCAAAGGCAACCTTTAGTTTTAGGCCTAGCTTTGGACAGAAGTTGGTCCATGAAGGGAAGCAAGATGGATTCTGTGATCCAGGCTTCTTCTTCGTTAGTCAATTGGTTGACCCGTCGTGATTTTTTAACTGCAGTTGCTTACGCAGAAGACGTACAGGTCATCCAACCTCTTGTTCCTCTGGCCGAAAAAAATTCAGTTATTCATAGATTGAATTCTATCCAAGTAGGTACTTCTACCAACCTAAGTGGTGGATGGCTTCATGTTCTAAGAACCTTGGAATTACATCCGATCGCTGACGGTTATAAAAGGGTCATTCTTCTTACCGATGGAAATCCAACATTGGGGATCAAGGATCCGGTGCAGTTGATCCAGATCGCAGCTGATGCATATAAAAAAGGGATCAGCACAACCGTAATCGGTTTCGGTAATGATTTTAACGAAATACTTTTAAAAGAGATCGCAGAATCCGGAGGAGGAAATTTCTACTATGTGGAAACTCCTGAAGAAACCGGAGATATCTTCTTCAAAGAGTTTGGAGATATCGGGACCTTATACGCTCAATCCATAGAACTGAAGGTGAATTTCCCGAAAGGAATAGATTATTTGGATCTAGTATCAGAAGTTTCTTCTTACCAAGAACCTGACCCGGAAGAGACAGGACGCACCAAAACATTAGTGTTAGAAGTCGGAGATATGAGAGCCGACGACGTAAAAAGTCTTGTAGTCCAACTTCGCCCAACTAAAAAAGAAACTCCTCCAAATATTAATATTTCTGCAAGTTACTACGAATTAACCGACGGCGCTAAACTTGAACAGAAAACGATAGATATTCCTTTGGATTGGAACGACGACTCTGCTAAGGAAGATGCAGACGTAGTGGTAGAAGCTACAATCGCTAAAACTGGAAAAGGATTGAGAAAGGCCGGAACACTTTTGAAAGAAGGTTATACGGACGAATCTATCGCTCTCTTAAATGATCTGATCAAAGAAATCAACGAAAAGGAAGAACTCGCTCCTGAAGTTCTACAAACTCTTGGTTTTAGAGTAAGTTCTTTGAAAAATCGGATCTTGGAAAATTCTCCTACTGCTGCAAAACATTTGGTCGCTTCAGCTTCCGAACTTCAGTACGGAGCGATGGAAAATTTTCCGGACGATGGGGTGGAATACCACGATCAGATTTTTGCCTATCGTACAAATGAAGATATAGATCTTTATAGATGCCCAGAGATCAAAACCGCTATCCAAGAAAAGATGAAAGAAGGTTACAGATACATTGTATTCAATCTGGCTAAATCCTCTTACATAGATTCTTCCGCGATCGGTATGTTAATACAGGTCGCAGGCTGGCTTAGAAAAAGAGGCGGAGAATTGATCGTAAGTAATCTAAGATCTTCCGTTAAAAAAGTATTCTCGATTACTCGATTGGAATCTCATATCCGTGCTTCCGAAACGGAAGAAGAGGCCCAAAGTTTATTGAAGGCATGGATAGAAAGTAAGGCGGTTTAGCTTAATAAGCTTTCCGCCGCAAGTACTGCGTCTTTTACTTCTGAATACAGTCCAACCGGGATCGCGATCCCTTTTTGGGTAGGTTTGTATTCACCTTCGCTGTCTGTGTACCAAACTCTTAGGTTTAGATATTTATTTCCTTTAAATTCTGAAATTTCAACTCGGATGATCTCGCCTTTACCTTTATCGATATCTCGAACTACGCTCATTGTTTTCCCTTCCTGACGGCAAAAGACTAAATTCCCGGTTTTGGATTTCCAGTCGTTTTCCATAAAAAAAGGCCCCCGATTGGGAGCCTTTTTACTTTGAAATATTAGAAAATCGATCAGTAGGTTTCCACGAATAGTTGGTGAGCGCCTTCCAGATGATGTTTGAATTCTTCATAAGTTCCGGAGTTTCCATCGATCTTTTGGATTTCTTCGATCACTCCTTTTTCCATTCCTTTCGGACCGCCGCAGATATAGAAACGTCCGCCGGAAGAGAGAACTTTTTTCACCTCTGCTTCTAACATTTTAACTCTGTGAGAGATATACATTCTTCCTCCGTCGAAAGGATTGTTTTCCTCTCTGGAGATAGCGGTTACTAATTTGAAATTAGGGAACTTCTTCTCTAATCCTCTTAGGTAATCCATCATTACTAATTCATCAGAGTAAGGTGCTCCGTATACAAGAGTTACATTACCTGTGAAGTTAATGAGTTTGTGTTCAAGAAGTTCTTCGCTCATTCCAACAAATGGAGCGATACCTGTTCCGGTTGCAAGGAACATGATGTCTCCGGAGAAATCAGTGTTTGGAAGAAGGAATTTTTTTCCGGAAGGTCCAGTCATTACGACTTCGTCACCTTCTTTAAGATCGCAAACGTAGTTGGAGCAAACTCCTTTAAACTGAACGTTTCCATCTGCATCGTAAACATTATCTCTTTTGATAATGAATTCGATTGTATCTTCTTTCATTCCGAAAGAGTAACTAGGAGAAGCGATGGAATATAAGCGCACTGTATAAGCAGCGTCCGCTAAACCTTTTGCTTTTTTCTCGGGATCTTCGCCCGGAGGAATGATACCACCGGATTGTCCGATTAAATAAGGATACTGGCTATGATCAATAGCTAGAGTGATTCTATGAATTAAGGACTCGCCTTCTTTTTTAGGTCTTTTACCTTTTCCAGCTTCTGGAGTAAGAAGTACATTGCTGATAACCTTAGCTTTCAGCGGGCTTGATTTTTTGAATATATTGATTTGCGGCTCTCTAACGGGCTTCATAGGCGGGCTGGATCCTGATGTCGATTTCTAATGTATTACAGATTTTTTTCGGAAGCTAATTCGTCAAACGGGATATTTCCAAGGGGAGTAGGGTTATTCTTCCGTATTATGTCTTCTTTATCTTTATTCTGCGGATAACTTCCTCTCTTGTATATTTGTTGGCTTATTCAAGTGTCATTCCGAAATTTGGGATAGATCCGAATTCGATCTGCGGATACGTTGGCAGATACTAAAAGACTAGAAAAGAGGGTCTTAATGGCTAGATATACCTTGGAAGAACTGGCTTCCAAAATTTCCGGAGCAAAAATAGAAAATTGCGCGGACCCCAAAAAAGTTCAGGTGGAATCTGTTTCTCCGGTGAATCCGGGAGTTACGAACAGTATTAGTTTTCTCGCAAATAAGAAGATGTTAAACGAGGCAAAGAAAACAGCCTCTAGTATTGTACTAACTACTTCTGAGTTCGCAAAAGAATTAGAAGTGCCTTGTTTGGTTGTAGATAAACCGGATCTGATTCTCGCCCAGGTTTTGGATCTGATTTATCCTCCACATACCTTTGAAAACAAAGTAGAACCGAATGCATTTGTTCATCCTAAAGCGAAAATCGGTAAAAATTGTTATATAGGGAATTTTGTATCCGTAGGCGAAGCTGCTGAGATTGGAGATAACTCTATCTTAGAAGACGGAGTTCGCATTGGAAGAGGAGCAAGAATCGGAGAAGGTTCTCATATAGGACCGAATAACGTGATCCACCACGGAGTCATCATTGGAAAAAGATTCAGGTCTTTCGGAAATTGTACTGTAGGTGGAGATGGATTCAGATTCGTGTTTGCAAACGGAAAACACAATAAGATTCCTCAAGTCGGGACAGTGATCGTTGGAGACGATGTAGAAATGGGTTCGAATAGTGCAATCGATAGAGGCGGTTTGGAAAATACCATCATTGGAGATGGATGTAAATTTGATAACCTAGTTCATATCGGGCATAATTGTGTATTAGGAAAAAATGTAGTTATTGCGGGTTACACAGGTATTGCGGGCTCCACAACAATAGGAGATAACGTTACCATCGGTGGAGGTTGCGGGGTTGCGGATCATATCGGCATTCCAAGTGGAACCATCGTGGGTGGAGGGACTTCTGTCCGAAACACTCTTGCTAAGCCTGATATTTATGTGGGCTGGGATTACGGGCTGACTTTCCCTGAATTCCAAAAACTCAGAGTGAATATCAAAAACGTTGTGAACTTCCAAAAATGGGCCAGAAGAATAAAGGCTCTGGAATCCAAATTAGGTATTAGCTCCGACGAGTGAGCTGTTAATCAATAGAAGCCAGCCATCATTCTTCGCTTAGATCGCCTAAGCTAAGGAATTTACGCAGGTTTCAGAATCTTCCCGAATTATGTCCAATAAGCTTGACATAGTTCGGAGAAGGTTCAATTCTTCGCCTTATCCCAACTCGGAGGCTAGCCTTGAATACCCGACCCAATCCTGAGGTCTTGGACCATATTCCAAACTCCCTGATTTCCGGGCGGGACTTTCCTCAAATAAATAGATTAGGAAAGTTGTTGGATTCTTATGCGGATAATTTGCTGGAGCCACATTCTCCAAAAGTAGTGTTGATCAGCGAGTTACGATATACCCGCAATTAAACAAAAAAACAGATCTTTGGATAAGACCCGAATTCTCGGGTCCTTCATTCTTACCCTCTCTATTGACTCATAAAAATATTAAGATTCCTTAATTCTTTTATGGGTTTTTCCCAAGAAGAACAAACAAGCCAAAGACATAACTCCGGACATGGACATCACTGTGATCATTGGATAAGCAGTTCCGTCATGAAGAATGCTAACTGCTGCTGTGGAAACCGCTCCGAATACCATCTGTAATGCACCCATCAAAGCGGATGCACTTCCTGCGTTTTTAGAAAAAGGAGCCATCGCAAGTGCAGAAGCATTTGGAACGATTAGCCCGAACGCGCTCACAAGGAAGAAAATCAAGACGAGCATTGGAATAAATCCTAAACCTAGAACTTCGAAGATCACGAGTAAGGAGCAAAGTATTAGATAAGAAAAGCCAACGTATTTTACAATAGTTGCTGCTTCCAATTTTTTGAGAAGGATTCGATTGATCTGACTAGAGAGGATCAAGCCGAAAGCATTAAATCCGAAAAGATAACTGTAATCTGTTTGGGATAACCCGTTCAAAACCATAAATACAAATGGAGAACCGGCTATATAAGCAAACATGACGGCCGCAGAAAATCCCGAACTAAGCACATATGTTTTGAAGATCGGATTGGAAAATACTTCAATATATTCTTTGATCACCGGAGCTATCTTTAGAGAAATCGATGAATCTCCTCCTTTACTGTCTTGAAAAGTCAGTATCGATCCAAAAAGCATTAAGGAAGAAATTCCGGTCAAAGTAAAAAAGATCCAATTCCAACTAGCGAATTGAAGAAGAAGTCCTCCTACAGTTGGCGCTAATATCGGTGCGATCCCCATCACTAAAATGATCTGAGAAAAAACTTTGGCCCCTTCATGAGGAGAGAACACGTCTCTTACAACTGCTCTTGGGATGACCATTCCTGCGCAAGCTCCTAAGGATTGAAGAAAGCGGAAGAATATTAATACATTCACTGAATTCGAAAATCCGCATGCCAAAGAGCTAGTAATGTATAGAACCAGACCTACTAAAAGAGGAATCTTGCGACCGAAACGATCTATGATCGGCCCGTAAAATAATTGCCCGAAAGAAATTCCAAAAAAGAAACTGGTTAACGTTAGTTGCACATCTGAGATGGGAGCCCCAAGATCTTTTGCGATCTCATTCATACCCGGAAGGTACATATCGATCGAAAAAGGTGCAATTGCTGTTAATGCCCCGAGTATTAGGATTAAAGTGCCATTAGATTTGCTCACTCTCCTAAAATTGGATGCGAATAGTAGAGGTCTATTCTTCTAATTCTTTTCTTAGAATTTTCTTATCAAACTTACCTACACTGGTTTTTGGGATCGCAGAAACCGACCGAATATCATCTAGCTTCGGTAATTGCCAGTGAGCAAAATTTTCCTTAAGTCGATCATGAATTCCTTTTGGATCCACTTCTTTACCTTCGACAGGAACTACAAAAATAACCGGAGCCTCGTCTCTGACAGGATCCTTCCTTCCAACGACTGCAGCTTCTAATACGTTAGGATCAGCCATGACTAAATTTTCCATATCGACGGAAGAGATCCATTCTCCTCTAGTCTTGATCAAATCCTTTTTGCGATCTGTGATTTGCATGTAACCGAATTCATCTAGAACGACTACATCTCCAGTGCGGAACCAACCATCGGAAGTAAAAGATTCAGAAGATTCTCCGCTCTTATAAGAAGCGGCAATCCAAGGTCCTCTTACTAGAAGTTCTCCGGGAGTTTTTCCGTCTTTAGGAACATCTTTACCGTTATCATCGATTGCTCGGATCTCCACTCCCGGAACGGGTACACCTTGTTTGGCTCTATAAGAATATCTTTTATTGCCATTCCAATCTTTCATAAAACCGCGAAGATGAGATACAGTACCAACGGGAGAAGTTTCCGTCATTCCCCATGCATGGAGAATGGAGATCCCAAAATCTTTTTCAAAACCTTCGATCAGACCGCGGGGTGCCGCGGAACCTCCTACTACCATCGTATGAAGTTTTAGATTATATTTCGTTTTCTTTAAGTGTTGGTAGAGAACATTCCAAACGGTGGGAACTCCTGCAGTCAGTGTAACTTCTTCTGACTCCAATAACTCTGCTAGTCCGGCCCCTAGGAGATGTTTTCCGGGAAATACTAATTTACATCCGGTCATTACAGACGCGAAAGGTATCCCCCAAGAATTTACATGGAACATAGGAACGACAGGAAGAACAGTTTCAGCTTCTCGTATACATAATGCATCTCCCATACAGATAGACATGGAGTGTAAGTAAGTGGATCTATGAGAATAAACCACCCCTTTCGGATTTCCAGTTGTTCCGGAAGTATAACAAATCCCCGCAGCTTCGAACTCATCTATAGGCTCGAAATTTTCTATCTCGTCTCCTGTTTTCAAAAAGTCCTCATAGGAGATCGCATTGGGAAGATTCGGAAATGGAACATTTTCTTTATCATCTATGATGATAAACTTTTGCACACCATGGATTTGGCTTAAATTTTTTTCGATCGCGAGGGCTAAGGATTTATCTACAAAGATAAATTTGTCCTTAGCTTCATTGATGATGTATGTAAGCTGCTCTGGAAATAATCGAATATTGATCGTATGAAGAACCGCGCGAATACTCGGGATCGCAAAATACAATTCCAAGTGAACGGAATGGTTTAAGCAGAAAGTGGCGATCGCGTCTCCAGGTTTTACACCAGCTTTTCGTAATGCGCTCATCAAACGAATCGTCCTTTTGTAAAACTCCCCGTAAGTCAGTCTTTGAATGGAATTATCATGCCATTTAGTTACGATTTCTTTATGAGGATGAACCTCTTTTGCTCTTTTTAAAATGGAAGGTAAAACCAATGGATAATCCATCATCGTAGAACGCATAAACTTCTCCGCATAAAATGTCGGGCCAAGATTATTTCATTGAATTACGTGAGGTCAAGAAGAATCAGAAGAATTTGAAATTGTTTTATCTCAAAACTGCAGTTGAGCTAAACAGAGTTAGTCGAGAGCTTATTTACAATACCCAGCCATCGTAAATCCCAACTCATAGGCCGTAAAAATTTGGATATTAGCAGCCCAAGCAAGCTTAGAATCGGAATCAGTTAAACCGGAAGTAGCGATCGTAAGTGGATTTAATATTTTTTGAGTGAATTCACAAGGAGAGACTGGAATGCCTTGGTCCCCTTTCATATATTTACCAAGAGAGAAGAATAAAAAGTTTCTCACAATCTGAGATTTGCCCTGCAATACATTTGCAAATTTTAAATAAGATTCTAAATTTGTTTCCAGTTCTTGCCTTGCTTTCAGGTCCAAAGGATTCGTTTTTAGTTTTGCAGAAGTTACCTGAAACTTCTTCTCCAAATCAATGCGAATTTTTTCCGCACAAAAGAACTCCGTCCCATCTTTAGCTCCTAAAGTCTCGTATTTGATCCGATAATATTCAGGATTTCCTTCTTTGTTTAAATGGAAATGTTTTCCTTCTCCTGCTTCCGGAACATACACGATCTGGCCGGTAAGATAGGTGTCTTTACCGACTTGCTCTGTGATTTTTTTCAGGCTATCTACAAGCACCTTGTCTTTTTCCGGTACCGAGTTCTCGGATGATAGAAACAGCAAACAAGCTTCGGTCAAATTCGAATAATGTAGATATGATTCCTGGAGTCGTTTGGGAGGAGTTGCACAGTGGAGTAAGATGATCAAGAAAGAAATAGAAAGGTAATTAGTGCTTGAAATTTTCATTCTTAGTTACTTTAAAAGCTGAATTTTCTCACCTTTAATTGGTACTATAAAACATTGCGCGGGACTAGCTTTTTGCGAGGATTTAATTATATCTGGCCATCTTCGGACGATCGAAGAAGCAAAATCCCAAAGTTTTAATGACAGCCAAGATTTTTTTAAAGCAAAGATTATAAGACCACTTTCTTTCCAAGCAGCTTTTTCATGAGGATTTGTTAGAATTTTATTATCGGCTGTTAGAACAATCCAATCTTTATCTTGTCCTAATGATCTAATCCAATCAATATCTGAAATATCTCTATTAAACTTTTCTTGGAGATGAATAACAGAATTGCTTGAATCCAAAATATCTAAAACTTTAGCGATCTTTGGAGAAAGATTGTTATCGAGAAAGAATTTCAAATTTAAGCGATACTCTTCTCAAATTCTATTGCATGTTTAATGTATTCTTCTTCGATCTCGAACCAATCGGCGATAGATTTTGAAGAAGGATTATTTTTATATAAAGAAAAAATAGTTTCAGTTGGAATATTATAATTCTCTACTATCGGTTTACCGAAATTTCTATTTGGATCGATTACTACATGTTTTTGCCTTCCAATCGGCCACCATCTTTGTGCAACATCAAGTTCCGAAAAATCTAACCCTTCATACAAGTGAGGAGTCAAAATCTCATCTATTGCGTATTGATTTTCAGCAAGATCAATTAATTCAATATTTTCCGATTCTTTAGCGACTCTTAGAAGAATTGTTTTTCTATCAGTGTAAAATCGCTTTGTCGAGAAAGGGTGACTGATTTCTAAAATTTGTGCGGCTCTAATTGCGGCAGCTCTAATCGTTCTCCAACTAATCCCATAGGTACGAAATGCATTAATAAATCTAATCTCAATCAGATCTTGGAAACTGAGAGAATAATGTTTTTCAATTACAGTATAATCACGATTCCAAATAGGTTCCATTCTAATTTTTAAGAGGGCGCTTCCATAATTATATCCTCGAACCCATCTAAAAATCCTTTGTGGGCTAACATTAGATAAGCGGGAGGCCTCGGAAACGGAATATATCCCTTTTCCTAAGTATGAGAACTCAGATTGATTAGCAGTAGTTGCCATGGTTCAAGCCCATTATCGACTAGAGTTTTAGCCCGTACGAGCATTTTTTCGATCGTATTAGAATAACGTTAGCTACCTAATCTGGCTATTCTTTAATAGATAAGAACAATCATAACCTTAAGAATATTGATTCCGGGGATTAGGAAAAGGTTTTTTATTAGTCAAAAGGGACTCGCCGTTTCGCAATCTCACATCCTGTTTGATTGGGCTCCACGGCGTCTCAAACTTGCCTCTACACGTCCTGTGTCTCGGACGCATTCGTTACGTTCCCTATGGGTCACTACGAATGCTTTCAAGTTTTCGCTTCGAGTCCCTTAAATCTTAATTTGATATGAATAAAATTTTTTGCCGAAGAAGGGACTCGAACCCCCACGGTGTTACCCGCTGGTACCTGAAACCAGTGCGTCTACCAATTCCGCCACTTCGGCTAGTGGTTGGAGGGATTTCCATCCCTTGGGATAATTTTGGTCTTTGGGACTTTCCGTCAGCTTATTTTTGGAATTCATTGACACGATAATTAAGAGGAAAGTAGGGTCAGGATATAATGAAAGAAGAACGCAAAACATCGGAGACCGACATAAAGCTCTCCCTGAATATTCGGGGCACGGGAAATTATAAATTCGATACTCAAATTCCGTTCTTCGAGCATATGCTCTCCCATGTTTCTAAACATGGTCTTCTGGATATAGACCTTTGGTTGCGAGGCGACATAGAAATCGATTGTCATCATAGCGTTGAGGACACCGCCATTCTTCTCGGTGGGACTCTTCACAAACAATTGGGAGACAAAGCAGGGATCAGAAGATACGGTCATTATACTCTTCCTATGGACGAAGTTCTTACCACTGTTGCCGTGGATTTGGGTGGTAGGTATTATTATAAGTACACCGGCCCGGAACTCGTGGGTAAGTTTGGAATTTACGATGCAGAGCTTTCGTTGGAATTCCTACAGAAGTTTGCTTTGAATGCAAAGATGAACCTTCACGTTCATGTTCATTACGGAGAAAATCGTCATCATATCCATGAATCTATTTTTAAAGCCTTCGGTAAGGCTTTAAGAATGGCGATCGAGATTGATCCAGCTGCTGGCGGCGCAATTCCTTCCACCAAGGGTGTTTTGGAATGATAGCCGTTCTTGATTATGGAATGGGGAATATTCACTCCTGCTTAAAAGCGATCTCCCTCTTTACTAAAGATTTTTCTTATACGAAGGAACCTTCTGTTTTGAAAGAGGCGGATGCGATCATTCTTCCTGGCGACGGTCACTTTGATAAGGCAATGAGAAATCTGAACGAATCCGGTTTAAGGACCTTCGTGGATGATCACGTGAAGGCAGAAAAACCTTTATTCGGGATTTGTATCGGTTTCCAAATTTTATTCGAAGATTCTGACGAGGTTGTTTCGGGAAATAAGAACCAAACCGTTCCCGGATTGGCTTATGTCAAAGGTAAGATCCGAAAGTTTAAGGGGAAAAACTATAAGGTCCCTCATATTGGTTGGAATAAATTATATAAAAGAAATCCTTCTAAAAGCAATTTATTGAAAAATTTGGAAGACGAATCCTTCGCATATTTTATACACTCCTACCGTCCCGTTGGAGTGGAGAGTTCCGCGATCACTGGCTTTTGCGATTATTATGGGGAGAAGTTCCCCGCAGTGGTCGAAAAAGGAAACGTTTTCGGAACACAATTCCATCCTGAAAAATCCTATTCCTTCGGTCTAAAGATTCTGGAGAATTTTATTCGGTCCTTATGATTTTAATTCCTGCCATCGATTTGTTGGATAATTGTGCTGTCAGATTATTCAAAGGTAAATACGAAGAAAAAACAATCTACTCCACCGAACCTTGGAAACTTGCCGAAGGTTTCGAAAGAAACGGTGCCACCCTTTTACATCTTGTGGATTTAAACGGTGCAAGAAACCAGATCGGAATCAATACTGAATCTATTTCAAAAATTCGTAAATCTTCTAAACTGAAGATCCAACTAGGCGGAGGAATCCGAGATAAGGAGAAGTTGGAATATTACGATTCTATAGGTATTGATCGTTTTATTCTAGGAACTGCTGCGGTTAATAATCCGGAACTTCTGGACTTTGCTTTGAAAAAGTACGGAGAAGATAGAATCGTTGTAGCAGTAGATGCCAGAGACGGTATCGTCAAAATTGCAGGTTGGGAAGTAGACTCGGGTGTGAAGTATATGGACCTTCTGGAAAAAATGCAACAAGCAGGGATCCGTAATATTATTTTCACGGATATCGCCCAAGATGGAACTTTGGCGGGTCCAAACCTTAACGCATATAAGGAAATTTTAAGCAGATATAATTTTCAAGTAATCGCCTCCGGCGGTATTTCTTCTTTGAAAGATATCATGGCATTATCCGCATTGGGGACTTCTGTTCCGATGTATGGTGTGATTACTGGAAAAGCTTTATACGAAGGTAAAATAGATCTGGCCGAAGCTATCACTAGCCTGGGCTCCGATTAATTTTTAATTCCCTTTAATAAGCACAGATTCGCATATTTTTTCTTTCCTTTAGCCTTCCAGGTACGTATAAAGGTATTTTGTAATCGGAGTCCCGAATGAAAAAACTGTCCCCTAGCTCTATCCTTGCCGTAATTTCCGGTATCGCGGCTTTTATCTCGTTCTTATTGATTCGAAAATATTTCGGCGGAGAAACTGCAGACGGACTTGCACAATCTCTTTGTGATGCAGTTAGTGAATCAGGTTCTTGTTCGAAAGTTTCCGAAAGTAGCATTTCTGCGCTTAGAGACGTTCCTTGGTTAGGAGATCTTCCGATTGCACTTTTCGGATTTGCATTTTACGGATTTGTTACATATCTTTTTGTCCGATCTGAGAAAAGTCCTGAAAACAAAGAAGGATACCTTCTTCTTTCCTTCTATATTTTGCTAGTTGGATTGGTGATAGACCTCGGATTATTTTCCGCTTCCGTCTTCTATATAGATGCGATTTGTGGACTCTGTGCAGCCACTTGGATCTCAACTTTGATCTTGGTTGCAGGGACCTTCTTCCAAATTAAAGACTATCAGGACAAGTCCTTGAAAAAAGCATTTGGGATCTTACAAGTAGAAGGTTTAAATTCTTATATAGTTGTCTTATTATTTTTAGCGGCCGGTCAGATCGGAGGAAAATCCTTCCATGATTCTTTAGTAGATGGAGATCATACAGGTGTCGCTCAAATCCAAAAACAATTGTCGGATTACGAAAAAGCGCAACCGGTTTCCATTGATCTACAAGGCTCTTCTATACAAGGAGATCCTAATGCTCCTATCACAATCGTAAAGTTTGCTGATTTCAATTGTGGTCATTGTATGGATACTTCTCATATCTTAAAAAGAGTTTTGAGAGATTATCCAGGACTAGTAAAGATCGTTTACAAAAATTTCCCACTCGATGCGAATTGTAACCGATTGGTACAATCTCCTCGTCCGGATGCGAGTTCCTGTGTAGCTGCTTCTGCTGCGATTTGTGCTGATAAGCAGAATAAATTCCCTGCGGTTTACGAAGGGCTTTATAGAAATACTGAAAATCGTATTGCTCATTCTCCTGCTTCCGTATTAAGTTTAGCTCAACAAGAAGGATTGGATATGAATCAGTTCCGCGCTTGTTTGTCTTCTCCTGCAGTTCGTAATCAGATCAATAAAGAGGTGGATGATGCTGCTAAGGTAGAGATCCACAGTACACCTAGTTTATTTATTAATAATAAACCGATCCAAAGTGGAACTCCTAAAGAGGCGTTCTTAAGAGCTTTGATCGAAAGTTTAATTAAGAAGGTTTGAGGTTTTCAGTGTCGGAAGCAGCCGAGGTCTCCAAAAAGAATTTTTATTGTAGGAACTGCGGCTCTTCCATTCTTTCCGATTCGGAAAAATGTTTGTTTTGCGGTTCCTACCAGCTACCAGGAAGAATTCCATTTTTTAAATTTTTATCCGAAAGTAGATTATTTCGTACAACCTTCTTTTTTCCTTTTTCCGCTCTGATTTCATTTGCACTTCCGATCACATTTGCACTTTACCCCATTCCATTCTTGGATTGGTCTTGGGTGCTTCTAATTTCCTTTTTCTTTTTTGCATTCTCAATATTTGGATTTGTTTCGGAATGGATCTTTTTAAATAAATTCAAAGGAGATGCAAAGGATTTTAGAGAAGGTTTTTTTGAATGGCAAAAGATTCTCTATCTTCGCAATCCTTATCTTTCCTATTTCGGAATGTTCTTATTCGTATGTGTGCCTTTACTTAATTGGGAAAATCATTTTTCTTTTGCGGCGTCTTCTTCCGCGATTTGGACACTAATACTCGTATTTTTATCTAAAATTCTCATTCCACTTTTCTAAACATCGGAGCATTATCCATGCTGAAGAAGATTCTAATCATTTCTCTATCTGCCATTTGTGTACTTTTACTTTTTCTTGGAATTTTAGTTTGGCATACGATCAATTTCAGGCCGATCACATTAGGTTTATATTATGAAAAAATCTTTTGGGAGAATGTTCTGGATGATCCGGAAACTTTAACTTCTCTTAGAATTCTGGATTCCTGG
This sequence comes from Leptospira neocaledonica, assembly GCF_002812205.1. Lineage (NCBI taxonomy): Bacteria > Pseudomonadati > Spirochaetota > Leptospiria > Leptospirales > Leptospiraceae > Leptospira > Leptospira neocaledonica. Next base: position 401,210 of record NZ_NPEA01000003.1, read on the forward strand.
GGAATCACTTCTCATAATTACAAATGGTCCGATTCTTCACCGGAAAAGGAAATGGAAAGAGCGGACAAAGCAAAAAGAGATCTGGAAATTCTTAAAACTTATGATTCTTCCAAGCTAAGCGGAGAAGATAAGATTTATTATAAGGCTCTGGAATGGGATCTGGAACTTGCAGCCGATTATGAAAAATATATTTATAATTCTTACCCGGTAAATCAACTCTTCGGGGTTCAGAATCATATTCCTTCTTTTTTGGCGACTTCTCATATGATAGAAGATTACGAAGATGTTGAATCTTATATCTCCAGACTGAAAGGTATTTCCGACAAATTGGACCAAGTAATCCGAGGTTTGGAGATTAGACAATCCAACGGAGTGATCCCACCGGATTATATTTTAAGAAGAGTTTTGGATGAATTAAAAAATTTCCGAGTCAAAAACCCTGAAGAGAATATTCTTTATGTAAGTCTTCGCAAAAAATTAGAGAAAAATGATGAGATCCTTTCCGATCAAAAAACTTCCTCTTTGGCTGAAGTAAAAAGGATCATAGAAACTTCCGTTTATCCCGCTTATTCCAAACTGCAGAATTTTTTAGAACAGCAACTTAAATCTGCGGATAATAAAGCTGGAGTTTGGAAACTTCCAAATGGTGAAAAGTTTTATGAACATACTTTAAAATATCATACTACTACTAATCTTTCTCCTGAGGAAGTTCATTCTATCGGACTTTCAGAAGTGGCAAGAATCCAAACAGAGATGAAGTCCATTTTGGAAAATTCGGGTATCAAAGTTTCAAATCTGCAAACTACTATGAAGCAGTTGAGAGAAAAGCCTGAGTTCCAATTTCCTAACACTCCGGAAGGGAAAGAGAAAGTTATAGAGGTCTATAAGGAAATTCTAAAAGAGTCGATCGAAAGATCAAAACCTATTTTTCCTTCTTGGCCAAGAGCAAAAGTTCAGGTAGAAAGAATTCCTGAATTCAAAGAAGCTGGAGCTCCTGGAGCCTATTACGAAGAACCTAGTTTGGATGGAAAACGTCCAGGTGTATTCTACGCAAACCTACGTGATTTAAAAGAAATTCCTAAGTTTGGCATGAATACATTAACTTATCATGAAACGATTCCGGGACATCATTTACAAATTGCTTGGTCTCAAGAATTGACCTCCGCACCTAGAAAATTACGAACCACACATTTTACTGCATTTGTAGAGGGCTGGGCATTGTATTCGGAACGACTTGCAAAAGATTATAATTTTTACTCTGACCCTTATGTGGATTTAGGGAGACTGCAGGCAGAATTATTCAGAGCAGTTCGTTTGGTCGTTGATACTGGTATTCATTATAAACGTTGGAGCAGAGAAGATGCGATTCGTTATATGTCCGACAATACCGGTATGGCTCCTAAAGAAGTGTCTGCAGAGATTGAAAGATATATAGTTTATCCGGGACAGGCCTGCTCTTACAAGATTGGAATGATCTCTTTCTTAAAAATGAGAGAAGATTGGAAGTCAGTTAAAGGAGAAACTTTCGATATCAAAGAATATCATGGCTTCGTTTTGGGTAAAGGTTCTCTTCCTCTGGAAATTTTAGAAAAAGCTTCCAAGGAAGAATTAGGACTTCTTCCTAAAAACTAAATCTTAGGGTTATGATTTAAGGTCTTTGTCTTTCCTGCGGGAAATGACTGTAGGATAGCTGCATGCAGGAATTCCCTCGCCTTTGAAACAGATTCGGAAAGAGAAAATCCTTGGGCCAGATACGAAGCGATCGCAGAAGAGTAAGTGCATCCTGTTCCGTGAGGGTTGAAATCTTGTACAAAAGGTTTTGCGTATTTAAAGATCTCTCCATTCGGAAGTCCTAATATGTCCAATGCCTCTTCCGAATTTTTTATATGACCACCTTTCAATAAAACAGGTACACCTAGTTTTTTAGAAAGGGAAATTGCTTCCGGTTCCATGGATTCGATTTTGGAAATTTCTCCCGAGCCTAAAATTTTTGCCTCATCTAGATTTGGAGTAATGAGGCTCGCCATAGGAACCAATTCGGAGATTAAAGATTGGATCGCTTCATCTTGCAAAAGTTTGGCTCCGCTGGTTGCCACCATCACAGGATCTAAAATTAATTCGAAGTTTTGCCCTTTTGCTCTATATTCTTTTAAGATTTTGGATATTTTCCGGATCAAGCTTTCCGAAAATAACATTCCTGTCTTGATTGCCTTTACCGGAAAATATGAAAGTACTGCAAGGAGTTGCTTTTCTAAAAAGTCTGGATCTACTTCTAAAATACCTGTGACGCCGTCAGGATTCTGAGCTGTCAAACATGTGATTACGGATGTCCCGAAAGATCCTGTGGAGTTGAAAGTTTTCAAGTCCGCCTGGATCCCTGCCCCGCCACCGGAGTCTGAACCTGCAATTGTTAATACTACCGGCTTTTGCATTTGGAAACCTTACAATAAATTAATCAGGCCAGCCAAATCGTTTCCAATCTACGACCTCTTCTCTAGAAAATTTAATACCTTCGGATTCTAAAAGTTTTTTTTGAAGGATTGCTCTAGGAGTATCTCCCCTATGAGAAATTTTCCCCATACTATTGATAACCCTTTGCCAAGGAACCTTTTGTTCTTGGCCTTTTTTTAAGGCATTTAATGCGTAACCTACTGCTCTCGCTGCTCTGGGCTTTCCGATCAAAACCGCAATCCTGCCGTAACTTGTTACTTTTCCTTTTGGGACTTTCTTTACGATTTTATAAACTAGTTCGTAAAAATTCTCTGCTTTCAGTTCTATCTTTTTCTTTTTAGGTTTCGTAGTCATACAGCAGGTTTTTCTAAATTTGTCTCTGCGTTTGGCTGAGGAGGTCGGAGTGGCAATTCTACTTTGAATATTGTTTTTCCCGGTGCCGATTCCACTGTGATCTTGCCTTTATGCTTTTCCACGATTCCTTTTACAATACCAAGGCCGAGACCTGAACCTTCTCCCTGGTCCTTTGTTGTGAAGAATGGATCCCAGATCCTATCCTTAATAGAAGAGTCAATTCCTGGGCCGTCGTCTTGTACTTCTATTGTGACCGTATCACCGATTGAATACACTGATAATTCGATCGTACCTTGGCCTCGAATCGCTTGGTTCGCATTTTGGATTAAATTAGTCCAGACCTGATTCAGTTCATCAGGATTGCATACTACCTTAGGAATTGTGGAGAAGTTCTTCTTCACTTCCACTCCGTACTTGAGTTGGTTGTTCATGATTACCAAAGTATTTTCGATACCTTCTATCAGATCCGCGCTAGTAAAAGATTTGCTTTGGTCTAGGTGAGAATAATATTTTAAAGCCTTTACGATCCTAACTATATTTTTAATGGAATATTTGATATTTTTAATATTTCGATTCGTGTTGGACGCATGTTTGAGCATCTCGTATCCCGGTTTTGCTCCTTGCGCTAAAATTTCCAAAATATACTTTCTTACTTCCATGATATCGTTTTCGATAATGAAAGAGGCAACTTCTCCGGCTAGGGAAACTTCGATTCCCATTTCGACCATTTCTTCTTTCAGTTCTCTTTTGATCCGGAATTTGTCCTTAGACTCCATTGCCTGGCTTTTTTTCCGGTCTCTTAAAATATGAAGAAGTGCGACTTCGAAAGATTTTCTTAATTTTTTGTTTCTTGCGAATCTAACTATTTCGAATACGTTCTTTACAATATAATTCATATTCGATTCTAAATTATCTGCGGAACCGTTGATCACTCCGGCCGGGGTATTGATTTCATGAGCGATTCCGGCAACCATGGTTCCTAAAGAAGCCATTTTTTCAGACATGATTAGCTGGGATTGTGCACTCTCGAGTTCCTGAGTCCTATGTCGTACTTTTTCTTCGAGAGTTTCGGTAAGCTCTATTAGTCTTTCGTAAAAAATGGAATTGGAAAGTGACATCACAGAAACGGATCGCATTTCATTCAGTTTTTCTAGTTCGGAAGCATTGTACCTTCTTCCATCATTCTTAGGCCCTAGAACCAGCATCCCTAAGAGACTTTTGTTTAAGATAAAAGGAACGAGAAGATCTGCCTTTGTTTTTGCAGCGAAAGAAAGTGCATGTTCTTTTATCTGCTGCAGTTTTACGTTATCTACAAATTCTTCAGAATAAAAAATTTTGTCGTGCTCGGTGATCCATAAAAGAAAAGGATCAAAGATATAAAAATGATCTTCTCCTGTTTCTCTGGGATAGGGCGAAAATTTTCCTAAATCCTCTCTCCATAAGTAAATTTTGGCTCTGCTCGCATTTATGATACTTGGGAGAAATTTAAGGATTTTATCGCATACACTTTCCGTGATGTTGGTTGCAATTAGATCACTTTTGAATTTATCTAACGAAGAAAGGTATTTTACATATTCTTGGTCCGTCAGTTTGGAAAGTGCGGATGATAAGTTCCATGCCGGGCCAAACTCATTGAACCAGATCCAAACAAAAACGGCGGCCAGAGTCGTAAAAGGCAAACTGATGAGAAGTACGACTGTACGATCCGGATCCAAGGATCTGAAATCCAAACCGAATATAAGCGCCGATTGCAGAAGGAATGCGGCTAAAACAAGACCGAATATTGGTCCGAATTTGCGTATGATTTTCATCGCGTGCCTGTAAAATTAGGCTTAAGAATGTCTAGTTCCACAATTCCAGTAAAGGAGTTTTTTACGATAGCAAGGGTCTTCGGAGCCTTCTATGATTTGTATTCTCCAGAAAGAGGAAGAGTCAGAGCCGTACTTAGAGGAAGGCTCAGAAATATCGCAGCAAAAGAAAGACATCCCTTTGTTGTAGGCGACAGGGTTTGTGCAATGGAATCGGGCGGAGAATGGGCCATCGAAGAAAGATTGTCCCGTAATAACGAACTTTTGCGTAAAAGTAAAGAGGGAGATGCACAGGTACTCTGTGCGAATGTGGACCAAATTGCAGTCCTCGCTTCTTTAAAAGATCCTGAAACCAAAGACGGATTTTTGGATCGTTGTTTGGCGGCCGCTTACTTATCCCAGGTCCCTCCCCTAATCATATTCACAAAATCCGATTTAGTAGATCAAGAAACTGCGATTAAACGCTCATCTGTTTACAAAGATTTAGGCTACGAGATAATTATCGTCTCTTGTCAGACCGGCCAAGGTCTAGAGGAACTCTGCTCTAAGTTTTCTTCCAAAACCACCTACTTGGTCGGAAATTCCGGAGTTGGAAAATCTAGCTTAGTAAACGTCTTATCCGATAGGGAATTGCAAAAAACTTCTCAAGTCAGTCTTTCCACTAAGAAGGGTAAACATACGACTACAAACTCCAACTTCCTGGTCCTGGAAGATAATATCGTGTTAATCGATTCTCCAGGTATCAAAGAATGGGGGATCTTACATTTGTCCAAAGGTGAAATCTTGGAAAGTTACCCGGAATTGAGAAAGTATAAAGAGGACTGTGATATTTCCGACTGTTGTGACGCTGGCCCCGGATGCAAAATGTTGTTTTCTATGGGAGAAGCGACCGATATAAGTATGGAAAGAAGAAAGAGCTTGGAATCTATGCTTGCAAGCTTGGAAAACCCGTTTAGAATCACACGTAGAGATCACTTAAAGAATGAAAGTAAATCCTAAATCGATAGAATATAACTCGATTGAAGAGGTTTTAAACTTCGTACGAGATTATAATGCCGGGAATATGTTACGTTTCCTAAATGCGATCGAGGACAATAGCGGCAATATTCTAGTAAAGGAAGAAGTACAGGTAAAAGAATCTGCTCTTACTCGACTGAAAGAAATTAAGGGTCAGTACAATCCCGAATTTAAGATAAAATTAACCAAAGAATTGAGCGGCCAGATCCAAGACAAGCTCGCTGAGAAGATCGTTCTTCAACTCAAGCAAACGGATAAGAAATTCTTAAAGTTCATGTACGAAGAGAACAAATTCAACTTTAAGGGAATCATCCGAAACGGTCTCAATAATAGAAAACATCTTCTTTCACTTTTTAAAGTGTACGAAAAGAATCCTCACTTTTTCAAACATATCTGTGAATTGGGGCTATTATCTTTGGGAATTGTTCTGATCCCTGATGCACTAAAATACAAAATGTTACGTCGGTATTCTTTTCTGGGCGGGATCTTTATGGACATCGCTCGGGTAACCGGAGACCAGTGGAACAGGCCATTTCCTGATGATACTGAAAAGACTAGAATTGCAAAACAATGTGCCAACTTCATGCAGAAGCTGGATCTCCCCGAATTTGTATGTTCTGCTGCTTCAAACCATGTCCCTCTAGGACTTCAAGATAACGTAGAAGTGGTCGCAGCAGGACCCAAAAAATCGGATCGTGAAAATCCGGATGAAACATTCTTCGCTGAGCTAATGGTGGATGATGGAGAAAGTGATTCTACACCGGATGACGAAGAAGACGCAGGACTTCCCGATAAATCGGAAGACGTGTTACGTGAACTTCTTACGGATTCTTTAAAGATAGCTAGATATATTCATACTGTTAGCTCCTTCACGCATGATAAAGAATATGTAATGGAAGAATTGGTATATTTTTTAGCTTATAATACTTCCAGAGGTTACTTCAACGAAGTCCTTGCCAATCCTTTGGTAAACTTATTCAAACAATTTGAAGAAAATGTAAAACGTATGCGTAAGTTAGCGGAGGTAGAGATGCAATGTCTTCATCCTCCGGCAGCTTGGGCGTATCCAAAACCTAAGGCGAGTCAGGTATTATGTAAGAATAAGGTCTGGGATTGTCCGAATATAGTGCAAGGCTGGGACATTCACGTTATCTCTTCTCAAGAGGCATTTGGTTGGGTAGGCTCCAGTCTAAGTGCAGATCATTATCCGAAGTGTAAACTGGAAGAGGAATTGGATTCTTTACCTGAAATAGAGCCTAAAAAGGCAGAGAAAAAATAGAATTCGTTCGCGAATTGCTAACCCTTAAGGGTTAGTTTTCAAGCATTCTAGTAGAATCTGCCAAAGGGACATTTTTAGGAAATTTTTTTCCAAACCAAATCTTTTGCTTTTTGTAAAATAGTTTAAACAGAAGTATTGGTAAAAAGTCCTTGTTAGTTTGTTATATCTAGAGGATTCTTAAGCTTAAAAAGCGGGGGAGAATATATGTTAAAAAGTAAAAACACCCTAATTCTAATGACTCTACTGGCATCCGGTTATCTGATTGCCTGCAGTCCTAAAACAAGCAGTGGCCAAGTCAAATCGGAAGCGGTATCTTCTACTGCAAAGATCGTTTGGTTGAACGGAGATGTAAAAGTCCAGTCCGCCGAAGGTGAGAAAAAAGCCGAATTCGGTCAGACTGTAACTGCTGCAGACACTATCCTTACCGGCAAAAATGGATCCGTTGAGATCATGGTTGCCGAAAGTGGTATCATCAAAGTTTCCAAAGATACTGAAGTATCTATCGCAGCCTTAGTAGGAGACGAAGGAACTAACGTTAAGGTCAATCTGAACTACGGAAGGATCGTAACTTTGGTTCGTAAGGAGAATAAAAACTCCGATTTCCGCGTAGTAACTCCTACCGCTCTTGCGGGAGTTCGCGGAACTACCTTCTTAACTTCTGTTGAAAATCCTACAGGTAAAAAAGTGAACTGTGCAGAAGATCATTGCGATGTTAAATTCGCAGTTCTGGAAGGTTCCGTTGCAGTATCTAAAGTCGGCGAAGAATCGGAAGTCATCTTGGAAAGAAACAGAGAGATCACTCTGAAGAAGAACCAAAAATTGACCGAAAAACTGATCCTTTCTTTGAGACCTGAGTCAGTTAAAGAACTAAAAGGACTGATCGTTCTTAAGAAAAACGATGTTCTAGAATACAATAATCTAGTGGATGAGCTGAAAGCGTCCAGCGAAGAACTTCGTATTTTGAGCCAAGCTTCCACAGTGGAAGAAGTTCGTACCCAATTGCAGAAACGTGAAGCTACTAGAGCCAATGCGGACGAAGTAGCAAGAACTGCTCAGCAAGTGAACGAAACTAAATACGTTCAACAAGACGTTCAAAAAGAAAAGTTGAAACTCAACGCGAAAGAAACTTTCTAATTTAGTTTCTTCTTCTTTTCCGCTTTTCTAAAATATTATCAGGCCCCGCAATTCAGCGGGGTTTCTCTTCATATGCGCATTCTCGCGTAAATATTTCGTAATTTTCTAATGCTATAAAAGGACCAACCGAGGTCGGATATTTCTTTCTAAAAAGGCCCTCATTTTTTCCGGAACTAGGAAAAGATTTGCTAAATCAGTCCCTGGGAAATTTTTTTACGGGATGGGGAACAATTCATTTCGTAATCTTATTTTATTCTCTCTTATTACGAGTCTTGGGCTTACTTGCTCCTCGGTACAGAAGCTGAATGAACCTTCTAAACTGATACAAGAACCGTATTACAAGTCGATAGGTGACTCCGAGAGTGTATTCATTTTTAGGGAATCCGACACTGATTATCGGGTGCGTAAAGCAGGGCATGAGATCCCTATCTTAGCATTCTCTCCAATCGAATATCCTAAATCGGTGGATAAAAAATTGGCCTCTTACTTTGATCAAGAGATCAGTCTGATTTGGAAAGATATCAAATTTTCGAACGCAAAAATTTCTTCCGATGTTTGGAAAAACAAAGCCGGGTTAGCTCAGGAGTTAAAATCCAAAGACGTAGATGTTTTGGTTCTGGGTTCAGTAACTGAATCCGAAACAGGTTGGACTTTCAAATTCGAATTAAAAGATTCCGTAGATTCAAGTTCTTACGGAGATTTCGAACTTTCTTTTAAGCGTCCGGTTTCTACCGAAGAAGTGGGAGCTTGGAACCAGGCGATCTTCTGGAAATCTTCCGATAGAGTTATTTCTTTAGAATCCAAACAAACCACTGTTCCGGTTTGGGATAGAAAACCTGATCTAACTAGAATTAAAGAAATCGTAAACTCTTCTATCAAAGGAACCTTAACTGTAAGAGCTTCTTCCGGAGATACTGAGATACTATGGAAAGGTAAGTCTTTAGGAAATACTCCATTGACTGAGGTGCCAATCCAAGAAGGTATCCAAGACATCCAAGTAGTCCTAAAAGGAAAAAAACCGATCACAAAGACCATTCAAGTAAGAGCGGGCAAAAAAAGTTTCTTGTTCCAAGAATGGGAAGAGGATCGTACATTAGGATCTGCTAAAGTAATCACAGTTCCAAACGGACTTTCCGTGTCTTTGGATGGTTACAAACAAGGAGAAACTCCTTTCTTTCGTAGTAACTTAACTCCAGGAGCCTATCAATTGGAGCTCTTAAAAGAAAGTGCAGATGGTGCTTACGTATATTACGAAGGGATTTTGGATGTAAAACCGGATCGTTTGGTAGAATTAGCACTTCCGTATTTCGGATACGGACTATTATCCGAGTTAGAATTCTGGAAACCATCCGGAGAATTTGGATTTTCTCCTTTCGGGCCGAATGGTCTGGAATTTGCAAAAAAGAAAAATTTATCCAACGGTTGGAATGGAGTGTATTCTCTTCCGTTCATTCCGGAAGAATTGGAGATAGAAGGTTACTTCTTACTTCCTGTAGATCATGGAGACGGTACCGTTGCTGTAACATTCCACTTAAATGGACTTTCTCTAGGAGTTGTAGCAGGAAAGGAGAAGGTTTCCATCTTCCAATTCCCTTCCGATGGGAAAACACTTAGCACATATAAATATCTGGATGTGGACAAGGACATAGGCCGTCCATTTTCGTTTAAAACGGATTTAAAAAACAAAAAACTGTCCTTATACTTAGGAAGGGATATGGTTTGGCAGGGAGATTTACCTGCGGGAGGACTCTGGACTATTTCCGTTTTGACCAGAGGAGAAGAGTTTAGGGAAAAAACTCCCATCAAAGATCTTAAGATTCTCTATAAGGGATACAAGTGATGAATCGTATACTTTCTCGTTTTATAATATTATCCGTCGTTTCAGTCTTTGCGATACATTGTGTTTCTAAAGATTTTAGAAAATCGAATTCCCAAGATGCGATTTTGGAAAAAGATATTATCGCAGCTCAAAAATTAAAACAAGCTTCCAAATTGATCAACGAAGGGAACTCGGCCTTCCAAAAAGGAAAATTCGAACTTTCTCTTTCTAAAGGTAGAGAAGCAGTAAAAGCATATCCTACTGCAGAAGGTTATTATCTGATCGGATCTTCCGAATATCGGTTGGGAAAAACAGAGGATTCTTTGAATTCTTTAAAAAAAGGTACAGAGTTAGATCCTGAGAATGAGCAAATTCTTTTAACTCTCGGGATCTTATACACTTCGCAAGGTGCTAATAAAGATGCATTAGAAGTTTACTCCAAATTGGAAAAACTTCCTAAGGTAGATGGAAGCGCTTATACATTTAAAAAAGCAGTATTACTGAAAACGATCGGAAAATACGACGAGGCATATTCCGCTCTCAAGTCCATTCCGGAAGATAAGTTCAAATTTAAGGCCCAGCTGTACATGCAACTGGGAGATACCGCTGTTCAGGTAAAGGATTACGAAGCAGCAGAAGTTTACTTTGAAAAGGCTAGAACTGCGGATCCGGATCTTGCATCTGCGAAACAGTCGGCTTCTGCGACTAAGGTGGCTGGTTTATTAGAAAAAGGAAATGCAGCTCTAAAGGTTAAAAATTACAGAGAAGCAGTCCAATTTTTTACTTCTGCTACTCAATTAGATCCTAAGAACCCTTCTCCATTTGTGTTTTTAGGAAATGCAAAAATACTTTCTAACGATACAGACGGTGCTGTAAAAGCATTTGAAACTTCCCTCAAACTAAAGGCAGACTATTTAGAGGCATATTCCGGTCTGGCATCGGCGTATAGTAAATCAGGGAATAACCCAAAGGCGATTTCTGTTTTAGAAAAGGCCATTCCATTCTTCCCTAAAAACGCGACTATCTACAACCAAATCGGTTTGAACCAAAAGTCTTTGGGCGAAAATGCAAAGGCAATGGTATCTTTTAGTAAGGCTCGCGAGCTGGATCCGAATTATAAGGAACCTGTCTTGAACCTTGTGTATCTTCTTGCTTCCGAACATAGATACAAAACCGCTAAAAATGAATTAGATAGTTTAAAGTCGGACGATGAAACGAAGAAAGTTGCAGCATTCTTAGAGTCTTCAGAGCTAATCCATGAAGGAGATTTACGTCTTCGTAAAGGAGACACAAAGTCTGCAAAAACTTATTTCGATCGTGCAAAGGCGAAAGACCAAGATGATCCTGGAGTTTATACTGCATATGGTCGTTTATATCAGATCAGTGGAGATCCAAAACTTTCGGAGCAAAATTATCTAAAAGCTCTCAGCCTTCAAAAAGGAAATCTTCCTGCACTCCAAGGTTTGATCCGTCTTTATTCTGCTCAGAAAAACCAATCTAAAGTTGCTCAGTACACAAAAGAATTAGAGGCAATCACGGGAAATGACCCTCTCTCAGGGATCGTATTAGCTAGAACATACGAAGACAAAAAAGAATTCGATAAAGCAGAAAATACTTATAAAAATTTAATGAAGAAGTACCCGGACAATGAATCCATTCAATTCCGATTGGCATTTCTTTATTATAAGATTGCTTTAGAAGAAAACGAAAAAGCAAATTATGATTCTGCAAGTTCTTGGTTGGCAAAGGCAGAAAAATTAACTAAAGATTTGCCTGAGATTGCGGAAGCAAAACAAACCATAGACCAGAACAGAAAATTCTCTGAAGTAATTCCAACTATCCAAAAGGCAAATCGTCTTTTCGATAATAAGTCTTACGAAAAAGCAATTCCGCTTTACCAATCTGCTTACGATAAAACAAAAAAACTTACTTTGTATATTAAGGTAGCTGAATGTTATCTTGCGATGGGGATGGAAGAGAAAGGAATTTCACTTTTAGAAAATTCCCCTGATGCATCTAAAAATCTTGCGGCCCAAGAAGCAATTTACGCCTTCTTACTTAGAAAGGGAGAAGTGGATAATGCTGAGAAAGGTTTCCAAAAGATTTTAGAAAAAAAACAGGATTCTTACTATAGCCACTACCAACTTGGAATCATTGGTTTACAAAAGAAAAACTTTGATGTTGCAATCGAGTCGTTCAATCGTTCGTGGTTACTAAATCCTGAATTTACAGCTTCTAGGATCGGTAAAGGGATCGCATATTATAATCAGAATAAGAGCAAAGAAGCCAAAGAAGAATTCGAAAGCGCCATGAAGGCGGACTCTGAAAACGAATTAGCTCCTTATAATATTGGGATTGTTCTTTTTAACGATAATCTTCTGGAGCAATCTGTAGAAATATTTAAGGAAATTATTAAAAAAAATCCCGACTTCCCAGACGCACATTTCCAACTTTCTTATATCTACTTCAAAAAAGGGGATTTGGAAGCTGCCGATGCGGAAATCGTAAAAGCATTAGAACTTGAAAGGGATGAGAAGTTTCTACATGCGCGTATTAGAATTCTTTCGGAATTAAAAACCAAAAATCCTGCGAATGCTGAATACAAAAAGTTGGCTATAGAATTAGGAAGAGAACTCGCAGAAAAATTCCCGAATTCTCCATATTCCAGCCAAGCAGAAAGATTGGTCCTTTCCGATTCTGATACCCCGGTAATCTTACAACCGTTCCCGAATCGTGGATCTTTAATTGGCGTTCCAGTGATCATTAACGATCTATTATTGGTAAATTACGGAACTTCTATCGAGGCGCTAGATAAGAATAGGGCGATTCGACTTTGGAGGATCACAAGTACTAAACCTTTCCGTAATGTTCTCGCGGATCGCAGAGTGTACGCTTTTACGGATAGAAGTTTAGAAGTTAGAGACCAAAATTCTGGTTCCGTCTTCCAAACTATCAATCTGCCAGGAATGTTCAAAAAGGCAATGGTTTCCGGAGATAGAATTTTAGTAGAAACTGAAACCTCGGGAAAAAGAACCTTAACCAGTTACTCGGATACATTCGAAGAAAATAAATCTATTCTTTTGGATTCTAAATCTTGGTCAGCTTCTAAAAAGGGACAACTATTCTTGATCCAGTCTTCTTCAAAAGAAGATAAAATTTTATACGCTGATGCAAAGCTAAGCAAAGATATTGATTCTGCTTGGACAGGAATTACAAATCCAAGATTACTCGGTGCAACTGAAGATGGAACATTCTTCCGTACGGATAAAGAGATCGTTTATGTTTCCGGCAAAGGAAAGGCGACTAAAACTGAAATTTCAGACAAGTCAGCAAATCTTTTCAGCGTGAGAGGAAATTCTCTCTGGTTTACCGGTAACGATAAAATCTACCGTGTGGATGCGGATTCTTCCGGTCTGAAAGAGATCAAAATTTCGGACAAAGAAGTAGAAGGTCTTTTGCCAGGGAAAAAGAAAGATGTGATCGTATTATATAAAGATAATACAGCAGTTAGATATGATGAAAAAGGAGAAACTGTCTGGACTTACAAACTAGTCCAAGATTCAGACAATGTTTACTCTTTATTGTATCACTAAGAACCGTTTAGACCTTGGTCAGATCTAAATAATAAATACGGGAGCCAGCCTCCCGTTTTTCTTGCTCAAAATGGGAGATTGGAAAATTTTCCCTTTGTAAAGAAAACTCTGAGTGGATCGGTTTATATCTAAGATCATCTCTAAAAAGGCGAATTCCTTTACGAGCATAAGGGCCGTAATCTGTAGCAAAATGGAATTTGCCACCATTCTTCAAAAGAATATGAATCGTATCTAAGAATCGGGGATTTAAGGTCCTATGTTTATGATGCCTGCGCTTAGGCCAAGGATCAGGAAAGTTTAGAAGAATTTCGTCGAAGATACCTGGTTCGAAAATTTCTTCTAAAAACCAATTAAAGTTCACTGAAAGAAGTTTAACGTTCTTAAGATCGTATTGCTTCAAATCACGGATTGTCTTGCGTAAACGATCCGCCTTCTTCTCCATGAGAACAAAGCCGGTGTTTGGATTATCTTTTGCCAAGGATACGGCAACCTCTCCCCAACCGGAACCAAGCTCTAGATAATATGTCCCGAATTCTCCAGAAAACAAATCGTTTTTTTTTAATTTACTTCCGGGGTTTAGTTTTAAGAAATAATCAGAGGTAAAGGGGATTCGAGTGGCGATCTTCCATTGTTTTTCACGAAAATTCGATGTCATCGCCGAATGCCTGCAAATACCAAATCTCTTAGTTGTCTAATTTAATACAGTGAAAATAAAATTATACGGAGTGAGAGGATCTCTTCCTACTCCGCTTTCCGGTTCAGAATATAGAGAAAAATTGGAAAAGATCCTAGAGTCAGCTCATAGGGAGTTCAAACTAAAGAACGGAACCTTCTCCGTTCCAACATTCTTACAATCTTTAGGGACGGAACTGTTACACCCTGTGGGAGGAAACACCACTTGCGTTTATGTTGAATCGTCAACCGGTCAGAAACTAATTATAGATTGCGGCTCCGGAATGAGAGAACTTGGAAATGATCTCTTGAAGGAAGGCATTGCTCAGGGCGGCAACGTCAAAATTTTAGTGACGCATACTCACTGGGATCATATTCAAGGTTGGCCTTTCTTTAAACCTGGATACATACCGAGTGTCCAAGTCGATTTTTACTCCACGATCTCTAACCTAAAGGAAAGGTTCGATCGACAACAGAATCCAGAAAATTTCCCGATCACTTTAGATGAGATGATGTCCAAGAAGACATTCAACCTTCTCGAAAGACAAAAGACAGTTCAACTCGGTGATTTTAAAGTAACTCCTTTTCTCTTAAAACATCCGGGAAACTGTACCGGTTATCATATAGAAGAAAATGGAAAAAGTTTCCTATTCTGCACCGATGTGGAAGTGAGAGAAGAGGATCTTTCCGAATTTGAACATTTACGCGCTAAAATCGGAAGTCCTGACATGTTGATCATAGATGCACAATACAGCTCAGAAGAAGCGGAACGTAAGATTGGTTGGGGTCATACATCCGGAAGATTAGCTGTGCGCTGTGGAGAAGTTCTGGGTGTAAATAAACTGGTTCTAACTCATCATGAACCTGATCATCCGGACGAAGAAATCATACGAATGTTCAATCAAGAAAAACAATCCACTGCTCTTTCTGAGATAGTATTAGCAAGAGAAGCTGATATATTTCAACTTTAATATAAAGTTAGTATAAGAATAGATGTTTAGATCTATTCTTAATTGATTGTTTCACTTCTATATTCATTTTTTTAAAAGATTCTTACCTTCAAAAGAAATCTTCTTTTAAATTTTTTCTTAGTACTGTAAGCTCTTCCGGCTATGCAAGAACTAGAGATCGGGATGAATCCTACCCAAAAGGTAACACCTGATTTGCCGGCGGATCAAAGATTTTATACAAGATTCCGTAAAGACAGTAAGGTAAAACTTTTAGAGGGAGGAAATTGGAGCGAAGGTACTCTGGTTGATATATCGATGATAGGAGCATCCATTCTTTCGAATGAGAATTGGAGTCCCGGAAATAAGATCACGATTATGTCACCTATGTTTACCTGCGAGATACCAGGAGAGGTTATTCGTAGAACTGTTAGCAATATGGGGCAAAGATACGCGATCGTATTTCATGATCTTTGCGACTCAAGCATACTTGAGATACTTAATAAGATAGCGCATTGCAGATAACGTTTTTCTGTTAAGTATTGGGAATTTTTTTCCAAAACTCTAAACTCAAGGCTTGCCAGGCCGACATTTATAATAGGATGAACCTGGGAGTTATACAATCTTCTTCCATGATGGAAAGACCGAAAGATACTTCGGTTAAGTACATTGGTCACGGGCAACTGGAAAGTTCGCCTCAGGCTAGTTCTGTACTCCATGTTATCTCCCATGAACTAGGGCACGTTGCTGAGTTTCGCAACGAAGCCATCAGAGATAATGCGGAGCTTCGATCCATAGACGTATCCATCGAATACGAACTTAGGGACGGAAAATTAGTGGCTGTAGCCGGAGAAACCAAGGCTACCACTGTTAAAAAGGGCGAAAAAGAAAAACCTGATCTTTTAACTTTGAATGAAGAAGCGGGTGGGAATTCGAACAAATCGACCGATTCCGCTAAGAAAAAAGAAGCTGCTTCTCATTCAGAGCTCATCTCTGATAAAGAATGGGAACTTATGTCCGAATTGAGAGATATAGATCTGGAATTGAACCGATTGGATAAGAATCAGGTATCTTCACACGAGGATCCTGAAAGAAAATCGGAAGATGAAGCTCGCCGTCATATGGAATTGATCGAAAGAAAACGTAAGTTGGAAATGGCTTTAAGCCAGGAAAAACTGAAAGCTCTTTTGGAAGAGACTTTAAAAACGATCCAAGAATTAAATCAGAAACAGATCCAATTTGCCGGAAAAGTATATTACGGAGATGCGATCAACTCCGCCGGCAATCTTTTAGAAACTCACGCTTAATCTTTAGCCTTGTTCGTTGATCTCTTGTGGGATCGCATCCTCTTCCATCGGAGGAATGATTAAGGATTTCATCATATTCTCTATGATCTTTCTGAGTTCTGGTAGACCTTTTCCATACTTAGGTGAAACAAAAACGATTTCCAACATAGGATATAATCCTTGGATGTTTTTCATTTTTTTCCTAAGTTTAGAAAGTTCCGACTGATTAAGTTTATCTATTTTAGTACGAATTAAAACAGGTTTAGTTCCTTTTTCGAAACAGGTACCAATCAATTCTAATTCTTCGTCAGGTAATTCTCTTTGAGCGTCGGATAGTAAGAATAGACATTTTAGATCTTTAGCAGAGTTAAGATAATTCATTAAAAGATCCATCATCTGCTCATGATCTTTGTGAGAATTTGCGGAATAACCGAAACCAGGCGTATCCACTAAGAACAAAGATTTAGAAACTAAGAAAAAATTCAGTAATTTGGTCTTTCCCGGAGTGGCAGAAACTTTTGCTAAGGATTTTCTTTCTACAATTGCGTTTAACAATCTGGACTTTCCGGAGTTGGAGCGACCGGCGAATGCGATATGAGGAATACCTTTGGAAGGAACTTTAGAAGCGTCCGCATAAGAAGATAGAAATCTAACTTCTCTAAAGAATGGGTCCGGCTTTAATTCTTGGAGTTCTTCCATAAACCTCTGGACTCTCTAATCTTGTTGGAAATCATCCGATCGAATATCATCGAAACGGGCATCCCACAAACGAAGACAAACCAATACAGTTTTCCCTTTTCGTTTTAGAATGGGTAGCATTTTTCTGACCGGAACCGGAATCTCTTTCTCTCTAAGGATTTCGGAAACGTCTCGATGGATTCCTCCAAGCAGGATTTTTTCTCCTTCTCCGTCGTTAGAAGGTTCGCAATTTTTCGGTATCTTTTTGGTCTTACCATTCCATTTCAAAAAGAAAGAGTCAGAGTTATAACTGAACGGTTTCAAATAAGAAGCGGTTTTGGGTAAGATGTACAGATCTGACGAAACACTTTTCCAAAACCAAACTTCTTTGTTTTCGAGAGAAAAAGAAACTTTTCTGTCCAGGTTATGAAGAAGGTCCGCAAGAAACTGAGAATTCAGCGGATGAAGGCCCAAACTTTTTAAATGTAAGTCTAAAATTTGTTTACAAATAGAAGCAGGCTCTTCTTCCAAAATTCTTCTTGATACTGTTCTAATCTCGTCTTCGTTTACCTTGCGGTTTGATGTTCCGCTTCTAGGTGTATCTGAATCGTGAAAATTATGAAAAATTTTATCCGGATCAGCGCCTTCTTTTAAAAGTACAGGAAGTAATTCTGCTCGGATTCGGTTTCTAAGGTAACGTGAAGAAGAATTGGATTCATCTTCGAATACCGGCCAATCGGCGTTTGCCAATGCTGTTTTACGATCCTGTTCTCCGAATAATAATAATGGTCTGAATCTATTATTTTCTAAAACTCCTAAGGTACGTAGAGAATTCCAACCACCACCTCTGATGAGCTGTAGAAGTACTGTTTCTAGATAATCTTCGGCATGATGGCCGGTAACAATATAACCGCCTATCTTTTCGTAAATTTTTTCTAGATCTCTAAATCGAAGAACTCTTCCGGCTTCTTCTAAACTTAGTTTAGTCTTAGCAGCAAACTTTGGAACGTTTTTTTTTTTAAAGGTAAAATTGGGAGCTAAGGAGAGGATATACTTTAAGATTTCGGATTCTTGTTCCATATTATCTCGGATAGAATGATCCAAATGATAAATAGTTGGAAAATGGGAAATTAGATTTTTATTATGGAGCCAAAGATAAAATTGAAGAAGCAGGGAAGAATCTTTTCCACCTGAAAAGGCAATCACTGCAGGTTTATTTTTCATAAACTCATGGTAATTTTTTAGTCGAGACCAGGCGGATTGAAAAATGGATTCTAAGGTTTCGTTCATTTTTATTTTAAACGTTTTACGCCTATTAAAGTAATATCATCTGTCTGTTCCCTTTCCCCGGTAAAGTTTTTTATCTTTTTTAACACAGTTTCCAGCAGCTGAGGAAGTGTTTCTTTTCTGGCTTCAAAAACGCATTCGTGTAGGCGATCCATTTCGAAAAATTCTTCGGAAGGGTTCATAGCTTCCCATACCCCATCAGTAAGCATTAGAAAAAAATCTCCTGGCTCTAGGTAAAGTTCTCCACTATTTTCAAAATGGTCTATGTCAGGATCTATTCCTAAAACAACTCCTCCTGTCGGGATTTCTTCCAAACGATTTTCCTTTTTACGATAAACTAGAATATCTCCTTGCCCCCCACCGCTGAAAACAAAACGATTTTCGTTTTGGTTCCAATGAATAATGGTCAAAGACATGAAACGAGGAGAAACAATATCCTTAAAATAATTTTGATATAAATACGTATTTACTGTAACTAAAATTTCCCAAGGTGTCGGATTCTTTCTAACAAGTGAATGGATCACTGTTCTAACCGTTGCCATCACGATTCCGGCCGGAACACCTTTGCCGCTCACGTCTCCGATACAAACATACGTTTCTTTATTGGTAGGATGTGTTATGAAATCGTAATAGTCTCCGCCAACTCCGATCGCAGGTACCATGATCCCGCTGAATTCGTAGTTCGGATGATCTGGCATTTTTCTAGGCAGAAGAGATCTTTGTAAGTCTCTTGCGATCTCTATCTCTTTATCCAATCTTTCTTTTTCCGCTCTTTGGTGGAATAAATGAAAGTTTTGGATGGAGATCCCTGCTTGGACTGCGAATGCATTCAAGACATCAATTTCTTCCGGGCTCCAATGAAGTTCTTCTTCTTTAGCGAGAAGTATCCAAATTTCCGAATTATCGGAACGTAATACAGGTAAGATTGCCAGGTGTTTTTTCTTTCCGTTACTGCCTAAGGTTTTCCATTCCTTGAGATCTGACGAATCTAGCAATATAGCGGATTCTGTCAGTTTTTTCAGAACGTTCCATTCTCCCTTTAATTGGACATTCAATTTGATTTCCGGTGCTCTCGGAACTCCTGTAAGTATATGTCCTTCGGTAGAGATCGTTTTTCCTTCTGAATCTATTTTTCTTTCTATCAAAACGAAAAGATTACTTTCGGAAAATTCGGTTAAGGAAAGTAGAATGACCCGGAAAATTTCGGTTCTATATTTAAATCCTAAACTGCTGAGTTTTAAAGCTGCAGAGTGCAGATTTCTGAAATTCCTGGATTGGGTTTGAGAAACCTCGAAAAGAATTCTGTTCTTTAATGTAGTAGCAAACTGACTAGCGATCAATTCCAGGAAATAGCGATCCTTCTCCGCTTGTACTGGATCGTCTTTTTCGTAATCTACATTAATTAATCCTAATACTTCTTTTTTAAGATGGATTGGGACCGACAATTCGGATTCTACCTTATTTACTCTTCCATATTGTCTGATCTGTTTATGAGGTTGTTCATCAAATCTATAATAAACAGATTTACAGGTCTCGATCGCCTGCCCTAAAGGACCGTTCTGTTCTCCCTTTTTGATCTCCATCCTAAAGGCTAATTTTTCTAGAGCGGGGCCTTTTTTATTTTTGCAGGATTTTACTAGGATACGATCCAATCTAGGCTCATATACCATAACTGAGATCCCAGGAAGATTCAATTTTCTGAATGCTAGGTTAGTGAAATTTTCGAGAAGGTCGTCTAGATTAGGACTCGTATTAAAAAGAGAAAGAAATTCTAAGAGGATCTCGTTAGATAATGCGTGTACTTCAGGAGGTTTGATCCTGTTTCGTTTTCTTTTTTCTAAGATCCATTCTCTTCCACAGGAATTACAAAGAAATTTTCCATCTTTGAATTCTCCGTCCGGAAGATAATATTCTCCGCAAAATACGCAGGACATCGGGATAAAGATGATACGGGAAGAAGAGAGGGTGGAAAGATGTTTTTATTCTTCTTTTTCAGAAAATCTTCGAATAACACGAATTTGTTCTAAATTTCGAGATTAATCTTCTTCTAAAATGTAAAGTAAACCGCTCATTTATGATATTATGTCATTTGAATCGATCAATCTAAACTGATTCTGATACAAATATTGCGTTCTTTCCTGGAAACGAAGCGACTTGCTTGGATTTTAAGTTTTTTCCTTGACCGCAAAATCATCAATCAGCACCTTTTTTGAGCAGATGTCCGGTTACGTAAAACCCAGCCCACTCCGCCATATACAAGAAGTGGCAACCGCTATGAATTCGACTTTGGATCCAGATCGCCTTCTGGATCTGATTTTGGAGAGATGTATCCAAATTTGTGAGGTTGGTTCAGGTTCACTTATGCTGATCAGCAGATCGGACGAGGTCTTGGACATAGTAACTTTCAGAGGTATGAACCCTTCCGTTCGAACAAAAGTTAAACTTCGAGTGGGAGAAGGTATTACCGGTATCGTTGCCGCTTCCGGCGAAGGTATGATCGTTAACGACGTTACCCAAAACCCGCATTACATTTCCATTAAGGACGATATTCTTTCAGAGCTTGCAGTTCCGATGATCGTAGAAGACGAGGTCATCGGAGTTATCTCTCTTGACTCCAGCAGAAAACAGGCTTTCAGCGAAGAACATCTGGAACTCGTTTCCACCCTCGCCAATATGGCGGCACAGATCTTCAAGAACCTCCAAACTTTCAGACAGTTGGAGCAGAAGAATAAGATCCAACAAGTACTCATAGATATTTCTAGAACTGTAACTTCTACCTTAGTTCTCCAGGAAATTTTTGATGATGTGATGGATAGATTGGATAAATCCCTGAACTTAGAAAGAGGATCCATCGTTCTATTCGAATCGGATAAAAATATCCTGAAACTTAGCGCTGCCTCGGGACTTACCGCAGAGGAAATGGAGAAGGGAGTATATCTTCCTGGAGAAGGAGTCACCGGAAAAGTTTACGAATCCGGAGAAGCTGTCATTGTTGAATCCATCGTAAGCGATGAAAATTTCCTGAATAGATTAGGGAACGCCAGCCATTTTAAGAACAATCCCGAGAACGTTAGTTTCCTTGCGGCGCCAATTAAGTCGGATACCGACGTGTTGGGTGTAGTTAGCGTATTCTTCGTTCATAAAAAATACGTGGATCTAAAAACGTATTTAGACTTCCTTCAGGTAGTTGCCTCGGTAATTTACCAAGCGATCCGTATCCAAAAACTGATCGATGAAGAAAAACGTGAAATCTCTAGAGAGAATATCTTATTAAAACGAGAACTTAAGAATAAGTACAAGTTCGGTTCCTTGATTGGAAAGTCCAAGTCTATGGAAAAACTTTTCGAGATGATCCAACTTGTTTCAGATTCTCGTGCTTCCGTATTGATCACTGGAGAATCCGGAACAGGAAAAGAGATGATCGCATCGGCGATCCATTATAATTCTTCCAGAGGTGATAAACCTTTTATTAAGATCAATTGTGCCGCTATTCCTGAAAATCTTTTAGAATCCGAATTATTCGGTCATAAAAAAGGATCATTCACGGGTGCAGTTGCAGACAAAAAAGGAAAGTTCGAGATGGCTGATACTGGCACCATCTTCTTGGATGAGATCGGAGAGATGGATCTCAATCTTCAATCCAAACTTTTAAGAGTTCTTCAGGAAAAGGAAATCGAAGCGGTAGGTTCAGTTAAACCTAAGAAGATTGATGTAAGGATTATAGCCGCGACGAACGCGGATCTGGAAGATCTGATCTCTCAAAAACTATTCAGAGCCGATCTATATTATCGTTTGAACGTGGTCAATATGTTGACCCCACCACTTCGTGAAAGGCCGGAAGATATTCCTCTTCTGATCAATCACTTCATTACTAAGTATACTTCTGAGAATGTTAAGAAAATCAAAGGGATTACCAGAGAAGCTCATAAACTTCTGATGAGCTATGCTTGGCCGGGTAACGTCCGGGAATTAGAGAACGTGATCGAAAGAGCCGTCGTACTTTCTCAATCCGAAATGTTGGATATCCAAGACTTCTCAGAGATCAGCGGACGTATACTTTACGGCGATGAGGGAGAAGATGTGGAAGTTGGTGTAGATCCGGAAGCTTCTTCCGAAGTTGCAAGTTCTAAGTTCTCTCCTGCTCATTTAGATGCATTAGATGGAAGAGCTATGGAAGTTGTGGTGGGAGAAGTCGAAGCAAGACTGATCAAGTATGCCATGAAAAAATTCAAATACACCAAGACCAGGGTTGCCAAGTTCTTAGGAATTAACAGAAACACTCTAGATAAGAAGATCAAAGATCTTAAGATAGATTATTAAGAAGGAAGTTTATCCTTCCAGTTCTGATCGAATTCCTTATAATTGCAGGTTAATTCTTCGTCCTTTAGGATCTTGCGGACAGCTCTGTCCCTTCCTAAAGGATTACTTGCTCCCCGGACCCCGCTTTTATCTTCTAAGGTGTTTGCTTGGTCGCTATGATTCATGAAGCGGGAATTATCCACGCAGAAGTACCATTGTCCTTCGAACAAATAAGAATATGTATAGATCAGATTTTGGAGCCTTTCAGGAAGAGATTGTACTTCTTTCTCTGTTAGGGTCCAAACGGTTTTAGGGTGAAACTCCCACACGAGTTCACCTTCTTCTATATCTCTACCTGCAAAAACTCCGAGTCCTCCGATTGGAGACTCAGCAACGTAAGTCGGCACTTTCAGCATATTTCTACAATCCGATTGCGGCCGCGGAAAGTGAATCATTTTCCGGAGAAGGATAAGGTTCCAAACTTCCGTTTTTCAAGACTACTACTTGGTCTGCGGCATGTAAACCGGTCAATCTATGGGTCACGGAAACGATTGTTCTACCTTCTCTCAATTTTTGGAGAGTCTTTAAGATCCTTGCTTCTGTGATCGGATCCAATGCGGAAGTCGCTTCATCCAGGAGAAGAATTTGAGGATTTCTTACCAACGCTCTTGCCAATGCGATCCTCTGTTTTTCTCCGCCTGAGAGTTTAGAACCCTTGTCCCCTGCTATGGTTTCGTATCCGTCAGGAAGTGCAGAAATGAATTCATGGATCTCGGCAAGTTTTGCAGCTTCGATCGCTTCTTCCGGGGTTGCGTCCGGGCGCCCCATACGAATGTTTTCCAGAATGCTGGTATGGAATAGGAAAGTATCTTGGAATACGATACCAATCATGGAATGAAGTGCATCCAAACGGATCTTCTCCATTGCAATACCGTCCAAAGTAACTTTTCCTTGGTTCGGTTCCATCATTCCTAGGATAAATTTGAGAATGGTACTTTTTCCTGAACCACTTTGTCCAAGGATAACAGTATAAGTTCCTTTTTGGATCTCCAGATTGACTCCGCTTAAATTCTTGGTTCTACCTTTATAACGGAAATGTAAATCTTCTAGTTTGATAGAATTTTGCAATTCAGAAGGTGCAAATGGACGTTCTCCTCCTTCGGATTCGAAGGTAGGAGTTCTTAAGATCTCTAATATTCTTCTAGCGGAACCGCTTGCTTGGTTCATCGTAGGAAAATATTGGGATACATACAATAGAGAATAAGACAAGTTCAAGAAAGGAGGAAGAAAAGCCGCCAAAGCTCCCACACTCACCATTCCGTGGAATGCGAACCAAGCTCCCGAAATCAAAAGTACCGCCTGCAAAAGAAGGATCCCGCCGGAGGCAGAACGTTCTAAATAAGAATTAGTCAGCCCTAATCTTAAAGAAACATGAAATAGTTTCTCACAGTTCCCTTTGAATTTATCCCAGAATGCTCCATCCAAATCGTAGACTCGAATCAGATTTTGAGCAGAGATAGATTCTTCGACAGCAGTGAGTACCTTGGCTTCTTCTATCTTTCTTTCGTAGCTTGCTGCGGTTGATCTAGTGGAGAAAAATACAGGACCTAAAAAAGTGATCGGCCAAATCAAGGTGGCAATTGCTCCCAACTTCCAATCTAGAGCGAATAATAAGGCAGTTCCGAAAATTGCTTCCAGTAACGGAGAAATTCCCCAAGGAATGAGTGCAAGCACTGCGTTTTCTAATGCAGTCAGGTCGGTTGAGAATCTTGAGAGCACATCTCCTAGACGAGTATTTGCGTAAAAGTCTAAATTCACTCTTTGTAAATGAATGAATAACTCTTCTCTCATATCTCTTATAGCACGAGCAGAGACCCAATTGTATAAATAATCTCTGAATGTCCCTGCGGCAGTAATTAAGATCGTGCCTCCAATCAGTAGAGCACCAGTTATGTAGAGAACTGTTTCATTCTTTCCGATTAAAGCTTCGTCGATCAAAAACTTAAAAGAGAAAGGAATCGCAGAATAAACGATGATTTCGGTAAAAAGAAGGCCTAAAACGATGCCCAGTCGTACTTTATAATTCTTAAAATATCTGCCTAAACCTAGAAGGACTAGCAAAGGAGATTCGGAAGAAGGTTCGTTTCCTGCAAAACTTGGCCCTAAAGAGGAAGAATAAGAGCCTCTAGCAGCCTGGCTTCCTTGTGGAACCTTAGGTCCGGCCGATTTTGTGTTAGAATACGTCGCCTGCGTTTTTCCGAATTTGAATCCTTCGGTAAATTTCTGTTTATTTGTCATATATATATCCCCATGGATCCCCAGTGGGAGAAATGGGCGTATCGGTTAGTAAAAAAATTTCACCGATTTCCCCAGTATATTCCAGAGGCCTTCCGGCGTATATCCGCTAGCAGCGGTTTTTCCTCGAACTTCTGTCTCATTGATGAAAAATTTTAGGAGACAGAATATTGAAAAAGGAGCTACTACTCATTTAGACTTCGTAAAACATTCACTGAAAAGCCTTAGTTTTTGAGTGTTATTTTTCAAGGAATATGCAGGCTTTGTAGGAAAGCGGAAACCATGATAGAATTTAACTACAAAGAAGAATACGGAGTCTACAGAGTTACACTTAAGACTTCTGAGACTGCCCCAGGAACCCTTCATAAAATGGTGAAGGCAATGTTCTTTATGGGATTTGAGATCCTTTCCGGAGATATTCGCACGATCAAAGATGGCGACTCCATGATCAGCTACGACGAATTTCTTCTCAGGTCACCTGAAACAGATTCTAAAATCAAAGCATCCAAACTCGGCATCTTAATGTCTTCTGTCTTTTCCGATGATAATGCGTTGGAAGAGATGATCCAAACCTCAAGTGAAATAGACATTCGAAATACATTTTATCTAGGACAAGATTCTCAATTGGAGTTTGAGGACGTTCCTGGCAATTCTGCTACAAAATTCTACTTAGAAGCTCCAGACAGAAAAGGGTTATTATACTTTGTGACCGGAGTTCTGAAGGATCTCGGGATCAATATTCTTTCCGGAGAAGTTAGAACGGACGGTAAATCCTTAAAAGCCCAGGACACATTCATATTAACCGACTCTCGTACAGGAATCGGTTTTGCAGGAAGCTCCACAGAAGAAAGGATCCGAAGATATATTCTGCAAAGCAGCTTAAATCAAGTTTGATTGCGCATATTTGAAACGTCCAAAGTAACTAAACCCATAAAGAGACGTATTGTGGTATCGGAATGATTCGATTCATCGGATCAATTTGCCGATACTATAATCCAGGAGTTCCTTCCACCTAACGATGGACGCAGCCAGAGATTTACAAAAGTTCGATTTTACGGAAGAAGTGATCCAACACTTCCGAGAAAATAGAATTATACCTGTCGATTTTTATAATAAACACGGACAGATCCTGATCCACAAAAAGGATATGGCGTCTGGAGACGATATCAGTCGTCTTCAAAAATTCGAAAAACAAGGTATCTATTTTTTAACTGCCGAGATCTCTAAGATCCATCCCGGTTCTAACAAAAAAAGTTCCTTAGATCCTTCTTTCGATAAACTTATTAATCCTACACTCACTTTGGATATGTCCAGAGGAGCGACTGATCTATTATCCGATATCAAAAAGTTTCCGTTAAACGGAGACCATGTAAAAGAGATCAACAAATCCATAAACGCAGTCTTAGATGACTTTAAAACTTCTCCTAATATGGAGACCGGACTAGTCAATATTATAGAAGTGATGAAGAATGCGGGTATGCCCGTGGATTCCGAAGTCCTGACCAAAAGGACAGTGATCGCGATGGCATTGAAGGTAAGAGCTGCAAAAGTTTTTACCAAGGTGGATATGGAGCAGAAGAAGACAGAACAGATGAATCTGATGATGGCTTCTTACCTTGCTGATATCGGTTACACTCAGATGAAGATTCCGACTCACGCGAATCTAAAACCAGAAGAGTTGGAGTATATCAAAAACCATCCGATCATAAGCTACTTGATGATTGCTAATCTTCCGGAGATCGAAGATCCTGTTAAGGCGGTAGTTTTAAATCATCATAGACCTCATCGTGGGGAAGGGATGAATAATAATTATCCACAAACCAAACCTTTGGTGCAAAAACTCCAAGGGTATCGAGAAAAGTATAAAGACGATTTTCGTAAAAATCTTTTAGCAACCGATATCCAAAGACAAGTAAAGTCCATTCTTACGAACGCAATCTCTTACGAAGATATCGGGATTCTTTCTATTGCGGGAGAATTCGCTTCTTTGACGACTCCTCAGCCTTGGAGACAACCGATGGATGGTCTCAAGGCTATGAAACTGATCTTGAACAATAGTTTCTTCGCTTATAATGAAAAAACGCTGAAAGACTTTTTCGATCACGTAGGACTTTCCTTATGTGATAACCAACCTTTCGTTAAGATTGGAGATTACGTTATTGTCGCTTCCCAGGATTCGAATCGTAAGGTCTTCTTTGAAATCTGTATCATTAAAGAATCTCACAAAAATTCCATCCGACCGATGTTGGAGAGAATCGGAACTATCCGACCGAAGTTCGCAAACAATGGAAAGATCAGGATCTCCGGCTTCGAGATGGGCAGCTTGACTGTGGACAGAAGACGAGCAATTTTTAACTTAGAGCGTAACGCAGACCCGAGAAGGATCATCTATTTAGTGGATCCGGAAATCGATCCTGAGTTTTTTGACTCTCTGGATCGTAAAGTAAGGGAAACATATCCCTCTAGGACTTCTTCCGATCCGGATTCTGCCTCTAAAGCACCTGTTTCTTGATCGATTGACACAATTTCGGAAATTTATTCTTGCCTGCTGCTAAGGCTGAATCATTTCTTTGTTACTAGACAGATATCTTACTTAAACGTTATATACATTGGGCTTATAAGTCTGGTTCAAAACTTAGGTTTAATAGCAGTTTTGATTTCAGGTTTCAAGAGTTTGGACTGGAAGGGATAAACTCTTGTATTCTTTGGCCCTCAGGTAATGCGTATGGATTTTTACTATGACTCAATTTCAAAGCGGTCCGATCGATCCCCTCAG
This sequence comes from Leptospira neocaledonica, assembly GCF_002812205.1. Lineage (NCBI taxonomy): Bacteria > Pseudomonadati > Spirochaetota > Leptospiria > Leptospirales > Leptospiraceae > Leptospira > Leptospira neocaledonica. Next base: position 428,905 of record NZ_NPEA01000003.1, read on the forward strand.
ACTTGAAAGATTTGAGTTCAATGCAGAAGTAATCAGACAATTTAAAGAAGCTCAATCCATACCCGTAGATTTTTACAATAAGAACGGGCAGATCTTAATCCATCGCAAAGACAATGCGAGCGAAGCAGATATTAATAAACTCCAAAAGTTCGAACTACAGGGAATTTATTACCTTCTATCCGAAAGACATAAGGTTGGAATCCAAGTAGAACAACCCGATTCCGTAAACGGCAAAAAAGTTTCTTATATCAAATTAGTGAATCCTGATCTCACCTTGCAGATGGCAAGGCAGGCTTCCGATCTTCTCAAAGAACTGAGAGATTATCCATTAAACGGAAATCATGTGAAGAATGTCGCAAAGGCAATTGATGTAATCCTGGACGATTTTGCGAATAGCCAAGATGTCGAACTAGGCTTAGTCAACGTAATCGAAGTAATGAAATCCGCCGGAGTGGAGACAGACTCCGAAGTTTTGACGAAAAGAACAGTCATCTCCATGGCAATGAAGTTACGGAGTTTAAAAGCGATCTCAGTTAAAGACACTGAAAATTCTAAGGCACAACAATTAAATCTGATGATGGCGGCTTATATGGTAGATATAGGCAAAGTCAGAATGAAACTTCCGGAACATGGGAACTTAAGCACGGAAGAATTCGAATACGTGAAAAATCATCCTATCGTAAGCTACTTGATGATTGGGAACTTGGCTTCTATTTCAAGTCCAGTTAAAACTGCAGTATTAAACAGCCATAGACCGTACAGAGGAGAAGGATTGAATAATAACTATCCTTCTACCGCTTTCCTAGAGAAACGACTGGGAGAATATTACGAAAAATATAAGAACGATCCTTCCAGAAGTATACTCGTGGAAGATATGCAGAAACAATTATATCTTTTACAAAGCAATTCTTATAGCGAAGACGATCCAGCAATTATTTCTATCGCGGGAGAGTTTGCTTCATTAAGTAGTGCTCAAAATTGGAGACCAGCATATGCTCCTATCACCGCTATGAAGTTGATCCTGAATAACAGCTTTTTCTCATATAATGAAAGAGTAGTTAAGGAATTTTTCGATTTTATGGCTCTGAGTTTATGCGAGAACAAAAGTGTTCTAAACGAAGGGGACTATGTGATCGTGGTTTCCACAGATTCTCAGCATAAGATCCATTTCGAGACCTGCGTAATCAAAGAAATTAATAAAAATCAAACTCGTCCTCTTCTGGAAAGAGTCGGGACAATTAGGCCTGTCTTCTCGAATAAGGGGAAAATCAAGATCGTAGGTTACGATCGTAAAACTTTCCGACCGGACGCAAGAAAAGCAGTCTTCAATCTTGCAAATGCTGTGGACCCAAGAAGGGTGATTTATGCGATTGATCCGGAATTGGATCCGCCTTTGTTCGATCTGATAGATAAAAGTTATCGCAAAACAGCTCCGAAATCTGTCGCGTAAACGGTCCGCTTTTCCGTTCCATATTCGAATCCTACTTTCTTCCGTTAGTGGTCTCCTGTTTTCTGGTACTGTATGCCTTCCAGTTGGGGTAAAATATTCAAAGTCAGTACGTTCGGAGAATCTCATGGCGAAGCCGTGGGAGTTGTTGTAGAAGGAGTTCCAGCAGGAATTCCGATCCGATTGGAAGAAATCCAAAAGGATTTAAACAGAAGAAGACCCGGACAAAGTAATCTTACGACTCCTCGGGACGAATCGGATACGGTTCGAGTTCTCTCCGGTGTTTTTGAAGGAAAAACGATCGGAAGTCCGATCGCATTGATCGTAAACAATCAGAACACGATCTCTAAAGATTACGAAAATTTAAGAGAAACATTCCGTCCTTCTCATGCAGATTATACATATCAGACTAAATACGGATTCCGTGCTCACGTAGGAGGAGGAAGATCCTCCGTTAGAGAAACGATTGCGAGAGTAGCTGCCGGTGCGATTGCTAGAATGATCTTAGAAGACGATCTAGGTATAAAAACAGTCGCTTGGGTAGACACAATCGGAACCATCTCTTCCGAAATTGCGGAAATCAATTATCCTAAAACCAGGGAAGAAGTAGATGTAAACGAAGTTCGTTGCCCAGACTCCCGGGCCGCGGATAAAATGCGTTCTCTCATCCTCGAAATGAAAGAAGCAGGCGATAGCGTAGGCGGGATCATCCGCTCCGCTTCCTATAATCTTCCTCCAGGTCTTGGAGATCCTGTTTACGATAAACTGGATGGCGACATAGCAAAGGCTATTCTTTCCATTCCTGCCTGCAAAGGTTTCGAAGTGGGTTCGGGGTTTTCTGGAACTCTTCTAACCGGAAGTACTCATAATGACGAGTTTTATGTGGAAGAAGGAAGTGGAAGAGTTCGCACCCGTACAAATAATTCCGGAGGACTCCAAGGTGGGATTTCTAACGGAGAAACTTTGGTGGTCCGGGCTGCTTTTAAACCTACTTCTACTATTTTCAAAAAACAAAATACTGTAAATATCGAAGGCAAAGAAACTACTTTGGAAGCAAAGGGTCGTCACGATCCATGCGTTCTTCCAAGAGCAGTTCCGATTGTGGAAGCTGCGATAAACCTGGTTCTAGTAGATGCGTATCTTTACCAAAGGGCGATGAATCCTCAGTGGTTTCAGAAATGGGCCAAAATTCCGGATTATTACAGAGATTTAAAACTCTGATTCGTCTCTCAGTCTGAAGTGGCTTCAAGAATCTGAGACAGGCTCTCATATCTTTGCGATCTAGAAACGGGTTGCCAACTTGGAATAGTACGTTTCCATTGAGATTTGGCGCCTGGCTTGTTTAGAAAAACGGAGGTTCGAGTGGTCAAGATAAAGATAGACGGGATCGAATACGAGGTCGACGAGAAAAAAAATCTGATATCCGCCGCTAAAGATGCCGGAGTGGATATTCCGTTTTTCTGTTATCATCCTAAATTATCCGTGGTGGGCATGTGCCGCATGTGTCTCATCGAGATAGAAGGGATTCCCCGTTTACAAGTTGCCTGCAATACTAAGGTCACCGAAGGACTTTCTATCGTCACGAAAAGCGATAGAGTCAAAGAAGCAAGAGAAGGAACGATGGAATTCCTACTCGCAAACCACCCATTAGACTGTCCCGTCTGTGATAAGGCCGGCGAATGCCAACTCCAAGATAATTCCTTTAAAGAAGGGAAAGGAAATTCAAGATTCACATTAGAAAAAAGGAATATTCCTCAAGAAGAGATCGGTTCTAATTTAATTATCAATCACAATCGTTGTATCGTATGTTATCGCTGTGTTCGTTTTGAAGAAGAAATGGTGGGAGAGTCCAATCTTGGGCTATTCGAAAGAGGATATCATTCCATCATAGGTCTTGCAAAAGAAGAACCTATCAATCACAACTACCAAGGTGCGCTTGCTGATATCTGCCCGGTCGGAGCATTATTAAATAATAAAACATTATTTAAATCGAGAGTCTGGTGGTACAAATCGGAAGAATCCGTTTGTACCGGCTGTAGCACAGGTTGTAAAACTTATACAAATGTACGGGACAATAAAATGTTCCGCTATATGCCTCGTATAGATGAGGAGAAGGACCAATATTTCCTTTGTGATAAAGGACGATTCGATGTGGATTGGCTGAATACAAATCGGTTATTCTCTTTCTATAAAAATGGAGAAACAAGTATCAGCAGTACTGTTTTAGATGAAATTTCTGAAAAAATTTCAAAATCCAAAAAGATCGCTGTGATTGGTGGAGCTCACGAGTCGGATCAGAACTTAAAATCTATTAAAGAATCTTTATCCAAACTTGGCGTTGCAGTCGTAACCGAAGCTAGAGTAAGTTCCGAACAATATAAAGAACCTGAACAAGTCGATTTCTTGTACACGACTGATAAAAGACCGAACACTAAGGGTGCAGTAGAAGCAGGCTTTATTTCTGCCGAAGGAATTGATTCCATTCGTTCGGCAGCTTCTAAGGGTGAATTCGATCTGATCTTTGTAATTAAAGAAAAAGCTTCCGAAATCTTGGCTGGCGTTCCTTCTGAATCTATTGTAATCTTAGAAACGAATCTTACGGAAGATGCGACTAAAGCAAAATATTCCGTGCCGATCAAAGCCTATTCAGAACAAAGCGGAAGTTTTACAAATAAGAAGGGATGGTCCCAGAACTTCAATAAATCTATGGAAGCACCAAAAGGTTTATCAAGCTCTGCGGAAATTTTCTCTTTATTGGAAAAGAAAACGTTAGAATTACGTTCTAACCTTAGAGAGGCAGCAGTTGGGAACCGTTAATGTAATTAATGTAGCGGCAAAACATAAACCCGCTTGGTACCAAAGGTTATATTCCTATTCCATTGCGAATGGGTTATGGATTACTTTAAAACATTTTATTAAAGCAGCTTTTCTAAAGGGTGCAGTCACATTAGAATTCCCTGAAAAGAAAAGAAAGTTCTCTCCTCGTTTCCGTGGGATGCATACCATGAAACGCGATGAGATAGGCAGAGAAAGATGTACCAGCTGTTTCTGTTGTATGTGGATTTGCCCTGCAGACGCTATTAAGATAGAAGCAGGACATGTAACTCCTGAGATTCAACATCTTCATCCGGAAGATAAGTTTGCTAAAAAGTTCGAGATAGACTTATTACGTTGTATATTCTGTGGGATGTGCGAAGAAGCATGCCCTAAAGGTGCGATCTACTTGGATGGTCCTGCGGAGATGGCCGCCGATAATAGAGAGGACCTAATCTTAACTAAAGAAAGAATGATGCAAAAAGTCGGAGGACCGATCTTAGGAGAAAGGCTCTAATCTTCCGACCCTTCTGTTTATAGCTCGCTTCGCGAGCTTCAGGAAGCACAGCGACTATAGCTCGCTTCGTAAACTTTAAGAGCCTAATCTGGGCTCTTAAGAAACTTTCCGATCTTTGTCTTGTAATTCCGAAGATGCAAATTCTTTCGGAAGTTCTCGATTCGCTTTATCTAATATCGGAGAATGTAATCTTTTCGAAGCATATTCCAGACAAGCTTCGATATCCAAAACCTTAATATTCGGATATTCGTTCAGGATTTCACGGTATCCGAATCCTAAAAAAATCATATCTAATATTTCTAAAACTCGGATCGAGGTTCCCCGGATAACCGGTTTGCCTCCGCAGATGGAAGGATGAGAGATAATACGGTCTAGTTCTTTTGTATTTGTTTCCATTCTAATTATACAACAAAGCTCCAAACCAAATTTTGAATCTTTAATTCTGGAGTCCGAAATTTTTCCCAGGAAAGAAATAATCCCTAAGATTTAGGGAATGAACAACTCTTTAAAAAAATACAAAAGTAATGATGAGAATAAAAAATACTTAAAAGTAATTAAAATACTCTAGAATAAAAAATTCACCGTAAATCGAGCCAAGTCAATCCGAAGAAAAAGAATTCGATTCGAAGCAGAGCAGCATTGCAGATCTTATTCTATTCTAAACGTTTTTAGACGTCCAAAATATGGAAAACGGCTCCATCGAATCAATTTATATTAAAATAGGCGACGTCTTTCGATATTGCAGGATGGAGAAGGGTCTTTCCCTCAAGGAACTTGCAGACGCTCTTAAAAAAGAATATGGAGTTCCTTTCAATCCTAACCTTCTAGGAAAAATGGAAAGGGGAGAATCCAGACTACTTACTCACGATTTTATCAATCTTTGCTTATTCTTTCGTTTGGAGCTAAAAGCATTTCTAGATAAGGATAAGAAGAATATACATGAAACTGCATTAGGCGATCTAACAGAAGATCCTGCAATTCGTAGGATCTTGATATTCATAAGCGAGAACAGAGGCTCTAAAGGTTTTGTTAGCTTCTTAGAAGAATTCCTAAAATTTATGGGACCACAATTGATCCGAATGAGTAAAGACTCAGATCTTAAAAATCTAAAAGCTGCTTCTCCAAAGAAAAAAGGTCGCAAGTCTTAATACATCCCTTTAGTAACTCAATCCTTCTTCTTTATAAAATATAGAACAAACTTTACTCGTTATAATCGAACGAGCTTAATAAATAAAAATTTTATTTATTTCAGAAATTATATAATCTCGCTTCGAAAATAAGTGAGAATTAAGACGCTTATATTACCTTGTCGTTTAAATACATAAAACCTCCACATTAAAACTAAAGAGGGATCATAATGAAGAGAATCATCATCCGGGGTGTATATACTCTGGTAATCATCGGACTTCTCGGCGGGTCATTCGTGGCTTGTAGCGATAAGTCCTCGTCGAACGGAGCGGAGCTAGGAATTCTTTCTAGTCTTCTTCCTTCTAAAAGCGGAAATGGATCTAAGTTACTTAGCACAGCCAGCACTTATTTTCATAACGAGATTTTTCCTCCACATTGGTTGAATTGGACCACTGATGGTGCAAACCCAATTGAAACAGGACCTACTTTCTTAACTCGCGGTTTGAAATGTAGCGGCCGTTATTGCGATGATGTAAACCTTCTCGCAAGCGAATCCGGATACACTCAAACCAATAGTTGGTGGACAGATTGGTTTTCGGAAGAAGGTACCAATTATCGTGTTTGTGATAATAATGCTTTCGTGACCGGTATCAAATGTTCCGGAAGTTATTGTGATAACGTTTCCTTAAAATGTTCTCAATTAAACAATAACGGTGTTAGAACGGGATGTTATTGGACTTCCGGGATTTCTGAAGAAGACGGTGGAAAATTCGTAGCTCCTGAATCTATGTATATCGCTGGTGCAAGTTGTAACGGTCGCTATTGCGATAGTATGAGTTTATATCTTTGCCAAGCTGATAACGGTGGACCAAATGTTGATCAGGATGCACTTGCACAACAATTTGCACCTCGTTTGAGATTCGATCAAGAGACTACTACAGGTTCCGGAGATTCTGGAAAATGTTTTACTAGTGATCCTCAGACTTATTACACTCAAAGAGCTGCTGGAGTTGCTCCACAAGATCTTTGTAATAAAGATTATTCTACAATTTCAAATAACCAAGTTCCTATTTTCTATGAAACTTCTCTTGTTGGAACGAATGCAGTTCTGATTAGATACTGGTTCTTCTATGCTTGGCAAAGTACTTGTTTCTTAAGTTTTGGAAGCCACGCGGCTGACTGGGAAGGAATGAGCGTCCTAGTAGTGAACGGACAAATGAAACGAGTTGCTTGGTCTCAACACTCCGGCTGGTATTCTAAAGAAGCTGGTAACTTTGAAGTAGCGAACGGTACTCACCCGGTTGCATACGTTGGTAAAAACGCACATGGATCTTTCCATGATGACGGTGGATCCGGCGGATGTTTATACTTCGAAGATTTCAGAAATCCAGGTGGAAACGACTATCATCAAGACACTTGGAACAACCTTGTTCGATTGAGAAGAGGTGGAGATGCTCCGAGCTGGATGAATTGCCAAGGAAGCGGATGTTTCGACGGAATTGGACACCCAATGGAAAGAGGAGACTGGCGTTCTAACGCGGGTTGCGGATCTGACGGTTGTGGTAAATCTTCCGTGGGAGGAAACATTCCTTTCGTAAACGATCCAAATGGTTCTGAGTATTCAGCGATCTCGGCAAAACATAGCGGCAAAGTGATCGATGTTCCAGGCATCAGTACTGCTGACGGAGTAAATCTTTACCAATGGACAAACGTAGGCCAAGATAACCAAAGATGGACACTCGAATCCACAGGTGACGGATACTTCAAGTTTATCGCAAAACATAGCGGCAAATGTTTCGATGTGAAGGGAGGATCTACTGCAGCAGGAATGAATGTGATTCAATATTCTTGCGGTGGGGGAAACAACCAAAGATTCCAACTGCTCTCTTATGGAGACGGATTCTTTGCTCTTCAAGCAAAACATAGCAGCCAATGTTTGGATATTGCTGGTGGCGCGACTGGAGACGGAGGTCTCTTGATCCAATGGCCTTGTGCTTGGACTGATAACGAAAAGTTCCAGTTCTTGCGCTAAAATTACCTGGCGGGGAAACCGTCACGTAATCTAAAAAGGTAAGGCTCTCGATTTTCGAGGGCCTTATTTTTTCTGCTTCCGCAGAATCGGAATATCCCAAAAATTAGCAGAAATCCTTTTTTTCGGCCCGACTGAACTACAAATGCAAGGTCTTTCCCAACAGGAATTCATTACTCTATACGAGTCCTGCAAAAATACTGTGTATCATTTCCTGCTTAAACTCTCAGGAAATCCCGAAATTGCCGAAGATTTGACTCAAGAGACATTTTTAAAGGCTTATGAAGTCATGGATCGTTTCGATTCCGAAAGAGGAAGTTTCTCCTCTTGGTCTTGCACGATCGCTAAAAACCTATATTTTAAACATTTCAATCGTACAAAGAAGGAGACGGGGAACGTCTCAATTAATGTAGAGAACTTTCCGGAGCTCTCAGGGGGCAATCATGAGGATCCTCTGGAATTAGAGAAAAATTCTCTTAATTTAGCGTTAAAAGATGGGGTTTCCCGTCTTCCTGAGCCTGAAAAGAGTATAATATTACTGAAGGAAATCCAAAAGAAAACTCTCAAGGAGACTGCGGATGCTCTCGGAATTTCTGAGAGAACCGTTAGTCGTCGTTTGCTTAGTGCGTTCAGAATATTAAGAACGCATCTTGAAGCAGAAGGAATCGGACTATAAGATGGCATTAGATACCCAACAGTCAAATAGTTTCGAAGACTTGCTAGAGTTATATCTTTCTGGTGAGCTTGATGCTGCCGGGAAAAAACAACTTTTGGAGATTGTATTAAAGGAACCTGAAAGAGCAGCAGAATACCGAAAAATTACCCAGATCCAATCACAACTCAGAACGTCTAGTGCGTCTCAGGAGTTAAAAAACCTTTCTCCTCAGACTTCTTCTAAAAAAGTCCTCCCTTTCCTTAAACCGGCGATCTATTTCGCAGCTGCGGCTTTGGTATTTGCAATATTTGGAATATACTTCTATAAGGGTTCTCAAATCAAAAAAGGAGAAGCTACTTTAGATAAGTTCACTTACTCGTATGGAGATTGTTCTATCGAGGGTAAAACTTCTCAGGCCGGAGAAGATGTATCTGGCAAAAGGATCGTATCCGGAAAATCCTCCCTATGTGATGTCCAGTTAGAAGGAGAAAAGAGCGTGTCTCTTAGAGCTCTCCCTGATACAGACTTCACTGCGGAACGTAAAGAAAAAGAGATCCATGTATCTCTTGGATACGGTACTATTCTTCTGGATAGCCAAGGTCCTAAGGATGCAGAAAGTATTTCTATCGGTTCTGATGATTTCAAATTGATTTTAGAAGGAACTAAGGTTTCGGTCAATAAAGGACAAGCTGACTCTTCTCTCTCCGTAAAAGTATTAGAAGGAAAAGTCAGATTAGAATCTGGTGGCGCGATCTTTTGGGAATCTGTTTCTAGTTGGTTGACCAAAGAAGAAATTGCTCTACTCGCAAAAGAATATCCGATCTTATTTGATAAACAGCAACTAACGATAGAGTCGGGACAACAGCTTGCTTGGAAAGGATTCTCACCCGCAAGAATGAAAGGCCTAAAGAAGATTGAAGATTCGATCAAGGCCAGTAAAAAGTCCCAGCCTAGCGCTCAACTTGATGAAACTCTAATCAAAAGTCTAAAACCTCATGTGGATTCTCTTCCAAAGGATCCGTTCCTAATATCTCCTAAAGAGCTTAAGAATTCTCTCAAAAAAATACTTCCGGACGAAAAAGCAGATCTGGAAAGAAAGTTTGCGAGTATGGTCCGTTTCCCACCAAAGGATCTGAAAGAAAGAGAACAACTGATGGAGTTGGTCAAGAAGGTAGATAAGGCATCTATCACGGATATCTTAAACGGTAAAGGTCCGGGAGCCCCTGGTACTCCAGGCGTTCCTGGTGCTTCAAATACACTCTCTCAAGAAATTCGTATTCTTTATTTAAAAGACGGGTCTACGGAAAGAGGAGTGATCTATCAGCAAGATAGCTTCTACGTTGTAATAAGACCCGATGGGAATTTGATCATTCCAGTAGATGCGGTAGAAAAAATAGAGTCCGAATAATCTAAGCAACGTCGTGCTATTGCATGGCCGCCGCTACTGCGATTTACAATAAGTACCTATAGTTCGCGTCTTAACTTTTGGCATTCTTCTTCCAAAACTGAAGATATAATAGAGTAAATAAGATCGTTCCCAGGCCTTGCAGCCAAAGTATATAAATAGGCCAAGGACCTAAATAATCCATTAAAGAACCTGCTGCGGATTTTTCTCTCATATATCCGTAATTTGCGTCCAACCCGAAATCTACTACCAAGGCAACGGCAACATAAATCTGGCTATAAAGAACAGACCGAAGCACCGCTCCTTTTCTGGGGGTTAACTCTAAACCGAATACAACATAAAGCGCCGAAATCACCAAACCGGAATGAGCTATGAAGAATATAAAAAAGTAAATATGAGGGAATGTTACGGAAAGATCCGGGGTGATCACTCCTTGCATAGAACCTGCGATCACCCAAAAATAAGAAAGTTCAGCAAGGGTTCTATTTCGAGTAAAAAGTGCCAGAGAAGTTACGATTGCAGACCAATTACAAAATTCCATAGGCAAATCATAACGTATCTGCCAATAGCCTGAATTAATCCTATATATTACATAAACGCAATAGTTTAAAAGAAGAATGGCGCCAAGTGTGTAACCGATCGTGTTTTTGATTTTAGAGGAAGCGAACTTCTTGCCGAAGTAGGGCAGAGCAAAACCAAGGAACGCAGTAAGAAAAAGAATAATAAAATGGAGAGGGCTCCAATGTTCGAATCTCATCGAAGATACCCTCTCCTTACGTTAGAGAAATTTCAAATCATAAATTCAATCAAAGATCGGCTTATTTTTCACGCTAAAGATCATTTTCATTTCTTCTTCGGTGAATTGGTGAGGTCTTTTTCTTTTTAGATCCATAAAGAGTCCGTTCACTAAAGAACTTAGGATTAATTTTTGCGTCTTTTTGGAGAACACATCATGACGGAATGCCAATCTGTTCTTTTCCGCTTTTTGATAAACGGTTACTATCACAAAGTCATCTGGAAAACCCATTGAATCGAAATACTTTAATTCTGCTTTGTAGACTACTGGGCCGATTCCTTTTGCCTGCAATGCATGTAGATCCAATCCGCATTGATAAGAAGAACGGATCCTTGCGTCGTCTAGATAATACTGGATGGTTTCTAGATTTACTTTACCGTCCGGGTTCATTTCTGCCCAGCCTACGCTGATCGGATGATAGAATGCATACGGATAATTTTCTTCAGAATAGAAAACTTCTTCCGAATCGTCAAAAAGGCTCAATACGAATCTTGCCTTACAGACCAATGTAGAATCGGAGGAACGGAAAATTTCCTGCATAATCTCTGTGGATTCAGGATCAGAATGAAGAATATCCGTAGTAACGACTGCATCTTCCGGATATTTGAGTTCTGCTTTGTATTCTATCTCGCATAGGCGAACTATTAAGCGATCCGAACTTAAAATTGTTTCCCCTTCTTCTTTTAAGAGTTGGAAGGTTTTGATCCTTGCTTCTTCGAAATAACTTTGGTAGGTCCCGTTGTTTACATGTCCGTTTACGTCTATATCCGATTTACGAACGGGGATGGCGAAAGATGTGATAATCTTATCCGTTTTTTCCATGAGCCTCATTAAAAGCCTCCGGTAGACAAAGTGGTCTACTCCTCAGATTCCAGAATAAATTGTGGTAGACAAATCAGTCTACCACAATTATAATCAGAAGAGAAAAAAAAGATGAGAATCCAAAAGGACTTAATTCGATCAGAAGATCCAGCCAAGGATAGGATCTTAAAAGCTGCTTTTAAATTATTCTATTCCAAAGGTTATCCAAATACCGGAATAAACGAAATTTTGGAAGAAGCCGGAGCCTTTAAGAAGAGTCTATATATTCACTTTCCTTCAAAAAGGGATCTGGGTAAGGCTTATCTTCTGGAACAAGAAGAAGCTATATTAGGTTTTGTTAAAAGGATTGCAAAAAGAGAAAAGAAATATTCGGACTTTATCAAGTCTTGGATGAAGATGCTGAGAAGGGGTTTGAAAAATACGTATATTTACGGCTGTCCTTATGCGAATTTATCCAACCAAACCCACGATGAACCTGAGATTTCCGATTTTGTAAAAGTGGCATTGAACCGTTGGGTCGAGGATTTCGAACTTTGTTTAAAAGAAATCTCTTGGAGCTCAAGAAAGGTAAAAACTGAATCCGAGTTAAAGGAAATTTCAGAAAGTATTCTTTTTTATTACCAAGGTGCTCTACAATTGTATGGAATGTCCGGAGACTTCAAACATATCTATCGCTTAGAAAAAGAACTTTTGTCTTTAGACAGATAATATTAGTTTTTTAAAATATATTAATCCCAAATAGAATTAGCACATTCTACCAGATCTCCTGCGAAATAATGAGGAAAGGAATAGGCTAATTTTCCAGTAACCGGATTTAGGTCTTTATATGAAACGGAATCTATCCTTAAAGTATCCGATTCATCCCTATATATTTTGAATTTCAAATGAAGTTTAAACTTATCCTTGCCGTATTTGAAACTTGTATTCCCTCTGCATGATTTAACACAACTATCGAATACCTCTTCGGGATTTCTGTTGGAACGAAGAGTATGTGATTGTTCCTTACAATTGAAGGAGCATTCGTCAGGATCGGAAGGCTCGTATGGAAATTCGATAAGTACTTCTTTGTTTCCTTCGGTTTTATAAGATCCGTGAATAACCGGCACTAATTCTCCCGGTCTCCTACTCCTCATTGTGGCTCCGGTAGGAGGGCTGAGGATCAATTCTAACCCGCTGATCTCTAGATATAGTTTGGATTCTATTTTGGGGAAATCTTTTTCCCAATTTAAACATACTACTTTGCTTTCCGACTGAGCTCCTAAGAAAAAAGGAAAACTAATTACGAAACACAATAGAATGGAGAATGAGAACAACTTAACTTTCATTTGGCTCGAATATTATTTTATAATGATTTGGGAGAGTCTTCCAGCAGAAAAACTTGATTTTCATTACGGATTTAGCATTACTTATTGCTCTTAGCTTCCAATTTTCGAATGTCTTTTGAAAATTCGTCCAAAAGAGAAGAATCAAATTTTTTACTGCCTACTCTGTCTCGAACCTTTCCCCATAAAAATGCCGCGATATTGAGTTTGTTTTTGAGCGGAGAAGTTTTCGGATCGGAATGAAAATCTTTTACGAAACGATTCCATCTTAGAACACGATCGTCAGGCCTTTCTTCCTTGGGAGGATTTTCGTACACCTTCAGAAGATCTTGGACAGACAGTTTTAGATTGCCGACCTTCTCCGCATCCCGAACCGCTTCCGCCATTGCCTTGGTAAAACTGAACTTTTTGAGATCATAATATTCTCTGCAGAATTCCCTGAATTTGGAATCAAAACGAATTCCTTCCGGAATAATTTTGGATTTGAGAGTGATTTCTTTTTCAGTTTTATTCTTTCTGCGAACAGAACTAGAACCTTTTAAAAACTTTTCCTTTTTTAGAAATTTCTCTCTCCCTAATACTAAATACGATTTTAACCTTTCCTCCAACTCTGCTTTGGCACCTTTGGAAGAAATTTTTAAAGTCAGACAAATATCTTTTAACTCTTCTCTGTACCAATAGTAAGACTCGAATTCAGAGATGGTTTTGATTGTTTCGAAATTAGGACGAGATTTCATTATCAGGTTATCGATCTATTTTCTCTTTTTGGAATTCCAAGCCGGCTTTGATTTTAAAGCTTTCTTATAGATGGGGCAGCCGGGTCCATGAGCTCCTTCTAAATATCCGGTACTCATTAAAAATTCGTTCACTATTTCTCCACCCACGAACACGAAAGTTTTTTTGAATAGTTTAGTCCATTCTTCCAAGGATTTAGGATGATGAGAATTCAACCAATCTTGGAAGCTTCCGAATTCTTTTTGGAGCCCGATAATCACATTCGCATTATGAATGGCGGCATTTATTTTAAGTCTATTTCGAATGATCCCTGCATCGTTCATGAGCCGATCAAAATCTTTTTCGGAGAACTTTGAGATTTTTTTAATCGAGAAGTTTTTGTAAGCCTTGCGAAAGTTTTCTTTTTTTCGTAAGATCGTAGTCCATGAAAGACCCGCCTGGTTGATCTCTAAAATGAGCCTGCCGAATAACTCATCATCCGAGTTTAAGGTAAAACCGTATTCTGTATCGTGATAGGTTTTGTTTTCGGGATCTTGGTCCCTTGCAAGCGAAAGGACATATTGGCAATATTTTGTAAGAGAATTCATATGATAAAAAGAAGGTAATCTAAAGAATTAAGTCACCTCTTACAAAAGAACAGGCAAGAAATTTTTTGAATTCTTCTCTTACCTGTTCGTAAAACTACAAAATGAGTATTCGGTCTAAAAACCGATCAACATTCCACCATCTACCCGAAGAGTTGCTCCGGTAATCCAATCCGCTTCCTCGGAAGAAAGGAATACAACTGCAGAGGCGACAGCTTCTTCCGGATTTCTTTTGATCTTTAAAGGAATGGAATCCAAGATAGAATTTCTAATTTCTTCGGGAACATGTTCAGCAAAACGATTATTGATAAAACCGGAAGCAACACAGTTCACGGTAATATTTCTGGAAGCAAATTCTCTGGCCGCTGATTTGGTGAGAGCAAATAGCCCTGCCTTTGCAGAAGAATAATTTGCTTGCCCGGCATTTCCATAAAACCCGGAAACGGATCCTATGTTTACGATCCTACCTGAACTTTTTTTTAACATAAACTTTGCCGCAGTTTGTATTCCGAAGAAGGCAGCTTTCAAATTTACCGAGTGTACCTTCTCCCATTTTTCTTCCGACATTCTCAAAAGAAGATCATCTTGAACGATGCCTGCATTATTAATCCAAATATCCAAAGCTCCGGTCTTCTCAATTGCGAATTCTGCCAATTCCTTGTTTTGATTTTTAGAAGTCACATCGCAAGTTTTCCAGAAAACTCCCTCAAGATTATATTTTGCTAATTCGTCTGCCGTTTCCTTACAATTGGAATCTCCTAGATCCGAGAGGACGACCTTTGCCCCTCTCTCTAAGAACATTCTTGCGATCGTTTTACCTATGCCTCTAGCTGATCCGGTGATTACCGCAGTTTTACCTTCTAACATTGTCGTTCTCCTATTTATTTCGATGTCGAAATATTAATGTAAAAAATTTTTACGTTATATATCGAAATTCGAATGGATTTTAGTTAAAATTCGCATGAATTCCTCTTTTTCTCCCTGCTCTAAATTATGACTGAGCTTAACTAATGTTGCCTTAGAAGCTCTTTGCACTTTTTCTAAGGTTTGTTTTCCCTTCTCGGTTAATTCTGCCGAAGTAACTCTTTCATCTTCGTAAGGTTTAGATCTTTTAACATAACCGAATTCTTCCATTTTATCCAAAAGAGCGGTAACTGTTGAGTTGGTCCTATCCAACAATTTCGCCAATTCGCTCATCGTAAGCGGCCCTTCTTTGCCTAAAATAAAAAGTACACCCCCATGGGCAGGGACAAGATCTTGGATTCCTTGTTTCAGGAATTCTTCGGACAAATGTTTTTGGATCCGATCCCTTGTTCTGGATAATAAATGAATTACATAATCGGGCTTCATTTATTTAGACATCGAAATAGTTATGAAGTTTTGTCAAGTTGAATATTAATTCCGTTAGATACATTCCTTAAATTCGTACGAAAGCATACTCTATTCGGGATATATGTATTCGTTTAACGTGATTATTTAAGAAATTAAACCTTACTAGATTATTTTTTATTTCAATTTTAGTTACCTTAGGGACGAAAAAAGATAATGGGTAACTATAGTTATATGTATCTGACATAGTTATGATCTATGCAAAATTGTAAAATACGTCGTTCCAGCTTGACCGTAAGACGGCTCAAAAAAAACTCAATTTTCATAAAGATATTTTTAAACGTAAGTTTCCTCAGAAATTACGGAATTTTGTCAGGATTTGTCGCAGTCTACCCAAGAATTAATATTATTCGTATGAAGAAGATCTTCTGCATCATTGCTTGCCTGTTTGCTCTATTCTTTTCTACATCTTTTTTCGCAAAATCAGTTAATGACGGCGTTGAAATGGATTTGGAGAAGGCGGTCTTGCTCGGCCTGGCAAATAACGTCATTTTGAAAAACCTGGAACGTCAAAATGAAGTCTTTCAGATGACAGTAAGAGAAAAATGGAGGGAATATCTCCCGAAGTTAGGTGTTTCTTACTTTGGTCTTCGCAATTTAAATCAAAACCAGCAAGATTCAGTTTATAATGATATTCGCTTAACAATTCAGCAGTTAGTCTATGATGGCGGAGAAAATGGACGATTGATAGAATCCGCCCGTTTATCTGCCGAGATCAATAAAGCCGAAATTCAAGTACAAATTCGAAAAACAAAAATCGATGTAGTACGCCAGTATATGAAAATTATCTCAAATCGGGGTAAGTATCTTTCTTCAAGGCGTTTATATAGAAGTTTCGAAGGGCAATTGAATGATACTACTTTAGAATATAAGAACGGATTAAAATCTAGATTGGATTTTCTCGAAGTTTCTGCAAAATTTAATGAAGCGAAACTTTCTTTATTAAGAGCGGAAACAGAGTTCAAAAATTCAATCACTGAATTGAAATTGATTCTCCAGTTAGAAGATTCCGATGATTTTGTTATCCAAGAAAATATTTTTTACGATTATTATATAGAAGATCCTAAACCAATTTTAGATTCGGATGAGGGAAACTTAGAAGAAAATCGACCAGATCTTAAGAAATCTAAGATAATCGTGAATCGATTAAAATTAGAAAGGGAAACTTTAGAATCCGGCTGGAAACCTAAGCTGTTTGCAGGTGGATACTACGGTAAAAATACAAACGATGTTCTGCCTGTGATTCACGACAATTACGGGTTTAATTTTTCAGTCGTCGTTCCATTAGGTTCTTCTACTCTTCAATCCCAATCCAATTACGGTATTCAAACCGATGGAACCGGTATCCAAAGAATTCCAGGCTACGGACCACAATTCGTAGGACAAGGTGCGAACTCTTTTAATAGCGCTAATTTGCAATTATTCGATAATTTAAGCCAAGCACGTAAAGTTCTAGAAGGAGAACTTAAATTTGTAGATGCAAAGTCTTCTTATGAATTCGCAAGGAAGCAGGCTAAATTTGAAACTATTAAAGCAAGAGACAAAGTGTTAGAAAATTACTCTGTTATTTCTGTGCTTAGCCAAAAGGTACTTCTTTATTTAGAAAATTTTCGGATTAATCGGGTTAAGTTTAAAAGTGGTCAACTAAAAAGGACTGACCTGTTGAAAAGCGAATACGAATTTTCTAAAACACAAGATGACTTGGCTGACGCATATTCTGAATACTTAAGATCCTGTTACGAATATTTTTATGTAACAGGAAGAGATCTCGGGGATCTTCCATTTTATAAAGTTAATTTGGGCAAAGGAAACAGTATAGTCGCAAAGCTAGTGAAAGAGACAAGAGAGAATGAAGACTTCTTTCCCGAAAAAGGTAGAAAAAAATGAGATTTAACTTTTTAAAAGAAACGATATATGGACTTTCTCTATTCTTTCTAGTCTCTTGCGATCAACTAACCGGATCTGCGAGTAAAATGTTCCCATTTTTAGGCGGTTCTGAAAATCCGAAATTGGTTTATTACTATCCTTTGAAAGACACTGCTAATGTTCCTCCGAACGCTTCGATATCTTTCTTGTTCGATAAGGAAATGAATATTGATTCTTGTATTTCTGCCTTTGTGATCGAGCCAAAAATTACCGGCTTCTTTGCAAGTAGTCCGTTTGGTTTTGAATTTACTCCTTCTGCACCTTTATCTGATGGAACTTATACGATTACTATTACAAAGTCTTGCGAAGATAAATCCGGATTAGATTTGGATAATGTTTTCGTTTTAAGATTTGCGGTCGGATCCGTTCCAGGAGGTAATCAATTAGCACCGACTGTCGTAAGTGCTTCTACATTGCATGGTACTCCTGCCACTTGTAATGCTGGAGGTGGGGCATCGATTAATTTTTCCACCAACACTGTTGAAGATACTTGTGTTGGAAGTGTAGCATCGCGAACTCCAATTCAGATTGTCTTTTCGTCACCGATGGATCGTACAATCACTACATTAGCTTTATCTTATACTGCGAGTCTTGCTGCTTCTTTATCTTGGTCGTCAGATTCACAAACTCTTACAATTCTACCTGACGGTCCTCTAAATTTCGGAACTAGATATACGTTTAAAATCGATTCGTCTGCTCAAAGCCAGGTGGGCTATCGGTTAGATGCTCCCTTTACTGCAAACTTTGTAGCCGGCGGACTAAATCCTCTACCGGTAGTGCAGGCGGTAGGATTGGAAAGCCAAGGATGTTCTACTACTTCTCCAGGATCCGGTTCGGCTTCCGGTGGTGACTGGACTTTAGGAAGTTGTTTTTGGGATAATTCTCTTCCTCTTCTTTCCTCCGGTTCATATCGTTTTAGAGGAGGGGATGATGGTTCAGGTACGATCGGTTCTTCTAACGCCTGCGCAGACGTGAATACGGATAATTTCAGGGTAATATTCAACAACTATATGAATCCTGGAAATACTGTAAATGCGGTGAGGTTACAACGAGTTTCTCCTCCTTCATCCAATATAAGAACGGCAACGTATGTTTGGTCAGATTGCCAGGCAGTATTTCCGTTCGGTTGTAAGGTGCTTACTATCGCATTTTCTGAACAGGAATCCTCTTGTAACGGTACACTCTTTGGTGATTCAAGTACAGGCGGAGATTTTAATTTAGATAGAACAGACAATGCACCTGCAAATTTCCCATTCTATCAATTGATTGTAGATACTTCCGCTCAGGATGTGAACGGGAAAAATTTAAGTTCTCAATTTATTTTCGGCGTAGAGGGAAAATGAAATATTTTATTATTATTCCGATTGCAGTAAGTTTATCCCTGCAATGTGTTCTTTTGAGAAGTTTCTTCCCATCGGAACCGGAAATCGCGAGAAATAATGGAAAAACAGGATACGTTTTAATTGCTCCTATTCGATTGAAAGATTCGACCGGCGGAAGCTTCGTAGGAGAGGTATTTCGAGAAAATTTAAGATTCGAATTAGCAAAACAAGGTTTTGTTTCCGCCGCTTTAGACGAAACGAATCGGGAAAGCCTTCCATATAAGGATGGAGGAAGAATCACATTCCCGGAAGAACCGTCTGACGTTAAACAAACGAATCCTCCAGTTGCAAATACAAAGGAAGAAAATCCTAAATTTCTCGGAATCTCCGAAAATGATTTAAAAAACCTTTTCGATAAAACGAAATTCGATTATTTTTTAGAAAGTACAGTAATATTAAAAGAAACGGGAACCGTTTTGGATCCGCTTTATTCCGTATCAGTTTTTATTCGCGTAAGTGGCAAAACCGGGAAGAAATTCGGTGAGATACGGTTTTCTGCCGATACTACAAGAGAAAAGTTGGATGAAACAGTTAAATACTCAACTTACGGTTCGGTAAAACAAATTAGGGATTTAGTTAAAGAATGATTAAGGAAAGACTTACTGAACTAAGAGCATTTTTAAATGTTAAGATTATCTTAATTTTCTTAAGCATTCCAATTGCGATATTTGTTATCTTTATTTTTTGGTATTACACTAAATCAGTAAAATTGAATGGGCTTTATCAGGAAGCTTTATCCGCGTATTCCGTTAAAAATTTGGACAAATCTAAGAGTTTATTATTACAAATTTATGAATCGGATTCAGATTTTAAGGATGTATCTTTCCTATTAGGAAAGATAGAATATTTTTCTAAAAACTTTGATCAATCGACAACTTATTTCAAAACTTGCGCCGACAATGGTAAATTGAATTGTAAACTTTGGGTTTTGAAATCTCTAATTCATTCCGGTAAGGATTATGATCTTTCTGAAAAAATCTTGAATCAACTTGCCGAGGATGGATTTGAAAATCCTGAGTTGGATCAATTTAGGGGAATCTTATATGAAAGAAAAGGCAAATTGGACCTCGCGTTAGAAAGTTACAATAGATCTATTTCCTTTACCTCTACAATTCTTCCTTCATTGGCTAGATTGGAAGCAATATATAAAAAAGCTGGCTTTCCAGCTAAAGCACAACGCTATAGAGAATTTTCAAACGCAGTTCAAGAATTAAACGGTTCTACAAAAACGAATAAAAAGGAAAAATGAATGAATTATCTGAGAGAAGCATATTCCTATTGTATAAACTTTTTTAACGAATATGTTAAAACTGAGCCGGAAGTTTTAGCTCAGAATGTTAAGAAGTTTTTAATTATCAGTTTGATAGGCGAGGCTATCCTAATCGTATTTTACGTAATTCTTAATTTAGTGGTTACCTATACCACTAATTACGAAGAGGTGGTCGCCTTAAATATAAGGATGAGGTATCTATTCGATCAGAGAGAAGTTTCTCCCTTCTTGTATTCGATGAACACGTATCCTTATACTGTTTTTTGGGGTGCGTTCTTCATAATACTATTCCAAACAATATCTATTTTATCTCGATGGGGCCTTATAAGACTGTTTTCTGAAAAGTATACAGATTTGCAAAGAATTGCATTAGCTGAAATTCACTCCTTTTCTAGATTTTTTATTTCTCTCTTCCCGCTTCTATTTATTGCCAAAATATTTCCGCAAAGTTGGAAGCTACAATTGCTTCCGTTGATTTTTTACGTATCTGTATATATGCTAACCATTCTTTTTGGGGCTTTCTTTTATTTAAAACGATGGATATTGGTGACTAACGCTATTTTGGAACAACCTAAAGGAAGATCTATAATAACTTGGTCTTTTCCGTTATTGATTACTGGGCTTTTAGTTTGGATTGCATATAATTGAGCTAAGTAAGACACGTTCATGAAAATTAACGGTAAAATACTTTTTCTAGGCTCAACACTTCTATTATTTATCGCTATATTAATATCTTTTTTAGTCCCTAAGATTTCTGGGACTTTCAAAGATTCTAGTGTAAAAAAGCCATCCGTTAAGACGGTTGAAATTCAAGTGAAGATGGTTTCCCCTAGTATAGAATCCAGCGGAATCGTGGATCCGGAGGAGAAAGTCGAAGTATACTTTAAGGTTCCAGGTCGGATCGAAAAAGTATATGTCGAAGAAGGTGATCATGCTTCTAAAGGAAAACTATTGGCGTCTTTAGAAAAATTTCAACTTGAACAAGAGAAGAAAAGGTTCGAAGCAAATTTAGACTCCTCAATGGCCCAGGTAAGGTTAGCCGAAGAAAAGTATGAAAAAGCTCGGAAGCAGGTCGAGGCAAGATATATTGAGGTCCGCAAACATTCCGAACTTGTAAATAAGTACAAAGAAGAATACGAAAAATCCAAAAAGACCTACGAAGCAAAAGAGACCGTCTTTAAAGAGGGCGGGATAAGCAGCGAAGAAGCAAATAGTGCTCGAGTTGAGATGATTGCAAGAATGACTGCTTATGAAAATGGTAAAAGGGATTATGAAATTGTCTCCATTGGAATGAGAGATGATGACATCAAAACTGCAGGATTTAAAGTTCCTACAACGGATTCTGGAAAGTTAGCCATTTTAATGGACTTAAATACTAAGATTGAAAAGGCAGAAGTAGAGGTTGCACGAGCTTCTTATCGTTCGAATGAATCTCTTCTAAATTCTGCAAAACAAAATCTAAGAGAAGCTGATCTTTATTCGCCTATGGAAGGTCTCGTAATAAAAAAATATAAAACCCGTGGCGATGTGATCAGCGGGTCTTCCGTTCAGGGGCAGGCTGTCGTACTAGTTGCGAAATTAGAAACCATATATGCTGTTTTTAACGTTAGTGAAAAAGATTCGGTAAAAGTTAAGAAAGGATTAGAGGTCGATATATCGATCGATGTTCTTCCCGAAGTTAAATATAAGGGAGTGGTCAGTAAAATTCAGCCCTATATTGAAGAAAAAACTCACACGCTTCAAGTGAGCGCGAAAGTAGAAAATAAAGGTAATAAATTAAAGCCAGGTATGTTTCTTAGAACAAGGACATATGCAGGTGAAAAAATGCCAATGTTTGAAATACCTAGATCTGGATTTACTGAGACAGGTGATAAACAAGGTTTTGTTTTCGTTATAAAGGAGAAAAGAGCTTATAAAGTTGCTGTAGAAGTCTCTGAAACTAGGGGAGAATCGATTTTAATTTCGTCAGGCTTACAAGAAGGTGATCAACTCGTTGTTGAAGGAGTAAGTAGACTGAAAGAAGGTATCGAAGTAGATGTTCTTAAATCGGAAGGTTCTGAACAAAATCAATCTGTAGGTCAGTAGTGAAGAATGCAGTTTCCTTCTTTCTTTCGCGTCCGATAGCAGTTCTTGCATTTTTCGTTTCGCTAGTCATATTTGGGATTCTTTCCTTATTCGATTTAAAGATTACAACCTTACCCGATATAGGGTTTCCTAAGATATTAATCGAGACTAAATATCCCTATGCCGGAATTGAGGAAACCGAATCTTTAGTTTCCCGTCCTATCGCAGAAAGACTCGGATCTTCTCGAGGGGTAAAAGCAGTCTATAGCGTCTCTGAACCTGGTGTTTCAAAAATAACTGTTACGTTTGTAGATAATCGTGACTTAGATTTCAAAATTTTAGAGCTTCGCGAAAAGTTAGAACAAGTAAGAGAAGCGCTCCCTCAAAATGTTGAAAAACCTGTGCTTACCAGATATGATCCGAATGCAGGCTCATTTTTGGAGATTGCTGTTTTTCCGGATAAGTTAAACGACCCTATTCTTCTTAGAAGCAAAGTTGAAGAAGATTGGAAGCCTATTTTGGAAAGAGTCGAAGGTATTGCTAGCCTCCAAATCGGCGGAGGTTATGAGAGAGAAATTTTAGCAAAAGTAGATTCTAGAAGGATGTTATCCTTTAAACTCTCACCTCAAAATGTAGGAAGATCAGTTGTTCAATCAAACCGAAACGTTCCAGCTGGATCTGTTCCTTCCGGAGATAAGGAAGTGCTCGTCAGAGTCCGAGGAGCTGCTGAAAATTTAGAAGATCTTTCCCAAACGGTTGTGTTTGTCGGACAAGATGGAGAACCAGTTCGTTTAAAAGATTTTGCTTCGTTATCATATGAATATAGAAAAAAATCAGAGAAGGCAATATATAACGGAAAAGAATGCGTTATTTTATATTTCTTTTTAGAATCCGGCGGAAATCCTGTTGAGGTTTCAAAAAAAGTAAGAAAACAAGCGGAAGAAATTCTAAATTCGTCTCGGTCCGAATTAAAATTCGAAATGGGTTTTGATGAATCCGATTATATTAAGAAGGCAGTTGCTGGCTTAAGAACATCCCTAATAATCGGTGCTTTTCTTGCTTTCGTAGTTTGCGCTTTAGTTTTAAGAAATTTTTCTACACCTCTAATAATTCTAATAATAGTTCCAGTTTCCGTAATAGCATCATTCTTTCTATTTAGACTTGCCGGCCTTTCTTTGAATATGATGTCTCTCGGAGGATTAGCGGTCGGGATTGGTATGCTGTTTGATAATAGTAACGTAATATTATCAGCGGCAGAGCGTGTTTACGAAAAATATAATGATAGGAAAAGGGCAGCAGAAGAAGCGGTTTCCGAAACGGGGGTATCTGTCGTCATTGCTACGATTTCCACGTTATTTGTGTTCGTTCCGATGTCATTTTTGGACAGCTTTATCGGGTCTCTGTTTTCAGAAATGGCAATTGCCATTTCATTATCACTATTAGTTAGCTTAATCGTTGCTCTTTCATTAACTCCTACATTATATTTTTTGATTCCAAGAATTTATCCCGCTAAAGGGACAAGAATTTTTAAGATATTTCTTAAAGCGGAAGAAATTGAATCTTGGATATTGCAAAAACATTCTGAAATTTTAAAAAATTTCATCGGAAGACCGAAAAAACTCATCATAATTTTAATAACCTTCTTATTGGTTTCTCTAACTTCCTTGGTGGTAGTAAAAAAAGAAATTTTACCAGCAATGGAAACTGGAGAATTTGCAGTAACCTTAAATTTCTCGCCGGGAACAATTCGAGAGAGAATGGAAGACTCTACCTTAGGTTTCGAGGCATATGTTAGAGAGCAAATTCCGATAGAAAGGACTGTAATTCGAATTGGAAAAGAAATCGAGGCATCCGGTTCATCGTCTTTAGGCTCAGAAGCTGTTTCGGAAATTCGGTTCATTCTAGATTCTTCATATAGGACCAAGACGGCGAAATATGTTGAATACTTGAGAAAAACTATTATATCCGAATTTCCTAATATAGATGCAAAAATACGTTATTCGGGAGACATTCTTACTTCATTGATCGGTGAGAATTCTGAAATTCGATTAGAATTGAGAGGAGAAAATTTTTCAGAGTTAGAGACTTGGGGTGAAAAAATTGTTCAGCAATCACAATCTATTAAATCTATTTTAAGTAGTAAACACACACTTTCTGAAAAAATTAGATCTTATTCTTTAAAAGCAGATGAAGCGAAAATGTTAAGGTATGGATGGTCTAATGATTCTTTAGCTGAATATTTAAGAATTGCTACTTTAGGTGCCTATTTCTCCGGTCTTGAAATTTCAGGAAAAGAAGTCCCCATTCGTTTGATTTTTAGAGAGGAAGATGTTCAAAATGCGACTTCTCTATTAAATTTTACCATTCCAACAGGAGAAAAATTAGTTCCGATCGGAGAATTAGTAGAGCTTAATAAAGAAACTGGTTATAGATATCTATATGGTATCGGTAGTCAAAGAGCCAATATTGTAACTCTTGTTCCTGAATCCGGAAAAAAAGATTCAGCGACAACAGACCTTCTGAATCGTTTAGAAAAAATTCCTGCAAATCTTTCTATTTCAACTTCAGATCAAGAGGACTATTCGGAAGTTTCGGCTGAACTTGGATTTTCGATCTTGTTAGCTTATGTGGTTCTCTTCCTTTTGATTGCAGGACAGTTCGAATCCCTTCGGGTTTCATCCTTAATTTTAATTACGGTTCCGCTAGTCGTGTTTGGATCTGTAATCGCATTAGTTATTACTTTTAATTCTTTGAATGCGAGCTCATTTGTCGGTCTAATTCTTTTAATGGGGATTTCCGTAGACTCTGGAGTTTTATTTTACGAATATTATCATTCTTTTTATAATAAAAAACGGATAAGTGAAGAACCGGCAATTACCGCAGCTTCTACAATTGTTCGCCCAGTTATCATGAACTCTTCTACGACGATTGCCGGTCTACTTCCTGTTATGTTTGGTTTAATTCCTGGTTCGGAATTTCAGGCGTCGATGGCAATTGTGGTCGGCTTCGGTTTGATTCTCAGCGTGTTAAACTCGTTATTCGTTCTGCCTACGTTCTTTGTTATGACTTCGGATAGAAAGAATGCTTTTAAAAATTAAGAGAATATCTAAAAGCAGACCGGGAGCGTTCCTTTCCTTATTCTCAATCCTTCTTCTTTTATCTTTATTGCGTATATTTAATGTTCCTCTACAAACATTTCCGGATTTAAAATCGCCGACTGTTACAGTAACAACGAGCTGGCCGGGCACGGACGTCTCAAAAATAGAAAGGGAGATTACTTTCCCTCTTGAGGAATCGATTAGCTCGTTAGGCGGAATTTCAAAGATTCGTTCGGTCACTGAGTCGGGCAAATCGATGATTACTATCTCTTTTACAACTGGAATCAATCTTTCTGTAAAAATTGCCGAGTTGAGAGAGAAGATCGAAATTATTTCCGTTCGTTTTCCAAGGGATGTTAGAAGGCCCTCTATCCAATCTTTCGATTCATCTGAAAGCCCCGTTTTTATAGCATCAGTTGCTAACGTAGATGAACAAGATTTGTTTGAAACAAGGCGACTTATTGAACAAAAAGTCAAACCTTATATGGAAGGTGTCCCTGGAATTGGAAGGGTCTTAGTCGTAGGTGGAGAAGATAAAGAAATTCTAGTTTCTTGCGATCGCGATCGTTTAGAAGCGGAGAATTTAACGATTGGGGACGTTCTAAATATTGTGCGTCAAGGTTCTTTATATTCGAGAATTGGAATCGAAAAAGGAGGAAACATAGAAGTTCCGATTTATTTAGATAATCGAAAATATACTCCAACTGATTTTGCTTCCTTGCCTATTTCATTTCGCGGACAAGGAACTTTATTCTTGAGAGATGTTGCCAAGGTCGAGTATGCAAATAAAGATTTAGAAACGATTTTTCGTAGAAATGGTAAGGCAGGTGTCAGCATTTATGCTTATGCTTCGGGAAGTGTTACTTTTTCTTCGAGAGCGATTCGTCAGGCAGCTAAGAATTTAGAGACAGAGGGTATAGAACTTAGGATCCTTTACGATAAAAATGAACAGATTCAAGAGGAAATGTTAATACGTTTTCTTTTTACTGGTATTATCTTTATTCTTTATCTAGCTGTAAATAGTTTTAGGAAAACTTTTACCAAGATCATTGGATTTTTATATTCACTAATATGTACTGCATCAATTCTATCATTAATTAGTCATAAAATAGGTGCTACCCTCTTTATCGGCATAAATGTCACGTTCTGTCTGCTGATTCTAAGAAAACTTTTCTTTAAAAATAAAGGCCTGTATGGGTCAGTTTATATCGCCATCGGTTGGATAATTTGCGCGTATTATATTATAAATCCTGAATTCTTAAAACTACTTTTACAGGCGTCTGTGTCCCAGATCGTTTTTACGATTTTATTTTTAACCTTTAATATTACGGAAAAAAAGAGATTTCCTTTTTTACATAAAATGGAAGTTTTAGATAAGAAAATTTTTCGTGCATGCGCCCCGTTTATTCTGACTTTTAGAACCGTAATCTTCAAATATAAAGAAAAACTTTCAAAAAAATATAAGTCTCTTTCTTTCTTTATCGAGAAATCGTCTTCTAAGTTGGATAAATATGAAATATCGGACAAGATTCGTCGATATTCTGTTATTCAGATTTTTATAATATCGTTACCGTTTATATTTTGTTTCTTTGTTCATAGAAGTTATTCTAATCCATTAAGTAGGAGAACTGTCATTGGCAGGATTGAATTACCTTCGGGAACAGGAATCGGTGCGACTGATAAGGTCGCAAAGAAGGTCGAGACAGTTATCTTGGCAGCAAAAGTAAGCGATGAAGTTCTTACGACTGTTGAATCCGATCATGCCAATCTGATTATTAAACTTAAAAGAGGTGAATCTCCTAATGCTGAGCTGCTTGCCTTTTTAAAGAATGGCATCGGAAAACAAGCTCCCGCATATGTTTCACTTTTACCTGATAGAGATAACGAGACTAATATTGAAACTACTTTTGAAATTAGAGGACCAGACCAATCTGAGTTAGATCGATTAGTAAAAATATTTTCGAAAGAAACATCGGGAATGCCTGAGGTCGAGGAAACCGTTTTGAGATATAAGGGACCAAGAGACGAATTTATAATGGATTTAGATCCTAGTAAATCTTCACAATCCTTATTAGAAACATCACGTTTAGGAGAAGACATTCGATTAACTTTGCAGGGAGGAGTGGGAGCTAAGGCTTTTACGAATTCAAAGTTATATGATGTTAGAATTAGATCGACAGAAGAGTTTCGTGAATCCAAAACTTCATTAAATAAAATTAAAGTTCGAAATTCCGCTTCAAAGTTTGTTCCGGTGGAGGAAATTACTTCCGGTAAGGAAGACAGTACTCCCGTGAAAATATACCATTCGGATAGAAAGAGATCTCTGTCATTTTCTGTGCGACTAAGAAATGATAGCCGCGGGTATATTGATAAAGTGACTGAAAGAGTAGATGAAGTTCCATTGCCGGGCGACTATACGATCAATGCCTCCGAAGAGGAAAGTATCATAAAAAGAATGGATGTTTCCTTTCTGTTGACTATTTCGGTCATAATTCTACTTCCGCTCGTGTCCTATTTCGGGAGCTCGGATTTATATACTAGGTTTCTAGCTCAGTCTTATAAGTTATCTGCGTTATTCATTCTATTGGTAATTGTGTTCCCAGAATGGAGGTCGGATTCTTATATCTATTTCATCCTTCTTGGCTTATTTATTTAATCGAAACGAAGTTTTAATACCCAATTTGAGATACACCTATACCTTAAGGGCTTCCTTTCGTAAAGTCATGCTATCATCTCAAAAGTTAGTTTCGCTATTTCCAAGAAAGTTTTTTCAAATTTGCAAATTACTCTTGAATGAAGGAGAAAAAGCCATTTTTTTGTGATTTAAGCCATCTTAGGGTAGTGTTTATGTCACAGCTAACCGTATCGTTTTTGCGCAGAATGAGAGTATATTTTATATTGGTAGGATTCGTTCTATTTCCCTTCCAAGGAACTTTAAAATCTCAAGCTGTAGATCCGGGAAGCATGGAGTTACCGACTGGAGCCTACCAGTCTTCTCAATGGGACAGTCTTTTTCAGCAGGCATATTATTTATCAGATGTAGCAACCTGGGATCAGCTCATCGGGCAGGGGTTTAATTATTTTTGGTCAGACTGGGAAAACCAATCTAACATAGAATTTTCGAATATATTAAGTACGATAACGAATAGTGATGAAATAGCAGGAAACCAAGGATATATAGATTACGTTACTAGCTATTTGCAGATGGAGCAACAACAAGCCGCAAAAGATTGGGAGAACCAGGCGGTATATAGGATCGAACAAGAAAGAAGTTATTTCTTGGCGAGTCTTCAAAATACCCAGGTAGACACCTTAACAAACCAAAGCCCAGTAAGTAATACTTCGGAAAGTTTGGCTTTAAATGCCTGGAACCAAAAATTCCAAGATAATACTCAGGTTGGAATGTATGAGTTCCAGACCGCTTTGAAAAATTTGCAAACCGAATTTACGAGTATGCAGAACTCACTTGCAAGTACGGATGCTCAATTCCAACAGAACTTCCAACAAATACAAACGATA